>CAMJWL010000014.1 GCA_946409405.1 uncultured Bacteroidales bacterium
GGCACTGTTACCCTCGAGGCCACCAACGACAATGTGAACGGCGACGACGGCAAGTTCACCGGCTTCTGGTCCACCACCAGCACGGCCGGCAAGTTTGCCGGCACCGACGAACGCTCCGTACAGAAGGCCGTCGTTGACTACACCGGCATCGGCAAGGGCGCCAAGGCATCCTTCACATGGACACTCAGGAAGAACGGCCTGACCAACAACCAGAGTGGCAAGACCTACTGCGAGTCCACCAAGACCGTGGAAGTCACCAACTACGAATACTCCATCACCGCCGGCTACAACCACACCACGGAGTGCAAGGACGAGTTCGCGCTCATCAGCGCCAACGCACCTGCCGACGCAGAGTGCTGGTGGGAGTCGAGCGTGCCCGGCGTAACATTCAGCCAGGGCGACGGCGAGGCCAACAAGATTGCTGGCAGCGTGGTCAACAAGACCGTTGCGAGCGGCCTCACCAAGTCGTCTGAGCACACCTTCACGCTCCACGCCGACTACAACGGCTGTCCCAAGACCGCCACTGTGGTCATCACCGACAACAACGTTGACAACGCTGTAATCAACCCCGTTGCAGGCGTTACCTGCGAGGCAGACGTCAACCTCTCCGCCAACGCGCCTGTCGCCGGCAAGGGCAAGTGGACGCTTTCGCCCTCCACCATCACCTACACGAGCGGCACCAACACCGACAACGTTGTGACGGTATCCAACCTGCCCGCTAACGCCACCGCCACCTTCACCTGGACCATCGCCAACGAGGACGGCACCTGCGCACACGTTTCCGAGCCTGTTGAAGTCCTCAACAAGCACTACGAGAACCTCATCGAGACTCCGAGCCAGACCGTCTGCGGCAACACCATCGACCTCGACGCCAAGGACGTCAGGAAGGTCTACGACGTGAAGGGCTGGTGGACATCCAACAACCCGACTGTGAACGCCGCCATCTCTGCAAGCAGCGAGGAGCCTTCCATCACGGTAACACTGCCTGAGAACTCCACCGTAACCTTCGAGTGGCACGCGCAGTACATCAACGACGAACTCGGCCTCACCTGCACCGACGACAAGAAGAGCGTCGAGATCTCCAACGAGAGCCTCAACGTAACGGCGAAGGTATCCGACACCTACGTCAAGGGCGGCAAGAACGTTACCTGCGACGACAAGGTAGAACTCGTTGGCTCGACGATACCGTCCGGCGGCGAGGGCGAATGGAAGTGTGTTGGCGGCATCGACTACGCCGGTGTCACCTTCGACAGCCCGAACAACTACAAGACCTACGCACGCAACCTCAAGAGCGGCGACTACCAGTTCCAGTGGGTAGTGTCTTCGTCCACCGAGGTTGCCGAGCCTGGCAAGGGCTGCAAGAAGCCTTCCGACATCCTCACCGTCAGCGCGAACGGCTTCGCGGTTGACGCCGACAAGGACGCCGACGACGAGACCAAGACCCGCGAGGTCTGCGACGACATTGTTGCAGTACAGCCGTCCACCGCAAAGGCTGGCAGCACCATCGAATGGAAGGGTGCTCCCTACACCGAGGGCGACAACGGCACCATCCTGGTAAGCATGGGTGGCAAGACCTCCGTCCGCCTCGACTACAAGGAGACATCCACCAACGGCTGCGAGGCTTCCGACCACGTCACCCTCATCAACGTACAGCCCGAGGCCACTGCCGACGTCATCTACAACACCTGTGATGGCACCGCCGAACTCAAGGCCGGCAACATCGTGAGCGGCACGAAGGGCTACTGGGAGAAAGTCTCCAACGCCTACACCGGCTCGTTCAGCAGCACCGAGGACGTATCGCGCATCGAATACGACGGCGTAAGCAACGTCAAGATATACAACATCAAGGACAACTCGGAGACCAAGCTCCGCTACATAGTGGAGGTAGCCTCCAACCCGTCCTGCGCCAACAGCATTGAGGCCACGGTCATCAACCACAGGTTCATCCCCGAAATCAAGGCTGCGTCCTACGTCTGCGACGACCACCTCGTCATCGAAGGCACGATGCCTAACTACGGCACTTACACCGGCGAGTGGGCTGGCAGCGGCCTGACGTTCGAGCCTGTTGAGGCCGGCGACAACAGCAAGGTAACGGTAAGCGGCCTCGCCCACGGCGAGAACGGCATCACCTGGACCGTCAAGGACTCCTACGGATGCGCCGCCAACGTCGCCACCTCCACCATCGACAACATCGTTCCCGGCGTAGCCGAGGTAACCATGTCCGACACCGAGAAGGAGGTCTGCGACGGCGAAGTCACCCTCCGCACCCGTGCGCTTGAGAACAACGTCATCGGCAAGTGGACCACCACCTCGAGCGCGGTAGTCAAGGGCACCTCCACCAACGAGGCCACCACCACCGGCACCGAGGTAGCGTACACCGGACTCAACGGCAACAGCAACACCTTCTTCTGGACCATCTACCGCGAGGGCCACGAAGACTGCCACGCCGACGCCCAGGTTGTCATCGAGAACAACCACATCGAGGCTGGCAACATACTCAACAAGACAGTTACCTGCGACGGCACCATCGAGCTCGAGGCCGAGGCCATCGTTGACGCTAACGCCAGCGGCGAGTGGACTTCTTCTACCGGACTCGACGTAACCGCCGACGGCACGGCACAGCACAAGGCCACCGCCACCGGCATCGAAATCAACGAGAGCGAGAAGTTCATCTGGACAGTAACCAAGGGCCAGAGCGGCAAGTGCTACGACACCAAGACCGTCGAAGTGGCCAACTACCAGGCAGACGCTACCATCGACGGCAAGAAGGTGGCCAGCACGATAGCCTGCTCGACCGAGGCGGAACTCATAGCCGACGCCATCAGCCACCTTGGCAACAACGTACACGGCCAGTGGACCAAGCACCTCATGATGAGCGGTGCCAACGACGTGTCCATCGCCGACGGCGGCAGCAACCGCGCCACCGCTTCGAACCTCGACGTTACCGGCAAGTACGTGTTCCATTGGAACGTATGGCGCGAGGTGGACGGCAAGGAAGTATGCCGCAACTTCGCCGAACTCACTGTCAACAACTCCATGCTCAGTGTTGACGCCGACACCCAGGTAGAAGGCAAGGCCGCCAGCGCCTGTGGCGACGAGTACGTGCTCCACGGCCAGACCATCTCCGGCACGGTGGGCAAGTGGACCGTCAAGAACGGCGACGCGGAGAATATCACCTTCTCGCCCGACGACACCGACGCCAACGCCACAGTGAAGGGCGTTACCAGCGACGGCATCACCCTCACGTGGACAGTAAGCCGCGCCAACGGCAGCTGCCCGGTTAGCGACGAGATCACCATCTACAACGACAAGGTTGACGCCACGGTACTCGTACCCGCCAGCACCTGCGACGGCACTGTTACCCTCGAGGCCACCAACGACAATGTGAACGGCGACGACGGCAAGTACACTGGCTTCTGGTCCACCACCAGCACAGTGGGCAAGTTTACCGACACCGAGGAACGCTCCGTACAGAAGGCTGTTACAGAATACTCTGGCATGGGCAAGGGTGCTAAGGTTGCGTTCACATGGACTATCAGGAAGAACGGCTTGTCAAACAACCAGACTGGCAAGACCTACTGCGAAGACACCAAGACCGTGGAAGTAACCAACTACGACTTCGAGTTCTCCGCTGGCGTGGACAACCAGAAGACCAACTGCAAGGACTTCATCAAACTCGACGCTTCCTTGCCGTCCACCGATGCCAACGCTACCGGCGAATGGTCTGGCAACCAGGGCAGCATCGTATTCGACGATTCTACCGATCCCAAGACTACGGTTCGCGGTCTCAGCAATTCTGACTCCAACATCCTTACTTGGAAGGTTAAGTCCAACGGTTGCGAACACGATAAGAGCATCACTGTAATCAACAATACTGTTGACGACGCTGTTATCCTCACCCAGGCTCACGACGAGTGCAACGACTACGTAGAACTCACTGCTACGCCGGCATCCGTAGGCGTAGGATACTGGGAACTCGAAGACGGCTGCGATTATAAGACTGGCTACGCTTCCACCGATGCTACCGTGGTAGTAAATGGTCTCGCTCCCAATGCTAAGGCCACATTCACTTGGAAGGTTGTAAGCACCGACAATATCTGCGAGAAGTCTGCTTCTGTGGATATCAACAACCTCTTCTACGAGGCCAAGGTATTCTCTAAGAATCAGTACATTTGCGAAGACAATATCGGTATCGTGGCCAACGAAATCAAGAACGACAAGCTTCTCGCTTACTGGACTAAGAGCAACGACGACGCTCAGTTCGCTAACGGCGAGGCAAGCATCGCTACTAATACTACTACTGTAACGGCTCTGCCCTACGGTACTACCACCTTCACATGGCATGTAGAAACTAAGCAAGAAGGTCTCTGCCCGTCTAAGAAGGCTAACGTACAGATTACCAACTACTCGGTAGTGGGCAATGTAACCGAAACTTCCGTATCTACCTGCACGACTTCTGCTAACCTTACCGCCGACGCTACCCCGACCGGCTGCACAGGCGAGTGGAAACTCGAAAGTCCTGAGTCGGAGATAGACAATATCTCCTACGGCGCAGGTGCCGACAACAACGTTACCTCTGTAACTGGTCTCAAGTCGGGCAATTACAGGTTCTCTTGGACGGTTAAGTCGCCGGTTAACACCGAGACTGGCAAGCCTTACTGCACATCCGAACCCAAGTACGTAACGGTATTCGACAACACCTTCACGGTGGATGCCGATATTGAGACCGAGGGCGACACCCGCGATGTCTGCGGCGACAAACTCACCCTCAAGGTTTCTACTCCGCAGCCTGTAATCGCTGGCGAAGACAAGGCAGAACTCACCTGCGACGACGAAAATGTTAAGATTACTCCCGTTGCGGGCAGCAACAACAAGTTTGTCGTAGAAGGCATCAAGGTTTCGGCTACTCTTACATGGCACGAGCACCGCAACGGTTGCGACGCTTACGACAACATTACCCTCAACAATATCCAGCCCTCTGCATCCGCGCAGACCGAATACTACACCTGCAATGGCACTGTGAAACTCAATGCCACCAAGGCTGCATCCGGCACTACGGGTCATTGGGACAAGGTGGCCACTACATACGTAGGCGAATTTGTGGGCGACAACCAGAAACCCACCGACAACGCAGCGTCCTACCAGTTCCCGGCAGGCAACGTGAACACCACCGTCAAACTCAAGTGGATTGTAGTGAGCGACGCTACTCCGTCTTGCTCCGACGAGGTTGAGGTTTCTGTTACCAATAATAAGTTCAATCCCGTAATCAACGGCGACAATGTAGTATGCGCCGACAACGTATCGCTCACCGGCTCTATGCCGAGCGAGGGCTACACTGGCAAGTGGTCTTCAAGCATCAGTGGTGTTACATTTGACCCTGAAGATGCACCCTCTACCACGGCTAATGGCCTGATACCTGGCGACAACTACATCACCTGGACCGTATGGAACACTGAAGGCGACAAGTGCGAAAGCACCTCCGAATCCTTCACGGTAGTAAGCACATTGCCTGGCAAGGCTAAGATTCTTACCACCGCTACCGAGACCTGCGACGGCAATATCACCCTCACTGCAGAAGCACCGATTTCTGTGGATGGCGTGGTTGGCACTTGGACTACCTCTGGCAACTCCAAGACCGCCGATGGCAAGCAGTCGGCTACCACCACCACTGTTACATTCAAGGGTCTCGACGCTTCCGAAACCTTCACTTGGACGGTTTCTAACGGTACTTGCTCCGATTCTAAGACCATCACCATCTACAATAACAAGGTGGATGCTGGTCAGATACCCGAACTCGACATCTACACTTGCGATGGCAACATCACTCTCGAAGCCGAAGACAACACCAAGACCTACACTGGTTCTAATGGCTGGTGGACTTCGCAGAACGGCACCAAGTTCAAGGGCAGCGACGACACCTCTGAGAAGGCGTTCAAGGTAGAGGCTCTCAATGTTCCTCAGACCGGCGACTTCTTCACATGGCACGTACAGCGCGGCACTTGTCCCGAGGCTACAAGGCGCATCACTGTTCACAACTACGGTGTAACACCCGAACTCGGCGACAACAAGTCTGTAATCTGCGAGGACGATGTTGAAATCAAGGCTGTAAGCCTCGCTTCCTACGGCAATGGCGTAGAGGGCGAATGGACTTTGGCTGACTTCCCGTCGTCAAGGATGAAGAGGGAAGACATCACCATCAACAGTGCCTCCAACAACATCGCATACGTAGAAGGCGTATCTCAGGAAGGCATCTACAAGTTCTGGTGGAATGTTAAGAGGATTGTGGATCTCGACGGCGACAACGACGCTACCGACGAGGTTTGCCAAGACCACGTAGAACTCGTGATTACCAACGGCAAGTTCTCTGTTGACGCAGACGTAAGGCTTGGCCTCGACGAAAATGGCGACAAGGTAGCCGGCACCACTTGCGACGGCTCTTACAGCCTCCTCGGTTCCAACATCGATGGTGCTACCGGCACTTGGAGCGAAGTTACCAACTCCGGCGTATCCTTCGGCGATGGCAATGCTGACGTTAATAAGTACAATGCTACTGTAAGCGGCATCACATCTGCAGGCGTTACCCTCAGGTGGACCGTAGAGAAGGAAGGCGGTTGCAAGTATTACGACGACATCACCGTATTCAACGACGCTGTGATTGCTGACGCTTCGTTTGCCGAGCCGGTTTGCAACGGCACGGTAGTACTCACCGCCGCCAACGACGTAGAGCATATCGCCAACCTCGAAGGCATGTGGACTATCGGCGAATCTACCACCGGCCACTTTGTTGACGCCGACGGCAACGAAATCACCGACGTTACCTCTCAGGTAGCCACCTTCACAGGCATACCCGAAGGCGGCACGGCAGAACTCACCTGGACCGTCAAGAACAAACGTACAGACGGCTCTTACTGCGAGGATAGCAAGAAGGTTACTGTGATTAACCGTCAGATGAACTTCACCGCCGGTGCCAACGACGTTACCGCTTGCTCCGACGAGTACGAGATGAAGGCTTCCTTGCCCAAGAATGCTACCGGTACTTGGACGTGCAACAACGACAATGTAGAGTACTTTACATCCGATGCCGATAAGTATCCCGACGGCAAGAACGATCCTCACGCTACCGTCAAGGGTCTCAACAACGCTACTACCAACGTATTCACCTGGACCGTTGCGGCCAACGGTTGCGAGCAGTCCAAGATGGTAGAGATTGTTAACAACTCTGTTGACGTAGCCGAGATTACTACTACGGAACATCAGGAGTGCCAGACCGATTTTGTACTCAATGCCACCAAGCCTGCACAGGGCAACGGCGTATGGAGCACATCTACCAACGGCATCACCTTCACTTCCAACTTGACTGGCGAAGGCGAATCTACACTCGCCGAATCTGCCAACAACGTTACTGTACACGGCATGAGCCCCAATACCAAGGCTATCTTCGTATGGACTGTAAGCCGCGACAATGGCAACGGCATGATTTGCAAGAGCACGGCTGATGTTACCATCGAGAATACTCATTACGATGCCAACATCCTCACCCTCACCGACAACAACGGTGAAGGCACTGTGAAGACAGTCTGCGCAGACGAGGTTGAGTTGCTCGCCGAGGATTCCAAGTCTAAGTACAACGTTCAGGGCTACTGGACCACCGACAGGGAGGTTGAGGGTCTCGCCTTCAAACTCAATGACGCTAAGGTAAACAACACCGATGTTTCCATCAGTGTATCCAAACTCCAGAGCGGTGCCACCACCTTCACTTGGAATGTTGACAACGGACAGTGCGGTCTCCAGACGGCTTCCATCGTAGTTGCCAACGACAAGGTAACAGCCGAAGCAGGCGATCCCGTTACCGCGTGCGGCAGCGAGTCTGAACTCAACGCCACCGTTCCTTCCGTAGGCTCTGGCTCTTGGGAGTGCATCGCTGGCACCAACAAGGAGGCTGTTTCCTTCGACAATACCGAGACCAACAACTACCACACTGGCATCAAGGGTCTCACCGGCGGCAACTACACATTCCGTTGGACTGTTAAGTCGGCTGGCAACATTGTCTGCGACGCTTACGACGACGTGATTGTATCGATGAACAACTTCACCGTGGATGCCGACCGCACCGTAGAAGGCGATTCGCGCAACATCTGTGGCGAAGAGACTACAATCCTCGCATCCGTACCGATGGGCGAGGGCTGGTGGACTGTTTCAGACGAAACCTTGAAGGGCAAGATTGAGTACCTCAACGACGCTTCCAACGAAATCAAGGTGAGCGGCATCACTTCTTCGGCTGTATTCACATGGCACGAGAAGCGCAACGGCTGCCCGGCTGAGAACTCCATCACGCTCTACAACCGCAAGCCGCAGGCTGTCGCTGTCAACAAGTATTACACCTGCACCGGCAACGACATCCAACTCTCCGCTACACCCGCAGCATCCGGCACCAGCGGACACTGGGAGAAGGAGCGCGACTACGTAGGACACTTCATCAACAAGGAGAGTGAGAACGCTCAGTACACCGGCATGGATCCGAATACAACCATCACCTTGTACTGGATTGTTACCGACGACCTGATGACTACATGCTCAAGCAAGAAGTACCCGGTAACTGTTACCAACTTCAAGTACGAACCCTCTATCTTCGTAAACGACGAGGTAGTATGTGCCGACAACGTAGAACTCCGTGGCAGTCTTCCTGCCGAAGGCTTCACCGGCAAGTGGTCGCCCGCTAACAACGACGCTATCACCTTCTCCGACGAGGCTTCCGCTACCACGACGGCTCAGAACCTCGCCCTCGGCGACAACAAGATTGTATGGACCGTTACCAACGTAAGCGATGCTCAGGGCATCCCGACTTGCGACAACACGGCTGAGATTACCATTACAAACAATCTGCCTGGCGAGGCGAAGATTCTCACCACCAAGAAGTTCACTTGTGATAACACCATCACACTCAAGGCCGAGGCCATCGGCAGCGACGTTGAGTACGAGTGGAGCACCGTTGGTGGCGCAAAGAAGGAACTCGTTTACGACGACGACAATAATGTAATACCCAACCAGATCAAGTTTAACACGCTTGACCTCAATACCAACCTCTTCAAGTGGAAGATATGGAAGGGCGAGTGCGAAAAGGCTGTCGAAATCGAAATCACTAACAACTACGTAAGTGCCAAGATTGACTTTGCCGACAAGGTAAGTTGCGACAACACCGCTACTCTCCAGGCCGAAGACAACACCGTGGCATACCCCGGCTCTATCGGCACATGGTCGTCGCTCAACGGCAGCACCTTCGATGAGACTGGCGAAACCACCACCAACAGCAACGCTGTTACCGTCAAGGGCATTCCTTCTTCGGGCGACATCTTCACTTGGACTGTTGGCAAGGGTAAGCCTGAGGTCGACTACTGCGAGAAGTCGCAGCAGGTTAACATCAAGAACCTCTACATCGAGTCTGAGATTCTCACCGAGTCCAAGACCATCTGCAGCCCCGAGGCTACTCTCCAGGCTAAGAACGTATCGGGCTACGGCACCACGGCTCACGGCTACTGGTCGTTGGAGGATTACCCGTCGAGCAAGATTGCCGATAGCAAGACTATCACCTTCGGCAACTCCGACGATTACAACACCTCTGTATCCGGCATGGTGGCCAACGGCGAGTACGTATTCGCTTGGAATGTTTACCACGAGATTGAAGACGGCGACGAGACCACCCGCACCTGCCAGAAGAGCACCAGCGTAAGGTTCACCAACATCATGTTTGAGGTTGATGCAGATCTCGTTGATAAGGACAACAAGATCAACACTTGCAAGGATTCCTACGACCTCAACGCTACTCCGCTCACCGAGAACAGGACTGGACACTGGGAGATTGTTTCCGCTAATGTGGAAGGCGTAGAAATCGCCGATTCCGAGAATCCGTCCACCACGGTAACTGGCATCCCGTCTTCGGGCGTTACCCTCAGTTGGATTGTGAAAGACAAGGACGGCAACTGCCCGAACCACAGCGAGGTTACCATCACCAACCAGAGGGTTGAGCCGGTAATCACCGTAGTGGAGGTAGATTGCGACGGTACTGCAATCCTCCAGGGCAACGAACTCGGCGACGGTCTCACCGGCACTTGGAGCAAGGCTTCCGATTCTTACGAAGGCGACTTCGTGGAGGAATCCAAGACAACTGCCGCTACTCAGTACACTGGCATACCCACCGGTACCACTGTTGGCTTGAAGTGGACGCTCACCAATACTGTAATCGACGAGGAGGCTGAGGCCGGTACATTCTCCTGCACCGTTCCCAAGACCGAATACGTAACCAACGGCGGATTTACAGTAACGGCTGGTTCCAACGATGTAACCGATTGCTCCGATACTTACACACTCCAAGGCTCGTTGCCTGAGAACGCTACTGGCGAATGGACTTGCTCGGTAGAGAGCGTAGTATATACTTCGTCTGATCCCGCCAAGTATGCCGACGGCAAGAACGACCCGAATGCTGTGGTTTCCAACCTCAGCAACACCCAGGACAACATCTTCACCTGGACTGTTAACAAGGGCAACTGCGAGGCAACCGCCGAGGTTATCATCCGCAACAATATTCCGAGCCGTGCGTTCATCAACACTCCCGACAACCAGCTCATCTGCGACAACAAGATTACCCTTACCGCAGAGCAGCCGATTTACGGCACGGGTATTTGGAGCGCAGACGCTTCGAGCATCATCTGGAAGGACGGCAACGACGTAGTTGACGTGCCGAGCCTCAGCCAGATTACGGCTACCTCGATGAGGCCCAACAACGACACCAAGTTCACCTGGACAGTAAGCAGGCCCAATGTATTCACTCCGGGCGACGAGGCTTCCAAGAACTGCTCGTTGACAGACTTCATCACTGTACGCAATATCTACTACGAGGCAGAAATCTTCACCGCCAAGGTAGAAGGCGAGGAGCATCAGGAACTCTTCCTCTGCGCCGACCATGCAGATGTCGAGGCCAAGGATGCCGCCCTCTACGGTGCTACCGGCTGGTGGACTGCAAGCGACCCGAACCTCTCGCTCGGTGAAATCTCCACTTTGGCGAAGGTAACATTCGAGGGTCTTGCTAACACCACCACCACCTTCACATGGCACGTACAGGATGCCGATGCTAAGTGCGACGAGAAGACCGCCACCATCGACATCACCAACTCCGAGGTGAAGGCCATGGTAATGGACGACAAGATTGCCTGCGAACACAACTACACCCTCGAAGCATCCGCTCTCAGCGGCGGTGCTACCGGCGAGTGGTCGCAGTCTAAGATTGCCAGCGAGGTGGATGTCAACATCGCTTCGCCCAGCAACTACAAGACCGAAATCTCCGGCATGGAAGGCGGCAGCTACAAGTTCACCTGGACGGTAACGTCGCAGGACGGCAGGTGTAGCGACGAGGCCTCCGTTACCATCACCGACAACTACTTCACCGTGGACGCCGACCTCTCTACCAACGAGAAGTACCGCTACGTCTGCGGCACTACCACCGACCTCGAGGCTCAGTCGCCCACCGGCGTAGGCCATTGGGAGGTGCCCGCTGAGGGTGTCGCTATCAGCGACGAAAACTCCAACAAGGTGGTTGTTACAGAACTCGCTTCTTCTGCTACCCTCAAGTGGGTAGAGCAGCGCGGCGATTGCTTCGCTGAGGATGTGATTACCCTCACCAACCGTCTGCCGATTGTGAACGCCAAGACCGAGTACTACACTTGCGATGGCACCGTGAAACTCAACGCCACCGTAGAGGCTCCGTTGACCGGACGCTGGGAGAAGGTTTCCACCTCTACCTCGTCGCTCTTCGAGAATGGCAACACGGTTACCCAGGAGGGCATCACGATGTTCGAGGGCATGATCGACAACACCACCGAGCAGTTGAAGTGGATTGTTACCGACAATATCTACACCGAGTGCGAAAACTTCGTTGTAGCCTCTGTTACCAACCTCAAGACCACTGCCGAGATATTCGACGTGGATGATGTCTGCGGCACCGAGTTGCCGAGGATTATGGCTCAGGCTATACCCGAAGGCTTCGTAGGCACATGGTCTTGCGCTAACGAGAATGTTACCTTCTCCGACGTCAACTCCATCAACACCTCCGTAAGCGGCCTTGTAGAAGGTTCCAACGAACTCGTCTGGACGGTGGTTGACGCAGAAGGTCGTTGTCCGGAAGCCAATGTGGCTCGCAAGGTTGTATTCAACAATACTCCTTCGCAGGCTACCATCACCTCCGACAATTCTTACGAAGGTCGTCAGTACTGCGGCGGCGAGAAGTCGCTCAAAGCTCGCACTCCGATACTCACCAGCAATGAGACTGGCGTATGGACGGTACTTCGCGGCACTGTTCATTGGGTAGAGCCTACCGACGCTACTCAGGAATACGACGCTGCCAACAATGCCATCATCTGCAACAGCACCAACACCACTGTTTACTTCGACGAGATTGGCCTCGACGGCGCAACATTCGTATGGACTATCAGGAATGGCAACTGCTCCACCAAGGACGAAATCACCATCATCAACAACAAGGTGATTGCCAACGCTGGTGTTGACAAGGTAAGTTGCGATGGCACTGCAACACTCTCCGCTGTGGATCCGCTCTCTATTCCTTACAAGGGCGAGGGTCAGTGGTCCACCGACAACGAAGATGTTGTATTTGAGGACGGCAACACCACCTTGTACAATGTCAAGGTTAGCAACTTGCCCGCAGGCTCCACCAAGTTCTACTGGAAGGTTACCAAGGGCGAGTGTAGCGACGAGAAGACAGTATATGTTACCAACAATAGCGTATCGGCTTCCATCGAGGAGATTGCTCTCATCGAGGCTGGCGAGACTGGACTCTACATCTGCTCGCCCACTCAGGAACTCACCGGCAACAACCTCACCGGCACTGGCGCACAGGGCATCTGGGTGGTAGGCAACCCGAGGACGGCAACGCTCGCTAAGGGCGAATCCACCGACTTCAACGTTACCTTCACCAACTTCAGCACCGGCGTCAACACCTTCAAGTGGATTGTTAACAATGGTGGTACGCTCAATGAGGCTAAGAACGGCTTCGACGGCGGCTGTACCAAGGAGGCTTCCATCAACATTGTTTACAACGGCATCGAGACCTCTATCTCCGGCGTGGATGTCAACGACAACCTGCTGTTTACCTGCGAGACGAGCAGGGTATTCTCCGGCTCGCTGCCTGGTCAGTGCAAGGGCGAATGGAAGGTAATCGACGGCGCAGCAACCATCGAGGGCAACGTCAATAGCAGCACCATCAAACTCGTTGACATCGCTACCGACGCATTCACTACTTTGCATTGGACTGTAACGAGCGAGAAGAACGAGGAATGTACCGCTACCGCTGAGGTTGCCATCAAGAGCCTCAACGTCAAGGCAGAACTCGTAAGCAAGCCCTCTATCTACAGTTGTACCGGCACTGAGGAAATTGCGGCTGTCGCAATAAGCGGTGCTACCGGCTGGTGGTCGCCTGCCAACGCAAGCATCCTCGGTCAGATGGTCAACGCTGTCAACACAGACCTCGACGGCAATCCTGTGGCTCTTCCGAGGTGCTACTCCGCTGTTACCACAGTGAAGAACGTCGGCAAGGATCGCAACGAGACCTTCATCTGGCATATTGAGATGTCGGGTGGCGAGGGTGCTAAGAAGGTTACTTGCCAGGATAATGCAGAACTCGTTATCGTAAACAACGACTTCGAACTCTCTGCCGGCACCTACGCTCCTACATGTAGCGCCAAGGTAACTCTCGACGCTACTCACTACGAGACTGGCAAAGGCGAGTGGACCATCGTGGCTGGCAACGGCAAGTTGAACGATGCAGACAAGAGCAAGTTTAACGCCGAAGTTGCCATCGACGCAGGTGCAACCCTCACGCTCAAGTGGCACTACGAGAAGAACGAATGTTCTAAGGATGCATACGCCAACATCGAGAGCCGCCGCGTAGTAGCAGTGGCCGCCGACAAGAATACTTGCGACGACTTCTCTACTCTCACAGGCTCGCTCCGCGATGGTCAGAAGGGCGTATGGGAGCCGAGCGGCGACCACATCATCTGGCTCAGTGATGACGACGAGGAACTTACCGATCCCGACGAAATCGCTCTGGCAATGACCAACCCGAAGGCTCGCATCAAGGGTCTCAAGCCTGGCAACAACCCGTTCACTTGGACTGTTACCAACTTGGACGGCACTTGTCCCAACACTGCTACTGCCAACATCGTTTACTTGATACCCGATTCGGATATTACCAATAGTCTGGTTCCCGAATGGTGCTCCGACGAGTACAACCTCTCTGCCATGAGGGATCCTGCCGACAATGGTTACACTGGTTCATGGACTACTACATTCGGTCCCGCCAAGGTAGAAAACTCCACCGATTGGCAGACCAAGGCTACCAACCTCCAGAAGGGCAAGAACGTATTCAAGTGGACTGTTTACTCCGAAGGTGGCTGCCAAGGCTCCAGCGAGATTGTAATTTGGAACAAGTCGCCTGAAATCAAGGTTTCCGACTACATCCACAATTGTGGCGACGAAGGCAACCTCGGTGCTACCGCTCCTGATGCAGAAAAGGGCGAAACCGGCTGGTGGACAATGTCTAAGATCTCGCAATACAAGGGATTTGCGCTCAACGGCGTGGCTTACGAGGATGTAAACGACTTCCAGCTCCGGTGGACTGACCCGATTGCCAAGTACACTGGCGCACAGAGCGGTCCCACATTGCTCGAATGGCACGTGAAGAACGATGTCTGCGAAATCTCCAAGGAAGTTACCGTGGTGAACGGCATGACGATAATCTCTGCCGGCAACACCAAGGACATCGACTCCTGCGAGGTAGAAGTTGGCCTCTTCGGCACACCGCTCGAAGAAGGCGACAAGGGTTGGTGGGAGCCTATCGATCCCAACCAGAAGGTTACATTCTCCGACCCGACCAACAACAGGACCACTGTTACCAACTTGAAGTTTGGCGACAACTTCCTCCGTTGGAACATCCTCAAGAGCGACGGCTGTCCCACCTGGGCTGATGTCAACGTAGTACACAAGAGGTATCCTGGCTTCTCCGCTGGCGACGACCTCGAAGTTTGCGACCCGGTATTCTCGCTCATCGGTACCGACCCGAAGGCATTCGAGAAGCCGGAAGACCTCGACAAGGTTACATCTAAGTGGGAGTATGTATCTGGTCAAGGCGATGGCAAGTTCGACAACTCTACCAACTACTCTACCAAGGTACGCGGTCTGGGTCTCGGTGTCAACGTACTCAAATGGATTGTTGACAACGGCTCCTGCCACATGGAAGACGAGATCAAACTTACCAACTACGGCATAGTGGCTGACGCTCAGGGCGGCAAGGATCCCATCGAGCAGTGCGACGACTACATGCAGTTCTTCGCTCACATGCCTGCCACCTACGACTCGGTTTACTGGGACGTTTACTATGGCTCTGGCAAGTTTATCCACAAGCGTACTCACAACGACGCTATATACGAGGCTCTCGGTGAGAAGAATCCTTACTCCACCAATTGCGACACCGCAATGGTTACCGGCCTCGACTACGGCATGAACATCATCACCTGGAACGTTTGGAACAACGGCTGCCACACCACCGATACCGTGAAGATCAACAACGTATCGCCCTCCAAGGCTGTGGTTGCTGCCAAGAGCGTTCCGATCTGTAGCACCGAATACTTCCTCAGCGGCAATGCGCCGAGGATTGGTAAGGGCGAATGGCAGAGGGCTGCCGAAACCAGCAAAGTTGACATCGTAGATCCTACTTCCAACTACACCGAGGTAAGGAATCTTGCTACGGGTGAGAACAAGTTCTTCTGGGTAATTACCAACACCTCCGAAAAGGGCAGGGTATGTGTATCGAAGGCCGACATCACCCTCATCAACGAGGCTCTCACGGTATCCGCTGGACGCGACTTTGTAGTCTGCGAAGACACGGCAATGCTCCGCGCTGCTGATCCGGGTGCTTACACTGGCTACTGGACTCCGCTCTCCAAGCATGTCCAGATAGAGAACGAAAACTCGCACGAGACCAAGGTTTCGCACCTCCTCACCGGCGCCAACACCTTCCGCTGGACTAAGACCAACGGCAACTGCTCGGTAAGCGCAGAGGTTACGGTTACTGTCAACAAGCCCACCGATGCTAAGACACCCGACCTCATCTACACCTGTACCGACTACGCTCAACTCCGTGCCAACACGCCGGATGTGGACGAAATCGGTTGGTGGAAGCCGATTGCCGGTCAGGGCGACTGCGGCGACGAAAGCACCAATGCCAACGCCAAGGTATTCGGCCTTGGACCTGGCACCAACACATTCCTCTGGAGCATCCAGCGTGGCGAAGGCGCAGACGCTTGCGTATCTTCCGACACTCTCAGGGTAGTAAGCAACAATGTTACCATGTCGGTAACTACTTCTCAGCCTGAGTACTGCGAACCCAAGGGTCATGTAATCGGTGCTACCAACGTAGAGGAGTACACCTCTGTTTGGGAGCCTGTAGGTGGCAACGCCAAGTTTGCCGACGCTACTGCCAACGAGACCGACGTTACCGACCTCGTAGAAGGTGTCAACACCGTCCGCTGGAAGGTTACAGTACCCGGACCCGACGGTACAGAATGTACTTCGTTCAAGGATGTTGTAGTGATGAACAACACCGCTCCGCAGGCTATCGTTACCCACGAGCGCTTTGTCTGCGACACCGTGGCTGAAATCACAGCCAACATGCCGCCCACAGGCACTCCGGAGAACCCGATTTGGGGTACATGGGGCTTCACGCAGGGTCGTGCAGTATTTGCCGACTCCACGGCTAACACCACCACGGTAACGGGTCTTGCCGAGACCGAGAACTACATCACTTGGACTATCCACAAGGGCAAGACTTGTACCTCTACGGATACCATGAGGCTCACCGCCGCCACTATCAAGACTAAGGCTTCGGGCGACAACGGCACCGACACCTTGACTATATGCGGCACAAGCACTTCAATCTCGGCTGCTCCTGCTGGCGATGGTGCATCTGGCTGGTGGACTACATCATCCAGGAGTATCAAGTTCGTGGATGGCAACAGCACCTCCGAGAATGTCAAGATTGAGAACGTTACTCCGGGTCTCCACAACATGCTGTGGCACGTTAAGAAGGCCAACGGCTGCGAGGCCACCGCTCCTCTCATCGTTGTAAACGACAAGTACGAGGCTCTCGCCAACATCGCAAGTGCCAACCCGGTATGTAACGGCGAGGCCACTGTGATAGGCAATGTGCCTGTGGCTGGTGCATACGGCTACTGGCGTGGACCAAGCTCGGTACACTTCCTCGATAGTTCTAAGGCTGTTACCACGATGTTCGTATCGGTACAGGGCAACAACACTGCCGAATGGCACATCGTGAAGGGCCCGAAGAAGTGCGAGACTGTGGCTTCCGTAGATGTTTACAACCTCACCGTTGTAGCAGAAGTAGGCGACGCAGTAGTAGCATGTAACGATAAGGAAATCAAGACCATCAACGCTCAGCCAGCTCCTGAAGACGGATACGGCTTCTGGAAGGTTGTAAGCGGCAAGGCCGAGATTCAGGACACCACTTCTTACGTAACCTCAGTTACTGGCATCCAGCAGGGTACCAACACCCTCAGATGGACCATCGTATCGAGGGAATGGGAAGATGCCCGTGGCGAGAAGCACCACTGCGAATCGTCCGACTACTTGGAAGTAAACAACAACTACTTCACCACCAGCGCAGGTGCCGACCGCGAAGTCTGCGACACCGTTGCCGACCTCCGCGCTACTTACCACGGCGAGAAAGCCAAGGGTCATTGGTCTGGCGGCTACTTCGAGGATGCCGACAGCTACAAGACCAAGGTAAGGGGCCTCCAGCCCAGCAAGCCCAATACCTTCGTATGGACGGTATTCCTCAATGGCTGCGAGGCTACTGACGAGGTAGTGATTACAAGCACCAAGGTTGACATCGAAATCACCTCCGGCGACAAGTTCACATGTAGCAACAGCACCAACATCGAGGCTCGTCAGTCGGCAGGTAAGGGTAAGTGGTCAATCCCGATGGGTGGTGGTAGGATTGCGGTTGATACTGCAAACAGCACCATGATCTACGACCTCAACCCGCGTGAGAACATCGTTCGCTGGACGGTTACTTATGGTCAGCAAAACTGCGTTACCATCAAGGAAGCCACCATCGACAACCGCACCATCAACGTATCGGCGGGCTTCACCCAGTCTGTCTGCGACACGTTCGCTACACTCGCTGGTATGCCGCTCGATTCTACCGAGATTGGTACATGGTACAATGGCGTGAAGGGCGACATCATCACCGAGCGCGTGGGCGACGAACCCGAGTTTGACGACCCGCACCTCTACAACACCCGTGTAACAGGCCTCTACTACGACGACAACGGTGCAGGCTACTCCAACCCGTTCACCTGGTTTGTAAAGGATACCGTTACCCAGTGTACTGGCGAGGCTACTGTACAGATTATAAGCTACCACTTCAATGTGGATGCCGACGTTACCACCATCGACAACTACAAGGAAGTAGAGGAGCCGTACATCGAACTCCGTGCTAAGGAATCTCCGTACTACACCGGACGTTGGGATCGCATCACCGGCAACGGCACACCTTCGCCGGCATTAGGTCCCACAACTACGGTAACTGGTCTCTCGCAGGGCTTCAACCAGATTGGCTACACCGCTACTCTGATTGGCAGCAACAGCACCGAACTCTACATCCCGCCGTGCAAGGCTACTGGCTACGTCAAGGTTGCTTACAAGGCGTTCAATGTGGATGCAGGTCAAGACAGGTCTATCTGCGAGGATTCTACGCAACTCAACGCCGAGCGTGTGCCCAACGCAGTATCTTACTGGTCGGCGGCTCATGGCGGCAGCAGCCAGGATGGTCATATCGGCTTCGACGACAAGTCTAACCCGAAGACCATGGTTCGCGGACTCGCTCCGGGTAAGAACGTACTCCTCTGGAATGTCATCAAGAACGGCTTCCTCGCACAAGACTCCGTAATCATCTACAACTACGGATTCAAGGTGGATGCCGGTGAAGACCAGCACCTCTGCGATCCTTACTCTACGCTCTCTGCATCTGGACCTATGGACAACCCGCTCCTCTCCGACACCACAAGCTGGACTGGCGACTGGGATACTCCTGTGGGCGGCGTCAACTACGAAAACAGGTTTGAGGCAAGGACGGCTATCGACTCCATCAAGGCCATGACCAACGTTCTCGTATGGCACGTGAAGACTGTGAACAAGAACCTCTACACCGATGATAGGGACAGGCTCACATGCTACGCATCAGACACCGTAAGAGTTACTTACTACGTACCGCCGGTACCTGAGTTTGTAATCAACCCGACAAGCGCGTCTGGATGCTCGCCGTTCGAAGCAATGTTTGCCAACACAACGCCTATCGACTCCACGATGAAGGTGATGTACACTTGGAACTTCGGCAATATGTACTCGTTTGAGACATACGACCGCGACACATTGATCGAAAGGACGTTTACCAACACCGACAACAAGAACTACGTTGACAGCATAGTTCCCATCTGGTTGGTAACCAGCATCAGGATCCCGAGCAACGCTGTATGCTACGACACCACCGCACACGACATCACGGTATATCCGGAACTCACGTCTGAGTTCTCTGTAAGCCCGGATGTTCAGCGTCAGCCCGCTATGAACGCCAACCTCTACACCGACTCTATACCGACCGACCACATGGTATATAGGTGGAACTTTGGCGACAATAATGGCGACGTGTGGAACTCGCCCGCCGATTACAAATCGACGCTCGTACACACTTATGAGACTTGGGGCGAATACGTAATCTCCCTCAAGATTGTAAATACGAGGACCACATGTTCGGATTCTACGTCGAGGATATTCACGATTATCCCGGCTCCGCCTACATCGCTCATACCTAACACCAAGTACTATGGCTGTGATGACTTCGACTTCTTGTTGGAAGAGAGCCTCCAGTACCACGACTCGGTAAGGTGGGATATCAGGCGGTACGTCAAGAGCGACTCGCTCGTTGCAGAGGCCAACTACGTTGTGAAGGCTGGCGACATGAAGCGCCACATGTTCACCGATCCTGGCTTGTACTACCTCTACCTCTCGGCATACGGCCCGGGTACTCCTGGCGAGTTGCTGGTAAGGGTGGACACCGTGGAGGTTTACCAGACGCCGGTAGTTAAGTTTGAGACTTATCCCGACACCGTAAGGTTGCCCAACATCCCGCTCTACACTCAGAACCTCTCTTCTGACTTCGTGGACGAATGGAAGTGGGACTTCGGCGACGGCGGCACATCTACCGAGAGGGAGCCTACCTACTACTACAGCAAGCATGGCGACTTCTATGTATCGCTCATCGGTATCAGCAGGCATCCCGAGAAGGAGTGCCACGCTCAGCAGTCCGACGTTCATGTGAGGGTAGAACCCGAAGGCATGCTTAAGTTCCCGAATGCATTCTCACCCGATCCTTCCGGACCTTGCGGTGGTGTGGTTGATAAGAATAAGAGGCTCAAGAACGACGTCTTCATCCCGTACCCGAGGAACGGCGTCAAGGAAGGCACTTACCTCCTCGAAATCTTCAACCGCTACGGCGAGAAGATTTACGAATCCACCGACGTCAACATCGGTTGGGACGGTTACTACCGAGGCAAACTCTGTCCGCAGGATGTGTACGTTTACAAGTGCAAGTGCACATTCGAGAACGGCAAGATCTTCAAGGAGATTGGCGACGTAACCTTGCTCCGATAGAAGACTGAGATAATCACTCTGATAAAAACAAAACCGCCACGGAACTCACAAAGTTTCCGTGGCGGTTTTGTTTTTTGGGGACTGTCTCACGGCGATTACATTTAACAAAATGCCGCAAGCGGCAGCAAATATAACGAATATAAAAGTCGCAGAAGTGTATTTGTTAAATTCGAAAAATTAAAATTAACTTGTTGAATTTTAATTTATTAGTTAAATAAATTATTTTGTTTTATTCGTTTAATTCGGTGTTAAATGAAATTGTCTTTTTTGGGGATACAATAATGGCGGCGTACTTGGTAAGTGCGCCGCCATTGTTGGTTGGTGGGGTGGGGGAGTGGGCTACTCTGCCGCGTCCTCTTCCTCGTCCATCCTTGCGTCAAACATCGCCGAGAGTTTGTCGAAGAGGTCGTCGTCGGTGATGGTGTCAAAAGATTCTTCGCCGTCTTCCATGATGTGTTTGAGGATGAGGATTTCGATGTCCTCGTCCTCGTCGCGTTTGTCGAGGTCTTCCACATTCTCAAAATACTCTTGCAGGGCGTAGTAGGTGCTGCCTTCGTATTCGAGTTTGTCCACCACCTCAAAGTCCCTGTCGGCTCCGTCTTCGTCCGTCAGGGTGAGGATTTCGATTTCGTTGTTGTCAAGTTCTTCTGCCATTTTCGTATGTTTTTTGTGTTGTTTTGATGCTACAAAGATACGCAAAATTCTGATAAAATAAAATCTTTATTCTTTTTGTGAAATTTTATGGATTTGTTACTCTATATTTGTAAATAAATTTATACTTTTGTGTTTCAAAACATTGTTACTACCAAAAATGGACAAGGCATTAGAAGAGTTGAGGCTGTTGATTGAATCGTGTAATCGGTCTGGCCATATCAGCAAGTCTGATATGGACATGCTCACTGTGCGCGCACGTATCATGGGGCTTGCACCGGAAGAACTCGACGAACTTATCAAGACTTCGGGGCAGAAGCCCGTGGAAGGCATGATGAGCGCGGATGAGAAGATGTTTGCCCCTAAGATGGTACATATTATAGTCGCCATTGTGATTGTAGTGGTGGCGGCGGTGCTTGTGTTTGTGGGCATAGATTTCAACGGTTCGGGCAATTCAAAAAACAATTCCTACCTCGGTCTTGGCGACAAGCCCGTGGAGGAGGCGGATCTTTACCATTTGTATTCGGGCATTTACGACGGCAAGTCGCTGCTGCTTACGGTGAAGGACGTCAAGAACGAGAACGGGCGGTATATCATGACCTTCGATCTCAAATGCGACTTCGTGCCGGTAGCCCAAAACTGCAAGTGCTACGTCGATTTGGCAAAAAACACATTTGAGTTTGAGCAATCGGATGTGGTGGCAAAAAAGTTTTCGCTTGGGGCGGGTACAATAAGCCGCATGGCAACGGGGAAGGTGATTTTTAAGCCGTCCTCACAGTTGTACGAACTTACGCAACTTTGAAAATTGTAATTTGAAAAGTTGCAAACATAGAAAATAGGTAATTATAAATTATGCATTGATATGGAATGTGCATCAAATAAGTCAGTTATGAGATATATTTTGTTTTCGGCGATGGTGCTGATGATAGCGGCGGGTATGATGACGTCTTGTTCGTCAGACAACGCCTCGTGCAAGCAGTGCGACAGCCTTCGCTCGGTGTTGGATCTTTATCGCAAACAGGACAGCATGTCGTCGGCGATGCTGTATGGTCTCAATGCCAAACTCGATTCGTATGGCAACGTGGAAGACTCTATCAAGAGTTACAGAAGGTCACTCGACTCCCTTACCACCGTAATCAAGAGCAAGGGACGCGCTACCGGCGCACAAAACAAGGAGTTGCAGGATTACATGGACAGGATTAGGCAACTAATCTCGCAGAACCAGGAGATGGCTGAGAGCCTCAAAGGGTCGGGCTACCAGAGCGCGTCTATGGACAGGCTCATCCAACTCGTATTCGACAACGCCGAGATGCGCCAACAGGAACTCAACGCCAAGCAGCGCGAAATCGCCGACCTCAAGACCAAGGTGAAGGGCCTCGAAACCAAGATTGTGGACCTCTCCAACGAAAACACAAACCTCTCCACGGAGGTCAAGGACTTGAACTACCAGATGGCGCAGATTACCGGTTCTGTGAAGGTAATCCAGCCTAAGGAGCGCAAGGCCAAGCGCATCGAAAAACTCGACATCGTTTACACCCTCAATGGAAACGAAAAGGCTTTCATGGGCGAGGTTACGGTGTATTTCAGGATTATCGACCCCAACGGCAAGGTATTGGAGCCGTCGGGCGATTTTACGTATGAGGGAGTTAGCATCGCTTATACTATGAAGGATCGTGTGCAGTACGACCGTTCGGACATGCGTCGTCAGATAACTTGGAAAAAGACTGCCACAACGCTCAGCCCCGGCACTTACACGGTGGATTTCTTCATCGACAGCCACAAGGGCACGAGCGACTCCTTCACCCTCGACAAATAATAATCAGCCGACCAAATGACAGATTTTGAACAACTAAAACAACAGATAGAACAGTACGTGCGCACGGGCATGACCGAATCCAAACGCCAGCAACTAATCTCGCAGGCGGGCAGAATCGGCATCAATCCGGGGCAACTCGTGATGCTCATCAAGAACGCCGAACTCGAATTGAAGTTTGCCACGGGCGTATCCAACACGGAGTACCCCACAGACTTTGGCTCGGGATTCTTGATGGAGACCGAGGAGCCTGCCGCCGCGTCGGGGTTCGTAACAGAAACTGTACACGCCTCCGCGTCGCCCGGCTCGGGATTCATTACCGAGAGTGCCGCGCCGACAGCCGACAGCGAAGGCACTCAGGCCATTATAGCCGACAACGCACCTGCGCCCACCTCTGCGCCAGACGCGAGCGAGTTTACCGAAATCAAGAAACTCGACGTTTCGGGGGCGATGAGCGACGTATATAGCGCGCTGCATCTTGGTCGCCGCAAGGTAATCATCAAGCGCGTGAAGCCGCAGTTCCGTTACAACAAACAGTACATAGACCTGTTTTACAAGGAGTTTGACACTGGATACAGCCTCGAAAATCCGGGCATAGTGCATTTTTATGGCAAGGGCGAGGACGCCGACGGCCCGTATTATTACATGGAATATGTGGACGGCAGGACGCTTACCACCTTTATCCACGTGGAGCATAATACCAAGGAGGACATCATCAACAAGATTGTGCTCCAACTCCTCGACGCCCTCAAATATATGCACCAAAAACAGGTGTTTCACCGCGACCTGAAGCCCGACAACATTATGCTCACTTACAAGGGCAACAATGTGAAAATCATAGACTTCGGTCTTGCCGCCGCCGATTCGCTCGTGGACAATCTCGCCAAGGCTGGCACTCCCAAATACGCCGCTCCCGAACTTATGAACCGCGCCATGTCTGCCGACCAGCGCAGCGACATCTTTTCGCTCGGCGTTATCATCATAGAACTTTTTACGCAGCATGCCGACCGCCATTATCTGCACGAAATACCGTCGGAAAAATACCGCGCCGTAGCCGACAAATGCACCATGCTCAATCCCACCGACCGCTATCAGTCGTGCGACGAGATTTTGCGCGTGTTGCTTGCCAACGGCAGCGGCTCCAACCCCATGCCCCAGTGGCTCGAAGCCAAAATCAAGGAGTATGCGGCGGACGGCGTTATCACCCGCAACGAACGCGCAGTGCTTGATAAGGAAATCATCAAGGCGGGGGTTGACAAGGATCTTGCCGAGGCTATTATTTCCGACGAAATAGAGAAGGCCATCGCCCGCAAGCGCAAGGAGGAACTCGAACGCAGAAACCGTCTCGCACAGGCATCCACCAAATTGGAGGACGAAGGCGGCGGACGCAAATTCTTGAAGACATTGCTGTTGCTGATAGTGCTTGCGGCGGTAAGCACGGCGGTATATATGCACTTCAACGACGGACGATTGCCATGGGAGCGTCAGAGTACCACCTCCACCAATAACACGCAGGATGTATTTGCGCGGGGTGCCATTATCTACACGTCGGGCAACGGGGTCCACCTACGTCAAGCCGCCTCGTTAAGCAAGGAAAACGTCATCGCCTCGCTCCCCAAGAACACGCGGCTCGAAGTGATTGTGCGCGACCAATACGACGTATATGCGGAGTGGGTGCATGTGAAGGTTTTGGACGGTCAGTATAAGGACAAATCCGGATTCATCCACAAGCAATATCTGACCACCGTTCCACCTGTTAAAAAATAAGCATCATGTTATCAACGATAAAAAAAATATTCGCCGACAATTCTAACGGCGGCAGCGGCAAGGCTCTTCCGCAGACCGAGAGTAGCACCCTGCAAGGCCGCAAGCCGAGCCAGGAAGACGACTTCCTTATCACCGACGTAAGGCACGGGATGAGGCTTGTATTTGTGGCAGACGGCGTGGGCGGACACGGACACGGCGACTTTGCGAGCAAGACCGTTGTGGATTATTTCAGCGAGGCTTTCAACAAATTGACTGTTGACACCGACCCCGTTGCCTTCCTCAACGAAACAGTAATGCAAGCCGCCCGCAAGGTGCTGGACAAGAGCATCGAAGACCCCGCGTACATGAATTGCGGCACCACGATTTCGGGTTTTCTGGTGTGTGGCAGCGATTATTACACCATCAACATAGGCGACAGCCGCGTGTATCTGTGGAGCGAGGACGCCCTCAGCCGCGAGACCCACGACCAATCTATCGTGCAGCAATTGCTCGACCGTGGCGAGATTACGGAGGATGAGGCGTTTCACCATCCGCAGCGCAACATCATGACTTCCGCCATCGGTCAGTCGCTCGACTTGATGCAGGTGGACGTGAGCAAGAAGCGCACTTTCAAGCACGGCGACATCATGTTTGCTTTTTCGGACGGGGTGCATGACGCTCTTACCGACAATCAGATATACAGCCTGATTTCTCGTTACAAGGAGACCCCCGACCTCGCCAACAGGCTCACCGAGGCTGCCTACAACGCCGGCGGCAAAGACAATATCACCGCCATCGTTTACAGATATTTTGACTAAAAACCGTATAGAAAATGGACAATATACTTGCACTTTTTGTCTGCGACAATTACATGCTTGCCGCCATCCTCAATGGCGACGGCACTTGCAAGCCACTGCCGAGCGACAGGGACGGCGGGCGTTATTACTTGTATTTCAAGCAAAACGGCGCGGGCGGCTACGACTACGGACTCCAATACCTGATGCCTTACCGCAACGGCGAGGCGGGTGCGGAGGGCGATGTGTTGCAGCGCATTGCCGACGGTCGGCGCGACCTCGACATCGCTCTCTATGCCGTTACCTCTGCCATTGTAGCCAAAACTACTGGCGTGTCGCGTTGCGTAGCCACTTTTAGCGACAGCATCGACGAGGCGGCGCGTGCGGCGGTAGGGGAGAACCTGATGCGCAGCGGTTTGCAAATTTCTACCCGCGAACCATTGCCGGCGGTGGTTGCAAGGCATTTTGCAAGGAGTCGCGGTATGCTCTGCAACAACCGCAAGATGGCTGTGGTGGAGACCCTCGGCAACGACCTCAATATGTACATCGTTAACGTCAACGGCAGCACCTGCGACGTCATCGCCAAGCGCAACGCCGAAGGTCTTGGCGTGGCTCCGCTTGCAAGGGCGATAGCGCAGAAGATTGTTAACACCGTCAACCTTAACGCCCACATTATCGCCCCCACAGACGGCAAGGCTCTTGCTGCGGAGATTTTGCGGCATTATAGCCTGTCGGAAAAAGTGATTGCCTATTTTGACAAAAATCCCACCAAGGACACCATAAAACTCAGCACCAATTTTGCTTGCGCTCCCAATCAGAAGTATCCTGTTGGGCTTTCGCGTGAGGAGTTGTATGCCGATGCCGCCAATTTTTCGAGGCAGTATGCTGCGATGTTTTCCAACGATTTGCTTGCCGCCAGCGGTTGCCGCGTTATCGATTTGGAGAATATTATCCTCGTTGGCGACACGTTGGAAAATCCGTCGGTTCTCAAAGGTTTTCAGGAACTTGGCGGCACCAAGATAATTACCTTCCACGGAGATTTTACGGTGTTTATGGACGGCATGGTGGCAACGGTTTCCGCGTCGTCTCCTGCCGCCACACCTAATTCTGCCGCCCAAAATAATTCAGTGCCTGCTGAGGACAGCGAAGGCACTATGTTCCAGATGGCTAACAATGCGCCCGCAAATCCGCCTCAGCCTCAATATGTGGAGGTGTCGCAAGTGAATGTCAACACCCTGAAACAAGGCACGATGGTATATCTGGACACTTTTGACGCGACACCGGGCAAAGGTGCTGCATTTCAGGAACTTGAATATCAAGGCAGCGGCATTTTCTTAGTGATTGGAAGTTCGCGGTCGTTGGCTCCCGGCGACATTGCAAAGCCTTTCTCTATGGCTTGGAATTGCGGTGTGCAACTCGATTTTATGATTACCCGTGACGGACGTTCCATCGGCAAATTCCGCACTCGCATGGTCAAACGCATCCGCATCAAGGCTTAAAATGGAGAATATTTGGAAACTTCGGCCTTCTAAATACGACGATGCCGCGCTCAACGATTTTTGCAACCGGCTCCACGGACACCTGCCGCCCACGCTTGCATTGATGATGCTCGATAGGGTGGGGGACGACGTGGAGGCGGTGCGTGGTTTTCTGCGCCCGTCGCTGTCGATGCTCCACGACCCGTTTTTGTACAAGGACATGGACAAGGCGGTGGACAGGATTTTGGCGGCGATAGACGGCGACGAGTCGATAATGGTGTATGGCGATTACGACGTGGACGGCACTACGTCCGTGGCGTTGGTGTACTCTTTTTTGAAGAAGGAGTTTTTTTATGACGTGGATACAGACCGTCTTTGCTATTATATACCCGACAGATATTCAGAGGGTTATGGAGTTTCTTTCAAAGGTGTTGACACCGCCGTGGAACGCGGCTGCACCCTTATCATCGCACTCGATTGCGGCATCAAAGACAATCCGCGCATAGATTACGCCAAGACCAAGGGCATAGATTTTGTGGTTTGCGACCATCATACGCCCGGCGAGGATTTGCCCAAGGCGTTTGCAGTGTTGGACGCAAAACGCCACGACAACACTTATCCTTACAACGAATTGTCGGGCTGCGGCGTGGGGTTTAAACTCTTGCAGGCTCTCTGCATCCGCCGCAATATCGCCATCGAAAATCTTTACGAATATCTTGACCTCGTGGCAGTTAGCATTATCTCCGACATTGTGCCTATTACTGGCGAAAACAGGGTGTTGGCGTATTTTGGTCTGCAAAAAATCAATGTCAACCCGATGACCTGCATCGCCGCCATCAAGACCGATGCTGGACTTGCCGAAAAAAATATTACCGTGGATGAGGCTCTCTTTGCCATTGGTCCCCGCATCAACGCCGCTGGGCGCATGAGAAGCGGCATGGATGCTGTCAAATTATTGATTAGCAACGATTTCTATGAGGCGGTGGATTTTGCAAAGGAGATTTCGCATTACAACGACGACCGCAAGGAGGCCGACCGCTCTATCACCGAGTGCGCGCTTGCTATGTTGCAATCAGACCCCGAAAATTCTAAAAAAACTTCCACCGTTGTCTGCGGCAACGAGTGGCACAAGGGCGTTGTGGGCATAGTTGCCTCGCGCCTTACCGAAACTTATTACCGTCCCACCATCGTCCTCTCGCGCAACGGCGACATGTTGACGGGTTCGGCGCGTTCGGTTTCGGATTTTAATCTTTACGATGCCATCGATTCGTGCCGCCAATATCTTACGGCTTTTGGCGGACACAAATTTGCTGCCGGTCTGAGCATGAAGGCGGAGGTCTATGACGATTTTCGCCGCGACTTTGAGGATTATGTTTCGTCCCACATCCAAGACTACCAAAAACGCCCCACTATCACCATCGAGCGTTATATTAGTTTTGCCGAAATTACCGACGATTTTTACCGCAAACTTCAAGAGTTTCAGCCTTTTGGCCCCGAAAATCCCGAACCTATTTTTGCCACTCGCGGCGTTGTAAATTACGGCAAGACCCGCGCCGTCGGCAAGGAGTTGCCCCAAAAACATCTCCGCCTCGAAGTGATGGACGCTTCCAAAACCAAGATGGTTGGCATCGGCTTCGGTCTCGCCGCATTTGCGGATGCGTTAAAAGCGGGCAAGGCAGTGGATATTTGCTATACCGTGGTGCAGAACGAGTTTAACGGGCGGAAGAGTTTGCAGTTGATGGTGAAGGATATAAAGGCGTAGGGAAGGCGGGTACGATGGCGGTGTCAAAATATTTTTTTGCATTTAGCAATCTTTTTCATTACTTTTGCGGATGGAAACATTAACAAACAATATGAACACCTCATTCACACTACATAATTTTGGACCGATAAAGGCTGCCGACGTAGAGTTTGGCGATATGACTTTTATCGTGGGCCCACAGGCGAGCGGCAAAAGCATCTTTTTGCAGGCTTGGAAACTGCGTGAGGATTATCTTAGCATCAAAAACAACCTCAATAATTATTCTTACAACACCGACGGCGACAATATCCTGAAACATTATTTCGGCATCAACAATTTGAAGATGCAACAGATTGATGGCGCATCACAATCGAATCAAACCGAAAAAATATTCTACATTCCGGCGCAGCGTGTGCTTTGCATCGCCGACGGCAGGCCAAAACGTTTTATGGAATTTGACTATGAAACGCCATACGTCGTACGCCAGTTTAGTGAATATTTGCGGCAGAATTTTGCACCCGATGCCCAAAAAATGGCATCCGCAATCAACAGTCCTTTAAGTATTTACCATAATGGAAAAATAGAAATAGATTCGAGTATGGGGCCGCAAAAAATGCGCCTTCGCGTCGGCGAGACATCGTTGCCGTTTGTTGCGTGGAGTGCGGGTCAAAAAGAATATATGCCGCTTAGTATGGCAAATTATTTCATCTCAAAAGACCAATCATCCCAATTCCAATACATCGTCATCGAAGAACCCGAAATGGGGTTGCATCCGAGGGCAATAATTGGATTTATCGACGAGGTGGCGCAACTGATGGCGAAAGGGTTCAAAATCGTTATCTCCACACATTCGTCAGTGTTTCTTGAATTTGCGTGGGCAATAAAGACGATGCAAGATTCCACGGAAGAAAATTTCAAACACGTAATCTCCGAGGCGGGCATTGCTGACAGTCAAGCCATTGACATTCTTTATAAATTGCGCAAAAACATCAAGACCTACTTTTTCAACGATGGAATCAGCAAGGACATTTCCACGCTTGACGCTTGGAGCGACGACCCCGACGTGGCTCTGATGGGCGAACTTACAAGTTTTAATGCACGGATTTGCGACGCTATTGCAAAATACAAAAACGACTGATTATGGCAGAAAACAAATTCAAAATAGCAGTTTTGGCTACGCCCGACCTCGTGTACAATGAAGGCAAAGGCGCGTTGAGCAACCAATACAAACGCAAGGTGTAAGTCGCAGATTGTCAAGGTAGTGTGGACATTGATTTCTGTCTAAAAGACAAAACAAAAACTCGATGAAATCAAACATCTGCCATTTTATTGGGTGGCGACATCGGGCATCGATATTAGGAATAGAACCAAGATGGCAAAACTCGCAACATTGAACGTTAAATTGGTTTCAAGTCCGCTTGTTATTAAGGCATAAAAAATATTTTTTTTGCTTTCCACGCAAAAAACATTATCTTTGTGCATTGATAAACCCGAAAAAAGCAAAGTATTATGGTAAACTATCCGCTGAGCATACAGAGTTTTGAAGATTTGAGGAATAGGAAGTGCCTCTATATTGATAAGACTAATTACGTCTATAATCTTGTACATCAAGGCAAGACATATTTCCTCGCCCGTCCGCGCAGGTTTGGCAAAAGCCTGTTGTGCAATACTTTGCGTGCTTTTTTTGAAGGCAAGAAGCATCTATTCGAGGGCTTGAAAATATACGATTTGGAGAAGGATTGGACGGCGTACCCCATTCTGTATCTTGATTTTGTGAGTGGCGACTACACGGCGGGACCGATTGCATTGATTGCCATTATTAGCGTTACGTTGAAAAATTACGAGGATGATAATGGCATCATATTCGACGAGAATCTTATCAAAGAGCAAATCGATAAAATCAAAGAAACAGACCCTATTAAAGTTGAAAGCCTGAAACTTTCGCTGCGTTTGGAGTATGATTTGAAGGCCGTGTTTGACAAGACTGGTCTCCAAACCGTGATGATTGTGGATGAATACGACAACCCTTTGATTAAGAGCGTTAACCTCGAAACCGACAAGGATATCTACCGTGGATTTTTCTCGGTGTTGAAGTCTGCCGACAGATATATACGTTTCGCTTTTTTGACGGGCGTTACTAAGTTTGCCAAGACATCTATTTTCAGCGGCAACAATCAGCCGGTGGACATCTCGCTCGACAAGAATTACTCTGCCGTCTGCGGCATAACGCACGAGGAACTTACATCTTATCTGTCTGATGACATTCAAGCGTTTGCCGACCAAAGGAATATTTCGTATGACCAAATGGTGGCGTTGCTCAAGAAGTGGTACGACAGTTACCTTTTTCACGAAAGAGGCATCAAGGTTTTCAATCCCGTGAGCCTGTTTAACGCATTGCAGAAGCAGGATTTCAAAAACTATTGGTATAGTACAGGAACGCCAACCATATTGGTTGACCGTATCAAAAAAATTGCATTTGACATTACGCGGTTAAAATGCGACGTGGAATATTCAAAGGACGAACTCGAAAATTACAAGGACGACGACCTTATGACCGACCTCGTGCCGTTGCTATATTATACGGGCTACCTTACCATCAAGGAATATCATGAAGATGAGGATTTGTACATCCTCGGTTTCCCAAATTATGAAGTGGAGAGGAGTTTCTTCAAGTCGCTTGCCAAGGAGTTTTTCACCACGATGGAAAATCCAAGCGGATTGGATTATCTCAGATTCAGAGACGACTTCCGCACCGGCGATGTTGAGAGCGCAATAGAGCGTATGAAAGCCTTGTTTAGTTCGTTGCCATACGCCAACAACAAGAGCCTCCGCCTTATTGAACGCGATTTTCAGAATGTTATCTACTTGGTGTTCACTATTTTGGGTGAGTACATCATCAGCGAGGCTCACTTCTCCAAAGGTCGCGCCGACAGCATCCTTATCAACAAACAATATGTATATCTGTTTGAATTTAAGATAGACCAAGATGCACAGACCGCTCTCAATCAGATAAATATAAAAAACTACGCCGGACGCTTTAAGATGGACGACCGCCAAGTAATAAAGGTCGGCGTAAGTTTTTCGAGTGTAGAAAAGAATATTACAGATTGGGCTATGGAGGAGGTGAAATAAGGCAACTTATAAATTCAGGTTGTCCAGTATCCCTCTCCAAAACTTCTCCACGTCGCTCCACTTGTAATAATACGGCGAGTCGGGGGAGACTGCCGCTATTGGGAGATGTACCTCGTTTTCGTTGAGCATGAGTTTTACGAGGATGTCGGGCGATTTTTTTGAGCGGTAAAAAATCATCTGCAAGTTGCCCGCCATGGGGATAATCTTGAAGTCGCACCATTGCATATAGACTTCGGTAAGGTCTTTTACCTGCGCGGTGCAACCTTCGAGTTGCATCAGGCAGGCGAGGGGGCAGAGTCCGGTGTCGTGACCAAAACGGAGCGTCGCCGAAGTGCCGTTGCCCTTGATGGCCTTGTTGGCCTCGTCGATGAAATTGCGGAGAAGGTTGCGACCCGCTTTGACTCCGCGAGCGTTGGCGTAGGGCGAGGGGCCATAATTGTTGTACCAATAGAGGTTTGCCGACTGCCACGACTCAAACATCTCCTCCGTCGTTAAGAAATCGTTGAAATTAAAATCCAAATCGTCTATGCCGCGCATGTTGGCATTAAATTCGGCAACTTTGTGCAAGAACGACGCGGCGTCGATGTTTTTCTTCACATAATTCATGTCGGAAAACACCAAGTTTATGAATCTGTCGGTGTGGTCGTAAGTCTCAGCCACCTTTGCAGACGCCGCCTTAAAATCGTTGGATTTCAGAAATGGCGACACAGAGTCGCGCTCCTCCAAGTTGATGTAAGTCATTATGCGGCGGCTCGTTTCGGTGCGTATTTGTATGGTGGGGCGCATGGATTTCACTTGTTGGATGAAGGCGTCCATGCTTGCCAATACGCGGTGCGAGGTTGACGACTTGACTTCGAGGAAGGCGTTTTTGCCAAACACTTCGGGGAAGTTTTCCACCATCCTCTTTGCTATGCCCTGATGCTGGCGGAATCCGGTCTGCGTAAGGTCGCCCGCACGGAGAAAACCGTCGTCATAGAGTTTGCAGAGGCGGTCGCGGAGTTCCTTGCCTTGTGGGGTGAGGGCGTTTGCGCTGTCGGCTTTGAGGATGAGGTTTCGCATCATCATGTAGTCGAACCCCGTGTAATGAAAACGCGAGCCATGCCGTCCGTAGTGGCTGATATAGAACGGCTTATAACCTTTTGGAGCGGGAGTCTGCGGGCGGAAGTCCGTAGAGTACGGTAGTTGGTTACCGGCCGTCTTTTCGGGGTGGGCGAGCATGTACTCCTTGGTAGTCTGCGCCGTGGCCGCCATGCAGTAGAGTAGGGCGGCGAGTATAAGAATATTTTTCATAATGTGTAGTTTTAATAGCCTTTGTGTGTTGTTTGATGTTACAAAAATAGTAAAACTGCACGATTCCTCAAAAAAATATTCCCATTCCCGCCCAAAAATCCGTGGAATTTAGTAATTTTGTCGCGTATAAGCAACTTGACGATACAACATGAAAACATTAATTGCATTTTTGGCGGCGTTGCTTGCACTCCCGATTACACTGGCGGCACAGAAGGAGGACAATGTTTGGATTTACGCTGGCAACCGCATCAATTTCAACACCACGCCGCCCACGGTAACGCCCGTCGGCATCAACTACCGCACCGAGGAAAACATCACTTCCGTAGCCGACCGCGACGGCAACCTTGTCTATTGGCTCAACGGCACAAGCCTCTACAACAGCAAAGATGAGGAGGTATTCTCGTTGCGTACAATGGGGTATGCCTTTTATTTTTACGGACTGTCTATCGTCCCCTTCCCAGGTAGGGAAAATGTGTATATTTTTGTGTATCCAGATGTTATGCTCGGCGCAATGGTGGCGAGCGTGGTTGATGGCTCCAAGGATTTGCTGCACCCTACAATTACCGAGGCTTACGCGGTGTTCCCTTATTCTTCGGCGAATTGGGATGGCGTGCCGTTTTTCTTCCAAAAATACGACAGTCGCGACTTTTGGCTGTTGTATTCATACGGCGGCAGGATCAAGGTCTATGCGCTGACGAAGGATGGTTTTAGTTACACGGGCAACGAATATGTATTGCCCAAGTACGGCGGCAGATATGTGGATCTCGATGGTTGCGAGATGACGCCCGACCGCTCCAAAATCCTCGCTACAACTATGTCTATGCCTATTTCTGTTTTTATAGACCTTGACACCAAGACTGGCGAAATCAATAATATCAACCCCATCAATATTACTTCGATGGAGGCGTTTGCATTTTCGAGCGGCAACAAATATTTGTATTATACCTCCAACCGCAAGATGTACCGCATCCCCGTGTCGTGCCTTGCAGAAATCTCCACTAACGACGAATTTCTCGCAAACAGCGAATTTGTGGGTGTGATTGGCTGCGATACTGGCGACATCAAGTTTCTTACTTCGGGCGGCGTGTATTATATGCCGATAGACGGCAGCGACTATCTCGGCATGGTAAAAGACTGTGATACAGACCATCCCTCGTTGGTAAACCATGCCGTCAAGATGGCAAGAAGCGTCAGCGAACATTCCACGTCATCTTTTTTGGCGTTCCCCAAGACGTATTGCTATCCGTATGGTTTTTCGGCGGTGGCGGCTTGTGGCGGCGAGGTGCAGTTTGTTTTTAACGACGAGAACAGCAATGCATCCTTCCTTTGGGATTTTGGCGACGGCAACACCTCCACCGAACCCGCGCCGCATCATTACTACCAGTCTAACGGCAAATATACAGTCTCCCTCACTGTCAATTACCACTCCGAAGACAATCCCGACCGCACTATTACCGAAGACGTTGTAGTAACCAATGTGATGAAAAAATTGGTGATTGTGCGCGAATAAAACAAAATCCGCAGACATCTATTATAATATAGCGTCTGCGGATTGTTTTTTTAGATGGCGGTAATCTTCAAGAGGAAAGGATTACATCAGTGCGTCTATCTTCGCCTTGAAGTCCGATTCCTTGATGGTGCCGACGTGCTTGTCGGCGACCTGTCCGTCTTTAAAAAACAAGAAGAACGGGATGTTTCTGACGCCGTATTGCGTGCCAATTTCGGGGAAGTCGTCCACGTTGATTTTGCCAATGAGAGCCTTGCCCTCGTATTCGTCGCTGATTTTTTCGACGATGGGGAGCATGCTGCGGCACGGGCCGCACCATTCTGCCCAGAAGTCGATGACAGCCACCTTTGCGCCGCCCACGGCCTTTGCGAAACTTTCGTCGGTAAGATGTATTGTCGGCATGGTT
>CAMJWL010000015.1 GCA_946409405.1 uncultured Bacteroidales bacterium
TAATTGCAATATTAATCAAAATTGAGATTTTCTGTTGCATATTTAACAAAAAAAAATAAACTTTGCAAAATTTTTTTTCAAAATGAAGAAGTATTTCATTGGAATGGGCTTCTGGGGCAGGTTGTTTGTGTTTTTGAGCCTTACAGTTTTCCTGATGCTCGGAGCCGTTATTATGGGCGACATCATTGCCTTCCTTGTATATGGCAAGGACGCGATGGTGCGTATGGACGTACCTGTGGTGCAGATGTTGCAGACTTTTTTGGCGATAGGATTATTCCTGCTGCCGCCTTTTTTTATGGTGTTGCTGTGCTGCGAGGGTTCTGTTTGGGACAATCTTACAGTCTCCAAGCGACCAGATTGGCGGTTGTTGCTCATCAGCGTTGCTACAATGGTGGTGGCTATGCCGATGGTGTCGTGGCTCGAAGAACTCAATAGCCACATGACCCTGCCAGACGGTATGTCTGCCATCGAGGATTGGATGCGCGACAAGGAGGACTCCGCCAACAAACTCGTCTTAAAACTCACCCAATCGCCTGATACATTGAATTATGTGATCAACATTATCGTGCTTGCATTGCTGCCAGCATTGTGCGAGGAGATGTATTTCAGGGTCGGGGTGCAGACGCGGCTTTTGGGCGACAAGACCCGCATCCAGGGATATTTGGCGGCGGTTTTGGCGGCGGTGCTGTTTAGTGCGCTCCACTTGCAGTTTTTCGGATTTTTGCCGAGGATGGTGCTGGGCGCGGTTTTGGGCATAATGTTGGTAATTACGGGCAATGTTTGGTATTCAGTTTTGGCGCATTTTTTCAACAATCTATGTGCAGTAACGCTTGCATACATGGTGGCGCGAGGCGTGGAGATGGAGCAGCAGCAATGGATAGAGAGCGGATGGGCGGCATTGCTGAGTGCGGCGGCGACGGCGGCGATGCTTGTTCTTTTGTACAGGACAGAAAAAATTTCAAAAAATGCTTTGAAATTCCGCGAGATGCCTTAACTTTGCAGTCGTAAAACATATATGTTGCCGTTGGCGCAATTTTTGCGACTTCGGTAGCGATTAAAAAAAGTGGTAACTATCAACTATGTCAAAAGATATGGCGGCAAACAAGACATCAAATGGCAAAAAACACGTGGAGCAGGGCAAGGAACTCCTGAAACGGCATCATCGCCTTACATTCAGGCTCAACGACTTGGAGATGAAGGCTCTTGCTAAGTATTATAAGAAATACAAGGTGAAGAATCACGCGCGTTTTTTGCGCGAGACCATCATGTACGCCATTTTGAAAAAATTTGACGAGGACTACCCGACGCTCTTTGAAGTGCCGGAGCCGGTCAAGGACAATGAACCCAAACTATTTTGAAATATTAATTAAATAAAAGATAACGAAATGAAAACAAATTTGATAACAAGAATCTCTATTGTGGCGGTGCTGATATTTGCCTTCTGCGCCAATACATTTGCACAGGACACCCGCGAGTGGTGGAACTCGCTCTCGCCCGCGTGGAAAAAGATTTTCCGCGACCAGGAACTCAAAGGCAAGGACGTGGAGCCTACCGAAGAACAATTGCAGTCGATGGTAACTATGGAGCATATCAATTGTAGTGGCAACAAGGACATCGAGGATCTCCGTGGACTTTCGCGCCTTACCAACCTGAAGACGATAGACTGCTCCAATACAAACATCAAGTCGCTCGACGGCGTACAGACACTCTCCGGACTTATGGAACTCAATTGCTCCAACAACGATAACGTCAACAGTCTCAAACCTGTTTCTGGCCTCGTTAATCTCGTAAGTATCAACTGTGGCAATACGATGGTGAAGTCGCTTGCGCCGTTGACCTACCTCAAAAAACTCCGCAAACTCGACGCGCATTACTGCACCGTCAACAATCTTGGTCAGATAGGCGAATTGAAGAGCCTCATGTACCTCAATCTCTCGGAAAACCACAGCCTCTTCTCCATCGCCGGCATCGAGAAACTCACGCAACTCGTGGAGCTCAACTGCGCCAACACCGCCATCAACGACCTCAAGCCCCTCGAAAACATGAAGTCTATCGAGAGTCTCAATGTTGCCAATACGAGGGTTACTACCCTGCGTCCGTTGCAGTTTGTACGTACATTGAAGGAGATAGACTGCTCTGGCACAGGCATACAGAGTGCAAGCCTCGACTATTTCTCCTCGCACCTCCAGTTGAGGTTTCTTCGTGGACGCGACCTCGAAATAGACAAGAAGGAACTTGACGAGTTTATCGCCACGTTTGCTAAGCGTGTTCCAGAATGTGATGTAATTCTCACCAAGAAATAATCCGCGTATTGTAACCTTACAAAATACGCCGCCGGGCAAAAATCAGTTTGCACGGCGGCGTTTTTTTGATTGCTTTTTGGACGCGGGCGGATTGTCTCGATTCTCCAATCGTTATTTTGCGACGCAGACGTTGGCTGCTTGCGGACCACGCTTGCCCTCGATGATTTGGAATGTAACCTTCTGGTCTGCCAGCAGGTTTACTTTCTTGTTGTTTACGTTTGGTACTCCTGTGTAGTGGACAAATACATCGTGTCCGTCTTCTGCCTCTATGAAGCCGAAGCCTTTGGTGGTGTCGTACCATTTCACCTTGCCAATGAGTTGTGGGTTGTTTGCCATTTTCTTATATTTTTATAGGTTAATAAATTCGTAAATATGATACAAAGGTTATAATAATTTGGCAAATTATCAAAAAAAATTCAATAAAAATATGTTAAAATGGTTATTAGATTTTTTTTGTTGATAATTGGGCTGTCTGTTGGCGGTGTGTCATTGGGGCAGACGATGGTTTTGCGTCGTTGCGACACGTCGGCTATACTCTCTGAGTGTCAAAGACTTGTAATGCGAGCGGCAGACCGTGGCTATCCTTTTGCGGCAGTATCGGCGGATTCTGCTGTGATGGTTGGGCGGCATCGTGCGCATGTATATTGCAATCTTTCGCTGAGCCAAAAGTACAATATCGAAAACGTCTATATTATCGGCGGCGAAGGTCTTGCCCCCTATTATGTATATGCTACGGCGGGCATTGCGCCGGGGGCTGTTTACAACGAAAGCCGCATACGCTCTGCCGCCCGTCGATTGAGGGCAAGCGGTGTGGCTATTGTGAGCAGGGATGCCGAAGTGGAGTTTCATCCTGGCGGCATGGCAGATGTGTATATGTACCTTGATAGCCGCCGTGCCAATGCCATCGGTGCGGCCATCGCCCTCTGCCGCGACAATATGGATGGCAAGTATTTCGTTACGGGCAACGCTTTGGCAGAACTACGCAACAATTTTGGGCATGGCGAGCGGTTTTATTTTGCATGGAACGGCTACGATAGACGGTCGCAAATGCTTGATGTTCAGATACGTGTGCCATACGTATTCAGTACGCCGATAGTGCCGGATGTCAAGGTCAATGTTACAAGGGCAGATTCATTATGCCTTACGGCGCAGATAGAGGCGGCACTTGGCTTTGCGTTGTCGCCCGACGTGGAGATAAAGGCGGTGGCAGATATGCGCCGCATGATGATTTCCGACAAGGGGGGCGATGCCGTTGACAACAATGGCGACTCCCGCACCGCGCTCTATGGTATAGGCGTGGATTACAATCTGTGGATGTTCAAAAACTCGCGTATCAAGATAGAGAGCATGGCAACGGGCGGTACACGTCGGAGTGGGGGAGAGGCAGGTTCTGTGGCGGAAATATCGTCTGTAATTACGGGTGAAATCCCGCTGTGTACGTGGATGAGGTACGAGGGCGTATGGACGGGGCGGCAGATGTACTTTGCTCACCTGCCCGACATACACGAGTGTATTCCGATAGGCGGAGTGGGGAGTCTGAGAGGTTTTTTGGCAAACGAACTACGCGCCACGGGATTGGTGTCTATGAGCAGCACGATGAGGTTTTTGCTGTCTGAGGGTTTTTCGGTGCAATTATTTTACGACCAGGCGTTCTATCGATGCAAAGCACGGCAGACAATATCCGCCCGGAATACCTTGAACGGCATAGCCTACCGCGATTCGCCGAGTGGATTTGGTACGGGCATCGGCATCAGAAGTGGTGCGGCAAGCGTAGATATAGGGTGGGCGATAGGCTTGGAGCGCGGGAAAATACGTCCGATGAAAGATGCTAAAACGTTAATTATCATGCGATTAGATTTTTAATGAAAAATAATCGAAAAAAAATATGAAAATTATGTTAAAAATTCAAACAAAAATGAATATTTTTGCGTTTAAGAATATAGCAATTATGCCAATTAACAAAAATTTAAACAATTATAAAATGAAAAAAATCTTGATTCTCATTGTTGCACTTGCTGCAATATCGTTGATGTCATCGTGTCGCTCGACGCGTCCTTCGTGTCCGGCTTATGGTTCGATAGCCGCCAGTGTGATAAATTTCTAAAAGCACAAAATGGTAAAGCACGTCTTGATAATACTCCTTGTGATGTTGTCCTGTGGCATTGCCATGGCTCAGGGCGACATCGACACGGAGAGAAAAGTCTTATACCGCAACGAGTGGTCGTTAGGTGTGGCAGCGAAGACCAACGGACTCGAATTGGATTTCCGCAGCGGCAAGTTTGTAACCATATTCAAGAAAAACTTGTTCGACTTTGGTATCGGATTTATCAAGCATCCGCAGCAATATCGCGCCGTCAATGCGTATTACTCTGGGTACAGCGGATATTGTTTCGGTAAGAAGAATTTTTGTTTTGATTTGTTCTATACGATGGGACGGCAGCGTACTCTGTTTCACAAAGCCGACCTCAACAGTGTGGACATAAGGCTCATATATATGGGCGGTGTGTCGTTGGCGTTCTTGAAGCCCATTTATTATGAGATTTGGCACATGGGCAGCGTCATCACGTCCGAAAAATTTGACGAAATCAACCACAATCCCGTGGAGACGCTCGGTCCCTCGGCATTCTCCAAAGGGTTCAGCGAAATCAAGGTAGTGCCGGGCGTGGAGGGCAAGATGGCGGTAAGCATCGAATTTGGCAAAAAAGACACTCACCTTATAGCCCTGGAAGCGGGCGCAAAAGTAGCAGCCTACGTCAAAAAACTTGAACTCATGGCGCAAAAACGCAATCCTCAATTGATATGTTCTCTATTTCTTGCATTTCGTTTTGGAAGGGTAAAACACGGCGCAATGTACGAAAATATTAATGAATCGGAAGACAATTAGTATTGTTGGCATTATGTTTGGTATGGTTTTTGTTTTATATTTGCAGCCAGGTATGTTAACTTCCCGTTAACATATTATGACCGCAAGTTTAAGCAAAAAAACGATTTTGAGTTGAAAAAAAACGTAATTTTTGAAATTTTTTTTATAATTTGTAATCGTTTGATAGACAATTAATTGATTAAGATTTTTGCAGCAAATTTGGTTAATTTTTGGGCAATTAAGCAATCATTAGGGTACAAAAATTTTGCATAAATCAATTTTAGTGTTTAACTTTGCAGCCGTAAATGTTTGGGAAAGGTTAAGAAAAAAGGGGCGGTTCTCCCCTATGGCAAATAGTTGACCATTTAACCTTGTAAAGAAAACTTTATTAGTATGTTTAACAAAATTAAGTACAAATTCAACCCTGAAACACTTAGGTTTGAAGCAAGTAAAGAGGCAGTATCGCAGTTTATTCTCAAGAAGCTGATGCCGAGGGCAGCGACCTCGGTAGTCTTGGGCATAGCGTTAGGTATATTAGGAACTTACTACGTGAAGTCGCCCGCCGAGCGGGAGGCTGAAGATGCCAACGCGGTCCAACGAGAACGGCTCGCCACGCTCAACACCAAGATTAACGCGCTATCCAATTCGCTCGAAGAAATCGCAAAGCATGATGACGATTTTTATAGACCGGTGTTCCAAGAGCAGGCTTTATCCAAGGAAGAAAGAGCCGGCGGTTTCGGTGGTACAGACAGATACGAAGCGTATAGAGGATACGAACATTCATCCGACATGATTGAGGTTGCTAACAAACTCGACATCCTTTCAAGTAAGACAATTGTACAGGCAAAATCCTTTAAGCACATCACCAATCTCGTAATCAACAAGGAAATTATGCTCGCCTGCATTCCTTCCATTCAGCCTGTTGCAGTAAAAGACCTTTATAGAATAGCCTCTCCTTTTGGCTATCGTTTTCATCCGATTCTTAATATTTACAGAATGCACGCCGGTGTGGACTTGTCTGCGCCTGAAGGTATTCCAATCTACGCCACTGGCGCGGGCACGGTAAGTGTGTCTGGCACAGAAAGTGGCTACGGCAATGTGGTGAAAATCAATCACGGTTACGGGTACATGACCGTCTATGGACATTGTAGCAAACTGCTCGTGAAGGCTGGCGACAAGGTGAAGCGTGGCGACGTTATCGCGCTCGTAGGCAGCACTGGACTTTCCACAAGTCCGCACTGCCACTACGAAGTAAGGGTGAACGGTGTTCCACAAAACCCCATCAACTTCTACAAGGATGGTATCTCCGAAGAAGAATATCAGAAACTTTTGGAGACCAACTTCGAGTTTGATGAGGATGTAGTTAATTTACAGTAAATTAACTCGTATAGCCTTAATATTCGTAAAAAAATAAAAGAACCCGGTAACAACTTTGCCGGGTTTTTTAGCGTTTATGGGTAAAAAATATACGGATAGTTCACTTTTTGGCATAGATTTTATTAATTATTATAGTAACTAACAATATTAAACACCTAACTTTATGGAAAGTAATTTCAGCAACCAACTCATTCGCATTTTCGTCTTTGGCACGCTGCTCAAAGGACAGAGGTTTGAGTTCTATATGGACGGCAGCAAATACTGCGGCAAGGCTTACAGCCGTGGTCAACTGATGATGGCGGAGAATGGCAGCGTCTATATTGACGTCAACGACCACGAGGCGTACACGCTCGGCGAGGTCTATCTCGTCGATTACTCTTGCCTCAAACGAATCAACCACCTCGAATCGCGCTCCGGCGAATTTCCGAAGGGCTACGACCTCACGATGATTCCCACGTGGAACCTCGACGAGAACCCCGACCACAAGTTTGACCTTTCCAACTGCAACTACTGTTTCTACTACCGTAGGCGCAATGTGCCTGTGAAGATTTCGGGCGGCGACTACACCAAGCACCACGACCCCGTGGACACCATTGGCGACTACCTCGTAAGTGCCGACCACGAAATCGTCGATGCTGACGAAATTGTCAATTTTATGAAGGAACAGAACATCCGTATTGATTTCTGATTTTTTTTATTAACTTTGCACGGTAAAATGTAACAATTAGATGAAGTTCAAAGCCCTAAATAAGGTATGGAGCAGGATTCTTAACATCCTGTTTTGGTCGATAATCTCCGCCGCCTTTATCGGTCCGGGGACGGTAACGACCGCTACGAAGGCTGGATCTGACTTTCAGTTCCAACTTTTGTGGGCTTTGTCTTTCTCTACATTGGCGTGTCTCGTATTGCAGGAGGCAAGTGCAAGATCTACAATCTATTCGGGCATGAACCTTGGGCAGGCTATCAAATACCATTATATGGGGAAGCGTGCCCAAGTTCCTGTGCTTGTGCTCATTGTGGGCGCCATCATACTCGGATGCGCCGCCTACGAAACCGGCAACATCCTTGGCTCCGTGGAGGGCATTGCGCTCGTATTTCCCAAACTTGACAAACGGCTCATCGTAGGGCTTATTGCGCTCATTGCGGGCCTTGCCCTGAGCCTCAAATCTCTGCGCTCGATAGCCAATTTTATGGGCAGTTTTGTGTTCATAATGGGCTTTACGTTCATAACTACCGCCGTGGTGTCGCACCCGCCGGTGGAGGAGATTATGAAGGGTCTCGTGATGCCGAGTCTGCCCGAAACGCCCGGCGCGGGTCTCTTGGTTTTGGGACTTGTGGGCACTACCGTAGTGCCATACGACCTTTTCCTTGGCTCCAATGTGGTGCAGAAGGATACTACAGTTACCGATATGAGGATAGGCATTTCTGTGGCGGTGATTTTGGGTGGCATTATCTCTATGGCGATACTTTGCGTGGGTACAGAGATGACACGCGGATTCACTCCCGAAGCCGCCAAAAACCTCGAATTTTCGTACAAACTGCTCTCCAACACTCTTGTACTCAACATCGGTCAGTGGGCGGTGTATGTGTTTGGATTTGGTATGTTTGCGGCGGGATTCACGAGCGCGATTACCTCGCCGCTCGCCTCTGCGCTCACGGCGCGGAGCATCTTCGAGAAGAAGGACGCGGAAGGCAATTCCAAAAACGGCCATGTGTTCAAGTGGGTTTCTTATGCGGTGCTTGCCATCGGCGTTACGCTCGGATTCCTGCAAATAAAGCCCGTGCCAGCCATCGTTGCCGCGCAGGCTTTCAACGGACTGATACTACCTTTTGTCGCCATATTCCTCTTTATGGTGGTCAATAATCCCGAAATCATGGGCGTAAAGCACGTCAACGGTTGGTTTTCCAACATATTTATGATTGTTGTAACGTGGGTAACGCTCGTGCTTGGCATCGTCAACGTCACCAAATCGGTGATTTCGCTGATGGAGGACGTACAGGTGTCGCCTGACGTGCTGTTTGGCTCGGCGTCGGCGTTGGCGTTGGTGATTACGGTGATTATTACGATACACATACTCCTCAAACGTAAGCGGGAGATACAGAAAATGCTTCAACAAAGCCAACAGGAAAAATGAATTCTTTTTTGGACGACTGCGCCGCCGACATTCTGCGCAAGTACGACAACAACGATGCCGTATGCGTGGTGTTCCCAAACAAGCGCACTATGCTGCACTTCCGCAAGAGTTATGCGCGCTTAAAAAACGAGGTGTCTTTTTCGGGGCATCTTTTCCCAATTGACAAGGTTTTCAATCAGTTTTTGCCGTCGGTGAAGGCGGACGACTTGACGTTGCTGTTTAAGTTGTACGACGCCTTCCGGCAGGTGTTTGCGCACGAGGGGATGAAAAACGCGGGCATTGCAGCCGATTTTGATGCGTTTTACGATTCGGGACGCAAGATTTTGAGCGATTTCAATGAGATAGACAATTATCTCGTGGACATCAACCAACTCTGCCGCAACTTCGCCGATTTGAGCGAAATAGACGCTTTTTACGCGCCGTCGATGGCGCAGGAAGTTATCGAAATCATCAGGCAGTTTTGGGCTAATTTTTCGCAGCACCGGTTGTCGAAGGAAAAGGAACGTTACCTCGAACTTTGGACGGGTCTTCCCAAGGTCTATCAAATATTTCGCAAAAGTCTCTCTGACGCGCATGTGTGCTATACCGGCATGAAAAACCGCGCCATCTGCGACCTCATCGACCAAAAAGGGCTCGATACAAAATACGATACATATATTTTTGTAGGCTTCAACGTCTTGAACAAGTGCGAACGCAAGATTTTCAGGTACTTGTCCAACGCCAAGAAGGCGCGTTTTTATTGGGATGCCGACGATTATTACATCTCCGACAAGGTACAGGAGGCGGGGCTTTTTATGCGGAGGTTGATAGACGAATTTCCCGACGAACTGCACGGCAAGCGTCCGCCAAATCTGATTGTTGGCAATCCGAAACAAGTGGAATATATCGGCGTGCCGCTCGAAGTGGGTCAGGCGAAGTGCGTCCACGACATTATCACCCAACTTTCCAAACTTCCCGACTACAACGAAACCCGCACGGCCGTTGTCCTTGGCGACGAGCATCTTCTGTTCCCCGTCTTGAACAGTTTGCCGGCGTGTGTGGAGCGTGTCAATGTTACAATGGGCTATCCCTTTGTGGAGACGCCGGTGTATTCGTTCCTGCTCAACTGTCTGCAACTCAGGCGAAATTACCGCGTCAATAGGACGGGCGGCGATTATTATTACAACGACGTTCTCGCCGTCATCAACCATCCGTTGGTGGTGAACATCCCCGAATTTTGCTCCAAACAGATAGAGGCGCGAATCCGCGAGGAACGTCTCATCCGCGTAAACGCCGATTTGATAGGATCTTACGGCAATCTGTTGAGCATTATATTTTGTAGTCAGGAAAACGAAAAACAACCCGCCGACATCATCCAAACTTTCCTCTCGATTTTGTCGGAATTGTATTTTGTAAAAAATCCCGAACCCACCGACGCTCCCAAACTTGAAAACGAATTTATCTTCAACGCATACACCTCGCTCAAAAATCTGTATAACAATGTCTTGACGTTGCCGGAGGACATAAGCCCCGACCTCGTGGCAAGCATAGTGAAGGAGCATTTGGTAGGCATCAAAGTGCCTTTTGAGAGCGACGACGACAATGGCATACAGCTCACCGGTATGATGGAGACCCGCAATCTCGATTTTGACAATGTGATAATGATTGGCATGAACGAGGGCGTGTTCCCGAAGCGCAGCGAAAACAATTCTTTCGTTACCGAGGGGATGAGGCTTGCGTTTGATATGCCCGTGGTCAAGTACAAGGACGCTGTGTTTGGATATTTCTTTTACCGACTATTCCAACGCGCTAAGAATGTCAAGGTCTTGTACAACAATGTATTTTCGTCGTCGTTGTCGGGCGAGCCGAGTAGGTTTGCAACGCAGATTTTGAAGGAGGCATCCACGGCTGTGCGCCCCGATTCGCGGCTCGAAATTCAGATGCGGCAGTTTGTCCGCGAGATTAAGCCGATAGACGGGCGCGAAATCGTTGTTAAAAACAATGCCGACACTCTGCAACGGCTGTCGGCGTATTTTTCGCAGGGTGACGACAAGAGGTCGCTCTCGCCGTCCGCGCTCAATACGTTCTTGGATTGTCCGTTGGCGTTTTACCTGAAATACGTGATACGTCTGCGGCAGACCGAGGAATTGGACGAGGAGGCTTCTGCGGCGGATTTTGGCTCGATACTCCACGCCGCCATTGAGAAGATTTATAAGGAAATCCAAGACGACCGCCACATCATCACCGCCGATATGATTGCCGCCGTGCGCCCCGTTGCGGAAGGTTTTGTGCTTGCCGCCTACAACGAGCATTTCAAGGTTAATATCAGCGACAAGGCGGATATTTCAGGTTTTGACAGCATCTTCTTCGATGTCCTGATGCAGTATCTTGGGCGCATTTTGGATTACGACGCCACAATAGCCCCGTTTGAACTGATTGGCGCAGAGAAGGGCATTTATACCACCGTAGATGTCAATGTCAACGGCAAAACTCTGAAAGTAAACATTGGCGGCACTATCGACCGCATCGACCGCATTGTCAATGCCGGCAAAATCCGCATTGTGGATTATAAGACTGGCAACGTCGCCGACAAGATGAAGTTTGCAAGTGTTGACGAGGTGTTCAATTACGAAAAGGCAGACCGCCGACCCTCGCAGGCGTTCCAAGTGTTGCTGTATTCATACGTGTATATGCAACGGCACAATGGCGCGTTGCCAGTGCCGGTCATCTACGCCGTGAGAAACAAAATCGCCACCCGCGACACGCTATTCCGCGTCGGCAATGGCAAGGAAGTCGTCAACGTAAGCGACACAAATATCGCCACGTTGACGGAAGATTTTTCGGTGCGGTTGAAGGACTTGCTCGCCACGTTGTTTGATATTTCGCAGACATTTGAAGCAAGGCCGACGAGTAGGTGCGAGCATTGCGATTTCAGAGGGATATGCCAGTAATTATTTATTTGATTTGTTTTTTTTGCAATACCCTTAAAAAATATTTAAATTTTAAAATTTTATTCCTACTTTTGTGTTTCAGTTGATAGGTAAGTATAACATTATAAAACAAATATGAAAACCAAAATGAAGATTACAACCAAAGGCTTGATTGCGGCGTTGATGGCTGCGTCGAGCGCACTGCCGTCGGCGGCGCAGGAATTGCCTGTGCAATGCACCGACATCTCCATTGTGGAAGAAAACCGCGAGCCAATGCACGCCTCGTGGTTCCCGTACAGCAATTTTTCGGATGCTGTTGCCAACAATCACAAGTCTGAGTGGTACCACTCGCTCAACGGCAATTGGAAGTTCTATTTTGCCGAAGATCCTGGCAAGGTGCCGCAGGATTTTGAGAAACCCGATTTCAACGACGCTTCGTGGAAAACAATCCCCGTACCTGGCGACTGGCAGATGAACGGCTATGGTTTTCCAGTTTATACCAACGTGTCGTATGACTTCTCCTTTACGCCCGAACCGCCCAAAGTGCCGTTTGAACACAACTGGACGGGTGTGTACCGCACCACGTTCCAAGTGCCTGAATCGTTTGCCAAGGAAGGCAGCGACGTTGTGTTGCACGTAGGCGGCGCAAGGAGCGCGTTGTTTGTGTATCTCAACGGTCAGTATGTGGGATATTCGGAAGATTCTAAACTCGCCGCCGAGTTTAACCTCACGCCGTATCTCGCCGCAGATGGCAACAATCTGTTGAGTTTCAAGATTTTGAGGTGGTCTGACGCATCGTATCTGGAGGATCAGGACTTCTTCCGATTCAACGGCATCGAGCGCGACGTGTATATATATTCGCGTCCGCAAAACCACCTTGCAAACGTCAAGATAGAGGCCTCTACCAACAATCTTAAAGATGGTGAGGTGAACATTACATTCGACATCGCCAATTCTGCCAAGAAGAAGTACGCAGCCACCGTAACCGCTACATTGGCGTCGATGGACGGCGGTGTTTCCTACGCCACGGCATCGCTCAAATGCAGCAAAGTCTCCATCGGCGATACCTACACCGGCAACATCAAACTCTCCGTCAAGAATATCAAACTTTGGTCGATGGAGCAGCCTAACCTTTATAAATTGTTGGTGAAACTCGACAACGACGGACACGGCTCGCAGTTTTTCACCTTCAATGTAGGTTTCCGCAAGGTGGAAATCAAGAACGGCGTTTTGATGGTAAATGGACGCAAGATTTACGTCAAGGGTGTCAACCGCCACGAACACGACGAATATACTGGCCACGTAATCACCCGCGAATCGATGATAAACGACATTATGCTGATGAAGGCAAACAACATCAACGCCGTGCGCACCTGCCATTATCCCGACGACCCGATGTGGTACGACCTCTGCGACAGTCTCGGCTTGTACCTCGTGGACGAGGCAAACAACGAGAGCCACGGCATGATATACGGACCTAACAGCCTTGCCCCCAAGCCTGAATGGGAAGTGCCTCATGTACAACGCGTTATGCGTATGGCTCTGCGCGACATTCACCATCCGTCGGTTATCATCTGGAGCCTTGGCAACGAGTCGGGCAATGGTTGCAACTTTGAGAAGGCATACGACGAACTCAAAGCCTTCGACCCTTCGCGCCCCGTGCAGTACGAACAGGCGGGCGAGGCTCGCAATACAGACATCGTTTGCCCGATGTATCCGTGGGAATATTGTTTTGACTACGCCAAGACGCAGAAACCGCGTCCCATGATTCTCTGCGAATACGCCCACGCAATGGGCAATAGTGTGGGCGGTCTCGACGAATATTGGAAGATGTTTAAGGAGAGTTATCAGGTGCAGGGCGGCTTCATCTGGGACTGGGTGGATCAAGGTCTTGCCGCCACCAAAAACGGCAAAAAATATTGGTGTTGGGGCGGAGATTATGGTCCCGACGGCACTCCGTCCGACGGCAATTTCTGTATGAACGGCATCGTTAACCCCGACCGCTCTGCGCATCCTGCGTTGCATCATGTAAGGTACATCTATCAAAACATCGACACCAAGTTTATGTACGACAATGTGCAGTTGACCAACCGTTATGATTACATAGACCTCTCCAACTTCAAGGTTCATGGCGTATTGACCGCCGACGGGCATGTTGTAAAGAAATTCGATTTGCCGTGTCCAAAATGTGCTCCGGGCAATGTAGCCATGTTGAGTCCCGCGTGGAAGGACGGTGTGGATTTTGACAGCAACAAGGAGTACCTTCTCGAATTGCATTTCATCACGTCAAAAGAAGCCATTGCCGGAGTTCCCGTAGGCACTGAACTTGCTTCGGAGCAGTTGCTCGTGCAAGAGGCAGAACTCAAACGAGTTAAGCCAAACAAACTTGTTGGCACGGTCAATAAGTCGGCTTCTGCCCGCGAAGTTACCGTAACGGCTGCTGGAATCAGGTTTGTATTCGACAAGATGACGGGCTTCCTGTGCGGCGTATATCCCAAGGGCAGCAACTCCAACATCCTCCATGAGCCTGCAAGACCCGCTCTCTGGCGTGCGCTCACCGACAACGATTTTGGCATGAGGTTGGAGGAGCGCAGCAAGGTCTGGAAGGACGACAACAAGGCGATGCACCTTACCACCGACGGACTTCGCGTATATACATACGTGGAGGATGGCGAAGAACGCGAGACTATGGCTTTGTCGGTGCTCGATTCTATTTCCGAAGGTTCGTCGATTAGGGTGATGTCGGTGTATGAACTGCCCAATTCGGGTACGAGGATGGCTACCAATTACAGGGTTTATAGCGACGGCAGCGTAGTAGTAACCGAATATGTGGAAAACAAGGGCTTGCAACTTCCCATAATGCCGAGGTTTGGACTCAATTTCATAGTCAACAAGGATTACAAGAACGTGGAGTGGTATGGTCGCGGCCCGGAGGAGAATTATTGCGACAGAAAAACTTCCTCGTTCATTGGTCGTTACAAGGCGACACCCGAACAGTTGTATTTCCCGTATCCTTCGCCGCAAGACAACGGCAACCGCACCGACACTCGCACGATGAGCGTTACCAACGCCGCCGGACACGGTTTGGAGTTTGTAAACACCGGTCATCTGTTTGATTTCTCGGCGTTACCATACAAGATGGAGGATCTTTCGCAGGAAAAGCGCGGCACCAAGCACACCTGCGACCTTCCCGACAACGATTTCTACTCTGTGATGGTGGATTACAAAAACATGGGTCTCGGCTGTATCAACTCTTGGGGCGCATGGCCTCTCGAACCTTACCGTGTAGAGGTTCCCGAAGGCGGCATCAAGTTTGAATTCAAGATGTTGGTGAAGTAGGGTTTTAGAGATTAAAGATTAGAGATTAAAGAGTAAGGTTTTTAGATTAAAGTTTAAACTTTTTCTACCTTACTCTTTAATCTCTTTTTACTTTCCTCTTTCCTCTTTCCTCTCTCCTCTCTCCTCATTCCTCCTTCCTCTTTCCTCAAACCCTGATTCCTACGAGGGTCATGTCGTCTATTTGCGGCAGTGTGCCTTGCCATTGTGCTATGGCATGTTCGAGGAGCGCATATTGATCGTCGGTGTCTTTGTCGGCGATGAAGGAGAGCAGCGACGTAAGGTTTTTTTGCAGAAATTTGCGCCTTTCGGGGCCGCCGAGTTGGTCTTGGATGCCGTCGGAGAAGGTGTATATCATGTCGCCTTTTTGGAGGGGTAGTGTTAACGACTGAAAATGCTCCTTCTCGTGTACGTAACGTCCCACGGGCATCACGTCGCCTTTTAGTTTGATGGCTTCGCCGTTGCGGATGATGTAGGCGGTCTGTGCCGCGATGGCGTAGTGCATTATCATCTGTTCCATGTCAAAGCAGCAGATGGTCATATCCATGCCGTCGTCGATGTTTCTGTTTTTTTGCGACGGTGTAAGCGTGCTCTTTATAAAAATTTTCATCTTGTCGAGTACGATGCCGGGGTTTTGGGCGTCGTATTCGGAGACCATGTATTCTTTAAGACCCGAAAGTCCGAGCATGGAGAGAAACGCGCCGGGGATGCCGTGTCCGGTGCAATCGGCGGTAATCATCACGGCGTATTTGCCGCAGCGTCCGCAACGGTAAAAATCGCCGCTCACTATGTCCCTTGGGCGGTAAAACACAAAACTGTCGGGGAATATCGCCCTTACGTCTTCTATTGTTGATATGGCGGCGCGTTGTATGCGTTGCGCGTAGTTGATGCTGTGGATTAGGTTTTTGTTGACGGCCTCCACTTCCTGCCATTGCTCTGTGATGATGTTTTTCTGTATTGCGATTTCGTCGCGCTGCTTTTCTATTTCTGATTTCTGTTGGTTGAGCGTTTGGTTTTTGAGCGTCAGCACCATGTTGTTACGCTTTCTTATTTTCAGGCTTCTCGTGATGTAAAACACCAATAGGCATATCAGCAGCAGCACTACGCACAGCAGTATTATGCTAATCCATAGTTTGCGTTTTTCGAGGAAGTGTAGTTCTTCGGCGTGCCGGCGGTCGTTGTTTTCTATTATCATAGCCTGTTCGGTCTTCAAGGTGGCGAGGGCAGCCATTGTGCTGTCGTTGATGAAGGCGTCGTTGTATTCCATCTGTTTCATTACGCACTCGTAGGCGTTTTTGTAGTCGCCGAGCAGGAAGTAAGCGTCGCGCAGTTTGTCGTAATAGTTGCGGAGTTTCAGTTTGGTGGTCTCCTCGTCAAAATATTTGCGGAGGCGTTGCAGAAAATTCAAGCCCTCGCGGTATCTTTTGTAATATTTGAAGTATTCAAAGTAAGTGTAGCCTATTGTGATGGCGTTTTCATAACGGTTTTGCTTGATGAGGTAGTCGAGGCTCTGCTTGAGGTACGTCAGGCAACTGTCGGCGTAGAGGTCGTTGTGTGTGTCTTTGGCGAGCGTGATATATACTTTGGCAAGGTCGCCGTATGCAAGATATTTGGTGGAGACGTAGAACGAGTTGCACGAATTGATGCGTTCAAAGATGTTGATTGCTTTCAGGAGGTACTCTTTTGTACGCACAAGTTCGTCGGTGGTTCTGGCTGTTTCGCAATATACTTCGCTAAGCCTGTAATAGCAACGGGCGTATTCCAACGTGTCGTTGATTAGCGAATCCAAGCGCAGAGCCTCGCGGATGCATTTTTCACATTCGCTGTAGAAATGTTTGTCGAGGTATATTTCCGACATGTCTATGTAGCATTGGGCTATTTTGAAGGTGTCTTTTTGCTTCATGTCTATCTCCATCGCCTGATTGATGCAGTAGTTTACGCTGTCGGAGATGTTGAGTTTGTCGTATAGTTTTGACATCAGGCGGTAATTGTGTTCTATTGAGGCGGAGTCGTGTATTTGTTTGTAGAGATAGGTGCTGCGGTGCAGGTACGGCAGAGCCATTTTGGGGTCGTCGTTCATCCAATATCCCCAGGCGATGTACCTCGTATTGTCGGCGATGAGCAGCGTGTCGGTTTCCTTGCAGTGATTGAGCGAGAGGAAGGCGTATTTGATGCACGAATCCACGTTGCTCACCAGGTACGACACCATGCAGTACTTTTGGGCTTTGATGCTGTCGGGCGTGTCGGGATGGATGCTCGCCAGGATGCTGTCGATTTCCTGTTGCTCCTGGTTGTCGTCCTGTGCGGACACCGTAACAGGCAACAGCATCATCAACACAAACAACACCACACGGAAAAAAGTTGGCAGACCGCGCCTTTTTCCGGAGTTGAAGTGTACGTTTGTTTGATAAAAGGTAGCCATACTTGTCATTAATTGCAAATATAAAAGCAAAAGTATTAATTATTTTTTGGGTGATGAAAATTTTTTTTCAGGCGAGTGAATTTTTTTAATTTTATGCCGTTGTTATTTACAAAAAACACATCATCAAAAACTGTTTATTATGAAAAAAGCAATTATTTTTCTGTTTTTAATTTTGTGCGTGGTGCAGGTTTCGTCTGCCCAAAAACTCAAAAAAGCCTACGCACTTCTTCGTGCTGGTGAGTACGAGGAGGCTGAAAGCATGTTCAACAAGGCTTACAAAAGTCGGGTGGAGCCGGGTGCAACGTATTTTGCGCTTGCAACCATCAGGTTTGACACCGCGTCGGGTCGCAAAAACAATCAGGCTGCATTCGACCTGTTCCAAAAGGCCAAGGACAAACTAATGCGCGAAGACCCCAAGAAACTCGACGCTTACAAGTCTACTTACGGCATGGACATCAAGGCATCCACCTGCGACTCGATGATGAGGCTCTGCGCATTGCAGGATTTGGCTGGCGTATATCGCAATTTCCGCAATTATATATGCTCGGCTACCGACACTGCATACCAAAAATTCATTGCAAAATACGGCAAGAAATACCCAGACCTCAAAGCAAAAATCTTATATTCAATAGATTCGCTCGACTACAAGATAGCGTGCTATTTTGCGAAAAAATGGATTTTTAGCAGTTCCGAACTCCGCAACAAGTGTATCAAGTGTTTTGACGAGATATGGGACGACCAACGTCCGCACCCGTTCAAGGATTCGGTGAAGACCGCCATAAAGGCTATCCAGCAGGAGATATACGACGAAATTGTGGCGGATGGAGCATATTGGATGATGGCAAGTTTCAGAATGTATTTTGACCCAACGTATGCAAAGGAGTACAGGTATCTTTACAACGCTTTCTATTATTCCAACACTTATCCCTTTGAGGCACAGCCAAAAGACACGGCGTTGATGTGGAAAATCCGTCAGTTTGCAATCGATGATTCCCAGGAAAAATATGAAGAACAAAACCTCAAAAAATATATCAGGCAATTCGCGCCAACGCAGTACGGTTTCAATCTATTGAAACACCTCACCCGCCCATATCTGGTGAAGAAGCAGTGGGAGACCGCCATCAATTATTATTTGGAATTTCGCGATGCATACGCGCCCAAGCGGGAGGCGATTGACAAGATAATCGGCATACTCAGTGAGAGCAATCCGCCTTCCTTCACTGACGAGCAGCGTCTGCCCGACCAAGTAAATTCGCCAATATATTTGAACGACTACGCGCCCGTCATCTCGCCCGACATGACGCATCTGTATTTTTGTCGCGATATGGATATGAGAGATGGGGCGGGGCAGGAGGATATGTACGTATCTGAATACAAGGACGGCAATTGGACTGAGGCAAAGCCCATAGAACGTTTTGCCACGCTGTATTACAACGAAGCCACCGAGCATATCTATCCCGACCAAAATATGATGGTGCTATTTAAGGGCGGCAAATTTTGGGTGTCGGAGATACAGGAAAACGGCACTTGGGGCGCGCCTTACAGGTTTGAGAGCAAGACCGACAAGTACGGCGAAAATGGTGTCAACGGCGGTCTTTGGCAGGCTGACGCATATTTCAGTGCCGACGGTCAAGTGATGCTTTTTGCGTCGTGGCGAGGCACTATCGACACCGTGAATGTAGGCGGTTTGGTAGAGAGAGACGAGTGGGGCAACATTGATATTTATGTGTCGGTCAAAGAGGAGGACGGACAATGGGGAGTGCCTTTCAGCATCGGCAAGACCATCAACACGCCATACACTGATAGGTCGCCGAGGCTGTCGCCGGATTTGAAGACGTTGTTTTTCACCTCCAAAGGGCATTATGGCTTGGGAGGATTGGACATTTTTATGTCGCGACGGCTCTCCGACACGTCGTGGACTGAGTGGTCTGAACCTGTAAATCTCGGCAGAAACATCAACACGGCTTTCGACGAGGAGTTTTTCTATAACGCATACGACGGCAAGACGATTTTCTATTCCAAGTCAAACAGCAATGTGAACGACAACCAAGAAATCTACACCGCCAAACTCCCCGAAAAATTCCGCGCCGAAACCACGTCGATACTTTCGGGCATTGTAACGGGCAGCGACGGACGTCCTATCCACTCAAACATCGTCTGGGAAGACCTCAACACTGGCACTTACCTCGGCAATCTGAAAAACGACCCTGTTACAGGCATTTTTTCGATAACATTGCCGCTCGGCAGGCAGTACGAATATTTTATCGAAGCAGATGGATATTTGCCGATGTCTGGTGTATTTGACACGCGAGATGCCACGGAATCGCAGTTTATGTCCGACAGCATCACCATCCACTCCATCAACGAGATTATTGAGGACAGCCTTTGCGTTGTTATCAAAAATATCTTTTTCGATTTTGACAAGTACGACCTCAAACCTGAATCTATGGGCGAAATCCGTCATCTTGCCAAATTCCTTGCCGCCAATCCCGACCTGACGGTGCAGATTGCGGGACACACCGACAATGTTGGCTCGGCTCAGCACAACCAGCAACTTTCGGAAAACCGCGCCAAAGCCGTCAAGGACGCGCTCGTCGCCCTCGGCATCCCGGCTACTAAAATAGTTGCAAAAGGCTACGGCAGCACCCGCCCCGTCTCCAACGTCGATGCAGAAAACCGCCGCGTGGAGTTTTCTATTATACAATAATAAAACATGATTTGAAAATGAGAGTTTTGATATTAATATTGACGTTGATTTTAACGGCGCAAATTTCCTCGGCGCAGAAGTTGCAGAGGGCTTTTGATATGATTTATAAGGGCGGCGACACGTTGGCGGCTCAAAAAATCTTAAAAAAATCCCTCAAAAAGCATCGTGAAATCTACGCCGCGTACTATGGTCTCGGACTTTGCGCGATGAGTAGCAACCCAAAGGAAGCGTTTAACATCTTCAAGAAAGTGGACGCCAAATTTCGCATTTCTGCCAAGGATTTCAAGAAGTATATGCTTGTCAATTATGGAATTACAAGGGATTCGGCAGTATATAAGATAAACGAAATTGCCGCCGCGCAACTCCGCCGCACCATCATGAAGGATTCTTCCGAAAGAGGATTTGCCGCTTTTATCCGAACATTCAAAGGTTGCGACCAAAAGTTCATCAACCGAGCCACCGTGCTGATGGAGGAGGCGGCATATCGCGAGGCTAAGAAAGACCAGACCCTCGCCAAGGCCAAGCAGTTTACCGCCAACTATCCTTACAGCCGCCGCCTCAATTACATCATGGAGTTCATCGACAGCGTGGAGTATTACAAGAGGTTGGAAAACGGCAACCGCGTTTCGCTTTTCAAATATATCGACGCTTACGAAAGGGGCAAACTGTTTTCGCTGAAGTCGGAGCGTATTCAGTTGCGCAATTCGTTAAAAAAAGAATATTACACTCAGGCTGGCTTGTTGTATGAATATCTTCGCCCAAAAGATAGGCTCGATGATGAGTTCGTTAATAATTGGTGCAAGGAAGTATATTACAGCGGACATTGGCAGAGGCTGAGGTTTCTGTACGACCGTCTGCCGCACGTCATGGTGGACACCATGCGACAGATGTATTACGCGGGCATCTACGCCGAGGTAAATTTTGCGATGCAGGAATTGTGGTCGTATTATGGCAATGGCACGGAGGAATTTTACGCCCACAAGGATTCCATCTACGATTTTTACATCAGGCGTGGTGCACCGTCGCGGTTGGCGTTGAGGAGGATGCAGGAATTGTACAAGGATTATATGATTAACGGTCAGATAGACAGCGTGTTGGCTGTTATCAACCGTTACGAGCCGCTGTTCCCAAATTTTAAGGGCGAGATAGATGATCTCAAACGTCTCCTCTCCGAAAACAAGGATTCGTGCCGCCGAGTGCGCCTGCCCGACGTTATCAACGAGCCGCCGCTGAGCAAGCCTATCATCAAATATCTCGACGTAAATGGCCGCCGGGTGCCTTACATAGCCAATACGATTCAATTTGGGGAGTTTAAACTTTTTGACAGCAACAACAGGTATCCCGTAATTTCGCCCGACGGTACGCGCCTTTACCTTACGCATTGGGATTACAAGACTTATAAGGTGAAGAAAAAAATAGAGTATGTGCATATAAAGTCTGGTAAGCGCATCGTGGACGAATACGTTACCACCGACACTGTAAAATCGGGCATCGGTGTCTGTTATTCTGACTTCAAGGATGGACGTTGGCAGCAGTTGAAGCGCATAGACGAACTCTTTAAGCAAGACAGCATTTTTATGGACACCATTTCTTATGGACCATTTTTTTACTCTATGAAAAATTATGACGACGTGCCTACACGTATTGCCTTGCAGTTTGTGCGTGACAAGAGTATTAATGCCGAGCGCACAGACGAAATAGGTGTTTATTACATAGGCGAGAAGCCAAGGGTGGTAGATTCGGTAACAACATTTACGAGCGGCATCTCTGCCGACAACAATGTGATGTACGTAGTCCGTCCCGAAAAATTGCAGTGGGGTACGCCGAGAATCGATTCTAACGACCCGAGAGACTATGTATGTTCCAAGGTGGTGGAAGCGTCCAACAATATGGGACCCGACAAGTGGAGCGAGCCAAGAATGTGTGGCAAGTTAAACCATTATTATGAGGCGGTTCGCGAAAGAAATCCGCATCCATATTTTGGCAGCATGAACGCACATCCGTCGCCCGACAATAAGACGCTCTTTTTTGCGGCGGGCAGGGAGGGCGTACCTGGCTACCGCGAGGGGTTTACTGTGCCGGTGATTGTGTACGGCAGAAGGAAAATTGAGATGGCTTCCGCTGAGTTGTATATGCACCCTTTTGACCCAAAGGTGCTGGAGAAATCCCCAAAATTGTATTCCGACAAGGTTCCGTTGCCTAAAAACCAGCCACGTTTTTATCCTGACCTGTGGTTTTCGGTGCGGGACGAGAATGGTGTTTTTAGTTATCCCGTCAACCTTGGCCCCGATGTCAACACCGAATATGGCGAATATTCGCCCGTGCTTGCCGCCGACAATAAGACGTTGTATTTCGTCTCAAACGGTCGCACTGGCATTGGCGGCACAGACATTTATATGTGCAAGCGTATGAAAGATGATTCGTGGGCGCATTGGTCGGCACCCGTCAATCTCGGCAAGTACATCAACACGCCATACGACGAGCACGATTTTTCGATTACCGCTGATGGCAAAACCGCTTATTACACGTCGGAAGAGCCGTTGACGCACCGTCAGATAGTCTATAAAGTGGATTTGCCGATGATTTTCCGCCCCGATACGATTGCCATTTATAAGGGTAAGATAATCAACCTCAGCGGCGAGCCTGTCAACGCCACCATCCGTGTCAACGACGACCTTAATAAGCGTGTCTATGCCCAATACCGCACTCAGCCCAACGGCGAGTTTTATTTTGGACTGCCGCAAGACCGTCCGTACCGTTTTGTGATTACAGCCAAAAATTGCGCCTCCGCTACTGACACTCTCGGCTGCTCTTCTGCTATGTCAATTGTAAAAAGACACGATTGGGTGCTGCCCGATTCTGTTGGCGTTTTTGAGAAGCATCTGCCATTTGTCTATGACCCCGAAGATGGTGTTAGCGAGATTCCATTCTTGAAAAATTACGACATCCCCGCCCTCGAAATCACTATCTATGAGCCGTACAAATCCACCGCCGAAGCCCGCATTGAGGAAGTGAAAAAGGCTTTTGCATCGGTGGTCAATGGGGAAGAGGATAGGATAACGACCATAATTAAAGTCGGCAAGAGCAAAGTGGAAGTAAGGGTGTTGGAGGCGGCAGTAGGGGAGTAGTTACCCCCGAAATGTGCTACACCAATCCCCCGAAATATATTGGCAGACAACTCGTTTCGTCTTCCTTGCGATAATCTTTTGTGTATAGCAAAATTCTGTCTCCAATACGTGAGTGGAACTTTTCGCAGAAGGCATCTAACGATTTGTGCGACTTGTACCCTGATGATTTTACCTCTATCGGCACGAGTTTGTTTTTGCGCGAGAGAAGAAAATCTATTTCGTAGTTGTGCTTTCCGTTTTCAGTCGGGAAAGTGTAGTAATACAATTTGTTGCCAGATGCTTTGAACATTTGCGCCGCGAGATTTTCGTAAATGTAACCTAGGTTCGCGTCGAGTTTGTCTGTCAGGAGTTTTTCGTAGATGATGTTGTCGGTGTAGTCCTTGTCCCAAAAACATAACGTTACAAATAGTCCCGTATCTGCAAGGTAGATTTTGTAAGCGTCAAGCGAGTAGTTTAAGTTCATTCCGACGTGTGGGTCGGTAACGTGATATGCAACGTTAATCACTTTGCTTTCTGCCATTTCGGAGACGAGGATGTTGGCATTGTCGCCGCGTCGCAGGTCTGTCGCCGACGAAATCATATAGCGCGATGCGTTGCCTGAGAGTTGGGCGGGGATGTTTTTGAAAATTGCCGATGCCTGTCCCGATGTGTCAATTTTGTTGAAATCTACATCGTAAAGACTTAGTATTTCGCGCTTTACGTTATCTACATCTTGAAGATTGTTGGTTTTGATATATCTATCAACGGCTTGCGGCATACCGCCTACAAGCATATACAGTCGTAGGTCGCGCATCCAAAGACGATGTACGGCGTTGCCGGCGGCGCGTTTCATATCGTACATTTGGCGTTGTTGGTCAGGGGTAACGTCGTTGCCAATTGCCCAATAAAATTCTTCCAAATCCATCGGATGGAGCGTCATTTTCATTTCTTCGCTTGGTATTACGATGTTTTGGATGTTTTTGCGAATTGAGATTAGAGAACCTGTCTCAATGTAGTCGTAGCGTCCGTCTTTTACCAAATGTTTGATTGCCTGACGCGCCAAAGGTTGGTTCTGCACTTCGTCAAAAACAATAACAGATTGACGTTCAAAGAGTTTTACTTTGTAAATCCCTTGCAGAGAGAGGAAAAAGTAATCCAAATCCATCATATCTTCAAAAAGTCGGTTCACTTGTGGCGATGTTTTGGAAAAGTCAATTAGAATGTACGATTTGTACTCTTTTTTTGCAAAAGTTTCCGCCAAAGTTGATTTGCCGACGCGACGTGCGCCTTCTATAAGAAGTGCATATTGCCCCTTCCATTGTTGCTTCCATTGAAGCATTTTGTCGTATAGTTTGCGCTTGAAAATCATAATGCTGTAATTATTTAGTTTTCAGGGCAAAGATAATATGTTTTGCAGTTTTCTCAAAATTTTTTTCTCTGAAAATTGCAGTTTTCTCAAAATGTTTTTTGTCAGAAATTGCTGTTTTCTCAAAATGTTTTTAGCCGATTTTTGCAGTTTTCTCAAAATGTTGGTGTTTTGAAATTGTAATATGTTGATTATCAATTGTATTTGTAATGCTTTAAACTTCCATCAAAACTGCGCGTCAAATTTAAAAAAAATGACTGCAAATGAAGGTAATTATACTTAATGGAAGCCCTAAGGCGGAGGGCAATACGGCGGTGGCGTTGCACGAAGTGGAAAGGACTTTGAACGCGCAAGGTATTGAAACTGAATGGATTCACATCGGACATAAGAACATCCACGGCTGCATCGCCTGCAACAAATGTTGGGATTCGGGCGAATGTACTTTTGGCGATATTGTCAACGAAATATCCGCCAAGATGCGTGATGCGAGCGGATTGTTGGTAGGTTCGCCGGTGTATTTCGCGTCGCCAAACGGTACATTGTTGGCGTTGTTGGACAGGTTGTTTTATTCCAACTTGCATACCGATTGGACGATGAAGGTTGGCGCGACGGTTTCGATTGCACGGCGCGGCGGCGCAACTGCAACGATGGATGTCTTGAACAAAGATTTCCTCAAAACCAATATGCCCGTTGTACCGTCGCAATATTGGAGCATCGCCCACGGCACGGAGCCGGGCGAAGTCGCAAAGGACGAAGAAGGTATGCAGACAATGCGTCAACTCGGTTTGAATATGGCGTTTATGATAAAATCGTTTGACCTCGGAATCAAACAATTTGGCTCGCCGAAAATCAAAGAGCCGCTCACCGAAACGCATTTCATCAGATAATTTCAATGGTAGCAATAATTGTTATCTCGAAAACCGTATCGCCGGAACCAAAACCAGATTTGCCCCCACCGTATATGAAAACTGACTGTTGATAAAGTCTTGGTAAATTCTTGCGTATGCCGACAATCCGCAATAAAAATTGCCGTGGTATTTCCCTGTCCATTTTTGATACGATGCGCCGAGCGAAAGGACGGATATTTCGGGTTTGGCGGTTGCATAGCAATTATATACTTGGTTGGAATACGTGCTCGCATAGTTTTTGGCGTAAAAATGCCCCATATCCAAAATGACACTTTGCGCAAATTTTATCCTCAAATTGTTCAAAATACCGTTGCCGCTCTTGTGGTAGAGGATGGCGTTATTGTCAAAGAAATGAGATTGCGCATATTTGATTTCATAAATAATCGTTGTTAATTTTTTAGGAGCTAAGGTATTAATTACGGGGCGATAATGCAATATGTCGAACACAATGCCATACATTCCGCTTTCAAGATTATGCACAAATTTTTGGTTGTTGTCCGCAACGTAACTATGGTTGGCAACAAGTACATCGGCATAAAACCTCATATTTCGCAAAAAGTTGTCTGCACGTATTGTCTTCGAAAGATTCCACCCCCATAGAGCATCTTTGTTCCATTTATTGTCAAAGATATTATTGTTGATGCAGTCGAGCCAAATCGAACTTTTAAAGATATTATTGTATGTAATTGAAAAACCATCGTTGACTTCCGAAAAATAATAATGATCCAATCCATAAAGTTGGTCGGGCATTTCTTGCCGTTCAATTGCCTTGTTATATCCAATTTTAAAGTCAAAACTGTATGTTTGATATTTTAATCTGAAATGAGGCTTAACATTTAGATTGTTTTCTGTGTTATGATTTTGCATACTAATTGCCCTCAAATCGCACATTCCTTCAATCGTAAATGCAGGAGATAATCTTTTTGTAATTTCAGGCTGAAAATGTATGCCCATCGTCAATTCGTCGTAACCATCTTGTTTGTAGTATTTTAGATAGTTGTTATTGAAAAAGAATATACCATCCGATTGATAAAATTCTTTCACAAAATCAATATAAGACATAGATGGTATAAACAAACACATATAATCAATTGCCAATTCAGCTTCTTCTGTGAGTGTTGTATCAAAAGTAATAGTATCACCTCTTCCCATTTGGAATGTTTTTTTTATAGTTTCGTATCCAATAAAACGGAATTCCAACATATTAATTCCTTCCGGTACGGAAAGGGAATATTCGCCATTTAGGTCTGTAATTGTTCCTGTCGTTTTTTTTTTAACGAGAGCAATGTTTACACCAGGCAGAGGCTTGTTGGTTTCTTTATCTTTGATTGTGCCTTTGATAACCTGCGAAAATGCGTTGGAGGTTATCAGAATAATGATTGATATTATTGTGATGATGTGTTTCATAGTGCTTATTTTTATGCTACAAAGTTAGTGTTTTTTTAGGAATCTCCGAAAAATTTTTTTGGAAATTTCGCCAATTATACTTTCTTTTGCAACAACAAAAACAATTACAATATGAAGAAGTTAGGATTAATTGGCGGTACGGGTTACGAATCGACTCTTGTTTATTACAAGGCTATCAATCAGTTGGTTGCCAAACGGACAAACGGTGCAGTGTTTCCCGAAATAGCAATAGAGAGCGTCAATCTGAGCAAGGTGCTCGACCTTGTGGGCAGCAAGCGATACGACGAACTCGAAGATTATTTATGGCAACGAATCGAAAATCTGATTCATAGCGGTTGCGACGAAATTGCGCTCACTTCCATCACTGTGCATATCGTCTTCGACCGCTTGAAAAAGCGTATGGACAATTCGGCGCGGATTCCGTTTGAGGGAATGTCGGCGGTGGCTTGCAGCGAGGCGCGTCAAAATGGTTGGCGTCGTGCATTGTTGCTCGGTACGATTTTCACAATGCGGGAAGATTTTTTCAAGAAAGAATTTGAAAAACAGGGCGTTGAAATCGTTGTTCCCGATGCTGCAACTATGGAAACTATTCAGGGAATCATCGCCAACGAGTTGGAACTCGGCATCGTAAAACCCGAATCGCAGCAACGTCTCCTCGACATCATCTCCGCCGCAAAGACCGAATGGCAAGTGGATGTCGTAATCCTCGGCTGCACCGAACTGCCCTTGGCTCTCAACAGCGGCATCACGCCGATTCCGTGCCTCGATGTGATGGATGTGCATATCAAACGACTTGTTGACAAAATTGTGTAAAAAAATAGTGTTTTGGCAGATTTGCATACCCAAACTTGCCAAAACACTATCTTTATGTGAGTTTTTCGGTGATTACTTCAACATTGCCTTTGCCTTTTCGACAGCAGCCTGAAGTCCTGCGGCGTTTTTGCCGCCGGCTGTGGCGTAGAATGGCTGACCGCCGCCGCCGCCGTTGATTTCCTTGCCGGCTTCCTTGACGATGGCTCCGGCATTGAGACCGCGCTCCTTTACGAGATTGTCGGCGATGATTACCGAGATGAGCGGCTTGCCGTCAAACTCTGCGCCGAGTACGATGTAGGAGTTGCCGAGTTGTTGGCGGAGTTGGAACGAAAGGTCTTTCAGGAGGTCTTTGTTGCCAACCTTTACGATTTCAGCAATTACCTTTACGCCGTTGATTTCCTGAGCCTTGGCTGCGAGGGCGTCGCGAACGGAGGTGAGTTTTTCGTGTTCGAGGGCGTCGATTTGCTTGCGGAGGGCAGCATTGTCGTCGATGAGAGCCTGAACGTTTTTGAGGGCGTCGGCTTCGGTCTTAGCCTTAAACATAAGTTTCAGATTCTGAGCCACTTCGTATTGGTTGCGCAAGTAGTCTTCCGCAGCCTTGCCGGTGAGTGCCTCGATACGACGGATGCCCGATGCGATGGCGGTTTCCGAAATTATCTTAAACAGACCAATCCTGCCCGTGTTGCTGATGTGTGTGCCGCCGCAGAGTTCGACGCTCTTGTCAAACTTCACAACACGAACCTTGTCGCCGTATTTTTCGCCGAAAAGGGCGATTGCGCCAAGGGCTTTGGCTTCGTTGATGTCCATATCGCGATGCTCCTCCAACGGAATTGCGGCGCGGATGTGTTCGTTCACAAGTTGCTCTGTACGAGTGATTTCGTCCTCGGTCATCTTGGAGAAGTGCGAGAAGTCGAACCTCAGATAGCCGTCGGTAACGAGCGAGCCTTTTTGCTCTACATGTGTGCCGAGCACCGTGCGCAAAGCCTCGTCGAGAAGGTGTGTAGCCGAGTGGTTGCACTCGATGGCGTGGCGTTTTGCGTTGTTGACGACAGCCTTGAATGTTGCGCCAAGGTCTTTGGGGAGTTCCTTGACGATATGGATTGAAAGTCCGTTTTCCTTCTGAGTGTCAGTGATGTAGGTCTTGATGCCGTTGGCCTCAATGTAACCTTGGTCGCCCACCTGACCGCCCATTTCGCCGTAGAACGGGGTCTTGTTGAATACTATCTGATAGAATGTCTTACCCTTGGCTTCCACCTTGCGGTAACGCCAAATCTTGACTTCCTCGGTCAAATTGTCGTAACCTGTAAAGTCCTCAGTATCAAAGGCATTAACCTCTACCCAATCACCCGAATCAATCTTGGCATCGTTGCGAGAGCGGTCTTTTTGCTGTTGGAGACAAGCCTCAAATTCTGCCTGATTGTGCGTCAACCCTTTCTCCTTGAGAATCAGTTCGGTAAGGTCGAGCGGGAAGCCGTATGTGTCGTAAAGTTCAAATACTGTCTTGCCGTCAATCTCCGACTTGCCTGCCTTCTTGGCGTTGTCCACCACCTTGTCGAGGAGTTTGATGCCGGTCTCCAACGTGCGCAGGAAGGATGTCTCTTCCTCAATCATCACTTTCTCAATGATTTCGCGCTGAGCCACGAGTTCGGGGTAAGCCTCGCCCATTACATTAATAAGTGTGGGCAGGAGTTTGTACATGAACGGTTCGCTCTGTTTTAAGAACGTGTAGGCGTAGCGGACGGCGCGGCGGAGGATGCGGCGGATTACGTAGCCCGCCTTTGCGTTTGCGGGGAGTTGTCCGTCGGCAATTGCAAACGAAATTGCCCTGATATGGTCGGCGATGACGCGAGATGCAACGTCGGTATCGTGCGACGAGCCGTAAGGTATGCCGGTCAATCGTCCAATCTCCTGAATGACAGGTTGGAAGATGTCGGTATCGTAGTTGGATTGCTTGCCTTGTATAGCCATACAGAGGCGTTCAAAGCCCATACCGGTGTCCACGTGTTTGGCGGGCAGGGGTTCGAGCGAGCCGTCTGCCTTGCGGTTAAATTGCATAAACACCAAGTTCCAAATCTCTATGACTTGCGGATGGCTTTGGTTGACGAGTTGAACGCCGGGCACTTTGGCGCGGTCTTCGTCGTTGCGGAGGTCGATGTGTATCTCGGAGCAAGGGCCGCAGGGACCCGTTGCGCCCATCTCCCAAAAATTGTCGTGCTTATTGCCGAGGAGTACTCGGTCGGCTGGCAAATGCTTGAGCCAGTACGATTTGGCCTCGTCGTCGGCTTCGAGATTCTCCTCCTTGTCGCCCTCAAAAACCGTTGCATACAAGCGGTTTTTGTCGAGTTTGATGACTTCGGTGAGAAACTCCCACGCCCAATCGATGATTTCTTTCTTGAAATAGTCGCCGAAAGACCAATTGCCCAACATCTCAAACATCGTGTGATGGTAGGTGTCGTGTCCTACTTCTTCGAGGTCGTTGTGCTTGCCCGACACGCGGAGGCACTTTTGCGAATCCGCGACGCGCTTGTATTTGGCGGGTTCGTTGCCAAGGAAAATGTCCTTGAACTGATTCATTCCGGCATTGGTGAACATCAGCGTTGGGTCGTTCTTGACCACCATCGGCGCCGACGGCACTACTTTATGCTGTTTTGACGCAAAAAAATCCAAGAAGGATTTGCGTATTTCTTTTGATGTCATCATTTTGATTGAATTAAATTTGGGTGCAAAGTTACGACAAAAAACGCGGCGGACAAACAAATTGGCGAAAAAAAATACAAAAAATGCCGACAAAATAAAAAATGGCTTAATTTATGCAGAAAAAATTGAGAAAAAATTTGTTGTATGCAGAAGTTTTACTACTTTTGTCAACCCGAAATAACCAACTGCATTTATTATGATAGAACCCGAAGAAATAAAGGAAAGGCGCAGGAAGATAATACAGAGCATCAAGGAGTATTATACTTCGCGGCTCGGCAGATACACACACCAACGCATCAGCGAGGAGTGGTTTTTTTACGGACTCGGCTTCGTGAAGGACGACATGACATACGTGTTTGGCTTCAACGCGGGGTTTTTCAAGAAGGAGACTGTGGACGGCATGGCTTACAGTCATGTGGGCTGCAATGTGCTTGTGCGCACCAACGGCATGAACCCGCAGTTAAGGACGCAGTACCTCAAATTTTTCCGGCACGAACTTGCCGATTGGATTACCGAGCCGGAACAAGGATATTCGTCGTTTAGGGGCGGTGTGGGCAGCATCTTTGCGCATTACAGGGCGATGAACTCCTTCTACTCCGACGAAGACATTATCCGGTACGTCAAAGAGGGCTTGGATGGCATCTTCAAGATATATCCCGCAATATCGGTAAATCCGGATGGGATTTTCGACAACGTGGTCTGCATGAACACGCGCACCGACTCCATCATAGACCTCGTTAACAAAGCACTCAACAAATAAATGCAGTTTCTCGACGCGGCCTTCCTTTGGGCGGGGTTTGCAGTTTTGATACCCCCGATTATCCACCTGTTTAATTTCAGGCGGTACAAGACGGTATATTTTAGCGACATCAGGTTTTTGCAAAACCTCAAAAACGTTACACGGCAGCGCAGCACCATCAAACAGATTTTGTTGATGGTGCTGAGGATGTTTATAATAGCCTGCCTTGTAATAGCCTTTGCCAATCCCGTGGTCTATAAGGGCGGCGGCAACACCACCACGCGCCGTTCTGCACCACCTATTATATATATAGACAACTCCTTCTCCATGCAGGCGGGCGCGATGTCTGGTCTCAACCTCGAAACCGCCAAGGCTAAGGCGTTGGAGATAGTGGACGCTTTTCCGAGGGAGACAGATTTCTTGTTCATTACCAACGACTTCGAGCAACGCCACAACCGCCTGGTCAAGTCTGACGCGGTAAGGCTGTTTTTGCAGGAGTTGCAACTGACGCCCGTAACGCCCACAATCTCGCAGGTGATAGACCGCGCAGTCGGCAGCCTGGGATTCCTCGACGTGGAGCCGGAGTGCAATATGAGCATTTTCTTAATATCTGATTTTCAGAAGAATATCTGCGATTTTGACGCCATCAAGCCCGATTCTCTGTTGTCGGTCAATCTGGTGGGCATCACGTCGCAAAACATTGGTAATGTGGCTGTTGACACTGTGGAGTTTCTCACGCCTTATAGGATGATGTCGGGTCAGGAAGAGGCGTTGGTCTCGATAAGCAACTATGGCGACAAGCCTGTGCGCGGGTTGCCGGTGAAATTGTACGTCAACAATTCCGCCAAAGTGTCCGTTACCACCGACCTCAATCCGCACGAACGCCGTCAGGTGTCGCTCAAATACGTCAACACCGACCGCAAAGCCGTGCGCGGACGCATCAGCATAAGCGATTTCCCTATTGATTACGACAACGATATTTTCTTTGCGTATCATATTGATTCTGTGCGCAATGTGCTTATCCTCGGCGAGCCTTCCGCCAACAAATATCTCCGCGCCATGCTTGGCAAGGACGGCAATTTTGCCATAGACGAGGTAGGCAACTCTGCGGCTCAGGATGTGGATTTGACTAAATACAAGTCGGTAATAATCAATCAGTTGACCAATATACCGGCGGCTTTGTGCAGCAAGGTTCAGGCTTTTGTGGCGGGCGGCGGCAGCGTGGTTTTTGTGCCTTCCTTCGATGGCAATATCGACGGCTACAACCATCTCCTCTCGCTCCTCGAATGTAATTCCATCATCTCCCGCGACACCATCCGTTGCAAGGTTCAGACCGTCAACACCCAATCAGCCTTGCTCCGTGGCGCGGTAAAACAGATACCCGAAAACCCTGATTTGCCGCTAATTACGCGGTATTTCAATTCCATGTCAAATTCGTACCAAGGCGAGGAAGTGGTTTTGGAATCCGATTCGTACAAGAAGATTATGACCGCCAACGAGTACCGCGCCGGCAATATATATGTTTTTTACACGCCATTGGACAATAAGTCGGGCAACTTGTACAGCCACCGCCTGATAGTGCCGCTGATATACAACGCCGTGGCTACCTCGCGCAACATGGGGCAGCCGTATTATTCGGTTATCGGCAGAGACAACGGTTTTGCTGTCAAGATAGATGGCAACGTGGATGTGTCTAAGGTAGTTTTGCGCACGGAAGATGGCAACGAGTTTATCCCAAAAGTCTCTGGCCCTGACGCATTTATGAACTACAAGTTTTTCTCCGAAAACTGTGTGCGCACGCCCGGTTTTTGCGACCTCGTGATCAGCGGCAAACAGGCTGGCGTTTTGGCGTACAATTACGACAGGCGCGAGTCTGACCTCGATTTCTTGACCGCCGACTATGTTGCCGAAAATTTGGAGGGCATTGGTTTGGGCGGAGTCAGGGTGATGAACTCTGGCAGTCAAGCCTTTGCCACAGAGGCAGTTGCAAGCGCGACCACCAAGCCGCTGTGGAAAATTTTTGTGATTCTTGCCCTCGTGTTTGCGGTAGCCGAGATATTTGTTGCCCGTTTTTTATGACACTTAGCAATGTCTGCCAAAACTATAAATAAGAGTTGGTATGTATTACAATTAGTTGGTATTGTGATACTTATGTCGTATTTTATTCTGTGCGACGCGCCCAACGAAAATCCCAAAGGTCATCTCACTATCTGTTTGTTTCACAATCTTACGGGCTACCCCTGCACCGGCTGCGGCACGGTGAGGGGACTGAAATATTTTTTTCACCTCGATTTTTATAACGCCCTGATGATGAACCCATTGGCAATAATTGTCGCGCTCTATATGGTGGTAGGTCTTGTGTGGATTACGATAGACCTTGTACGGGGCAGCGACAGTCTTGCCCGCCTGACAAGGTTCAAGCCGCGATGGTGGATGATGGTGGTTTTTATTGTGCTTCTTGCACTCAATTGGTGGTGGAATATTGAGAAGGGTGTGTGATATTTTGCCTACCACGCAAAATGCTTCACCGGGCCATGTCCCCTGCCAATCTCGTACTCCGCTCCTGCCTCCAACGCCTTGTGCAGATACTCCTCGGCTCTTGCTACTGCGTCTTCCAACGTGCAGCCCAATGCCAGATGCGACGCTATTGCCGCCGACAAGGTGCAGCCTGTGCCGTGCGTGTTTACGGTGGGGATGCGATTAAATGGATAATACGACAACTTGCCCGACACCTTATTATATAGTACGTCGATAAGTTGGTCGGTGTCCTCTAAGTGTCCGGCTTTGAGCAAAACCGAATTGCCAGCGATGTCAGACAGACGGCGGGCGCAGTCGGCTAATTGGGATTGCGAGGTGATGCTTGCGCCGAGTAATACTTCCGCTTCGGGAATATTGGGCGTTAT
>CAMJWL010000016.1 GCA_946409405.1 uncultured Bacteroidales bacterium
TATTATACTTTAATACATTACAACGTTTTCAGCCTGCAAAATGACCTATATACCAACAATAATCGGTATTTTGATAGAGAGAATCGCTAATTTCGAAATCATAATACCCATCGCAGGCATATCGGCTGCGGTGGCGTTGATGACGTTTCTTTATGTTAAGCGCAAACATCGCATCAGCCACCGTTACAATTTTATTAACGGCGTGTCCTTCTTCGCGCTGTGGATATTCTTTGGAATGTTTATTACTGAATATCAACGAGTTCCCAAGCCAATGCTGAACGATTTTGGCGACGGAGTTAAGATAGGTGTTATATCCTCGCCGCCGGAAGAAAAACCAAAATCCTTCAAGGCTACAATCAAAATAATCAACGGCAACGAGTATAAAAAAGTTGCAAAACCTGCGAATGAGATACTTGTTTATTTTGAAAAGGACACTTCGCACACGCCGCCAGAATTTGGCGACCTGATAGGGTTCATTTCGGACGTGAGATACATCGAGAGCAATGGCAATCCGTTGGAATTTGACTATCAGCAATACATGTCGCGGCAGGGCATTTATTGTCAAGCGTACATCAAAAACAACGAATACGAAATCCTGCAACCCGCCTACCAAAAAGGTATCAAATATTATGGAGCGAAGATAAGGCAATCGCTAATAGATATTTATCGAGAATCGGGCATTGATGGTCAGCAACTCGCTGTACTTGAAGCACTTACACTTGGCTACAAAGCCGACCTTGAACCCGAAACCATCTCCACATTCCAAACAAGCGGCGCGATGCACATACTCGCCGTTTCGGGTCTGCACACTGGCATTATAATGCTGATTACCAACTTATTACTGATGTTTCTCAATTATTCGCAAACAACCCGCATCATCAAATGCGCATTGATAATCTTGACGCTGTGGAGTTTTGCGGCGATAACGGGATTTTCGCCAAGTGTATGCAGGTCGGCGTTGATGTTCAGCATGTTGACCGTTTCGCAGATATTGAATAGAAATGTCAGCACGTACAACACGTTGGCAGCATCAGCATTTATATTGCTGACATTCAATCCGTTACTAATATTCAACGTCGGATTTGGATTGAGTTATTTGGCGGTGCTGTCTATCATATCAATAATGCCATTCATGCAAAATTTGTTACCAAAATTTGACCCAGTGCATGATTCGCGGTGGATACTCGTAAAGAAGTGGGTATTGAAGTATTTTCTCGGCATCGTATTTGTCTCAATCGCAGCGCAAATAGGCACAAGCATACTAAGTATCAGGACATTCAACCTGTTCCCTACGTATTTTCTAATCACAAATATATTGGTGATCCCCCTCTCCTACTTCATCATGGTAACGGCAATCTTGCTTTTGTCGGTAAGTTGGTGTGCGCCGCTGATGGGATTAGTTACCGCAATCCTAAAATTTTTACTTAAAATGCTCACCGGCTCGGTATCTTGGATTGAAAATCTGCCAGCGTCGAGCATCAACGGAATTTTTATCACAAACCCATCGGCAATATTTCTGTATGCTGCCTTGGGCTTTTTAATCGTCTTCTGTCATTACAAACGAGCCTTACAACTGAAAATTGCACTCATATTTATATGCCTTTTTGCCGCAAGTATCGCTTTATTTGACAGCGCAAAAAATGTTAACGCTCAACTAATTGTCTATAACAAAACAAAATCTTCATTCTATTCCATCAATAACGGCAAAAATATCACAATAATAGCCAACAGTTCTAAACTCGACGAGCGTTCAATATCCCCGGCTCTTGATAATGCCGCGCTTGTACACGCAAATCTCACCGAGATATTGGCAGCCGATACTTTGAGCAAAATTAAGGATTTATTTTGGCAAATAGACAACAAAAAATTTTATATTCTCAACTCCGCACATCAAATAGAGATTATGAAAGATGTTTTGCTGCCGGTGGACTTCATCATCGTAAGCGAAAATACTTTTGTCAATGCAGAAATGATCACCAACAATTTCAAATGCGAAAATGTAATCTTCGATTCATCAAACACAGAAAAATTTGTTGCCGCTCGAACATCAGAATATCAGAAACACGGTATCAAATGTTTTGACGTTGCCAAGGAAGGCGCATTTGTCTTTGGCGACGGAGCAAAGGCGATTTGGTGGTATTGAAAGAGAAAAGATTTAATGAGGAGAGATTTTTTGAGGAAAGATTTATTGAGGAAAGAGGAAAAATCAACAAATCAATAATTCAACAATTAACATGAAAGTCAATTCCCAATAAAGTGATGTCGTCAAACAACTTTGCGTTAGAACGCTGAATATCAAGTGATTGTATGATGTTGTTAATTGTGGTCTTGATGTCGTCGTCGGTAGTCATGCATTTAACCACCACTTTCTGACCAAAATCGGGGTCGCCATCGCTTTCCAATTCTACTACGCCGTCGGTGAAACAGAGGAGCTTGCAATCGCTGTCAAAATGGATGCAGCCTTCCTCCACATTGAAGATATGATCCAACATGCCTACGCCCACGCAGCCGGTCTTAAGATATTCCACCTTGCGAGCGGCACGGTTGTAAAGCACCGGAGCATTATGACCCGCATTAATATAGCGTAACGTGTTGGTTTTGAAGTTGTAACGACCAACGAAAAATGTGATGAACCTATCGCCATTAGAATTTCTTACAACGATACTGTTGAGCCGTTTTACCAACGTGGGCAAATCCATGTCGTCAACAAAGAGGGCTTTAAGACTTGCCTGGAAGTTGCTCATCAATATTGCCGCAGCCATTCCTTTGCCCGAAACGTCCGCAATGCAGAAAAACATCTCGTCTTTGCTCAAGTAATCGAAGTCGTAATAGTCGCCACCTACCTGATAATGAGGCATATAGAACGGCTCTACGTAAATACGATTGTCGCCCGAAAAGATGTCCGACTTGGGAACGAGCATTTTTTGCATCTCCGCAGCCATTTCCATCTCTTTCTTAAAACGTTCCTGTTTCATGTTTTCCTCCACAAGACGATGGTTCTGGATGGAAACAATGATAAAGTTGGTGAGCGTTTGGAAAAACTGTAAGTTCCTGATAGACGGCGACATACCATCATCCTCCGCGTCAAAATCGTCCATAAGCATATAGGCGATTATCTTGTCGTCGTTGTAGAGCGGTATCACAAAATCAAACGCGCTAAACTTGGGATCGCTGCCCGAATATACCACGGTGATGTCTTTGATGCTCACAAAATCGCGGTCGGGGTCTATATGGTCGTAGTCTTCGGGCTTAACGCCGTATTTGAGAATGATTTTCCAAGAGTTTTCCTGAAAAATGTAGATAAGTACCTTATTGATTTTCAGGTCATTGGCAAGCATAGTATGGAAACGGTCGATTAGTTGCTCGACAGGCATATTAGTGATGATGTTGTTGGTAACCTCCAACAGCATCTTCAACTTGAAGTTGAACGACCGTAACTTGTTAAGTGCCTTTCCGTCCGACATATTATGCTCTTTAAATCGTTTTAAAAAAAGGAAACCTGCCGAAAAACATCATGGCAAGGCAGGTTTCCACGATGGGTAAATACAAAAAAGTCTTAGTTGGCTCTCTCGACGTATGAACGGTCGCGGGTGTCAATCTTTATCTTGTCGCCTTGGTTGATGAAGAGCGGCACACGGATTTCCGCGCCCGATTCTACCGTGGCGGGTTTGAGCGCATTGGTAGCGGTGTTGCCTTTGAGACCAGGCTCTGTGTAGGTAACTTCCATCACCACAAACGGCGGGAGTTCCACCGTGAGGATGTTGTCGGTCTCCTCCTGAATCACAATCTCAACGTTCTGACCATCAAGATACAAGTCGGCGTTCTCGATGTGCTCCTCCGGCACGTTGATCTGCTCGAAGGTCTCCTGCTGCATGAACACGTATGTACTGCCGTCCTTGTACAGGTACTGGTAGGGACGACGAATGATTCGCGTGATGTCGATCTCGTGGCCCGCCGAGAAGGTGTTTTCCAACACACGGCCGTTTGTGAGGCTCTTCAAGCGGGTGCGAACGAATGCCGGACCTTTGCCGGGCTTTACATGCTGAAAACTAACAACTGTATAAATGTCGTTGTTGAAATTGATACAGAGTCCGTTTTTCAAATCTGCTGTTGTTGCCATTAACTTTTAGTGCTTTGTTTGTTTATATATTATTTCACGATGCAAAGATAAAAATAATTTTTCGGATTTTGTATTTGTTAACATTATTTTTTTGTAATTTTTTTTACAACCTATACCCACCTACCAACACGTCGTCCATCTGTATAAAATCTGCGCGCCATTCTTCAAGGAAGTCGCCGATAATTTTTTCCTGCTCGGCGGCGGTCAAACTACTATTGTAGGCATCCGTGAGAAGGGCTTTGAAACGCTTGTAGGTAACTTTTTTGCCGGTGTTGCCGCCAAACTGATCTGCAAAACCATCAGAAAACATATATACATAGTCGTCGGGCTGCGTCTGTATCTCCACGGTCTCAAAATTAACTAACTTGGGATACGAACCTATCGGATTTTTCACAGGACGGTACTCCGTGAGTTCGCCGCCGCGAATGAGGTACATAGGATTGTTGGCACCCGAAAAACGTAGGACGCGGGTGCGGAGGTTCAGGATACAGAGGGCGATGTCCATACCGTCCTTGGGTTCAAGTGAATTTGAGTTTTCATGCTTTAATGTGGTGATTACCAAGGTTCTAAGTTGTTCCAAAATTTCTGACGGCATTGTGTTTTCGTCTATTTTGGCGCAGATTTCGTTGAGGAACGCCACGCCCATCATGCTCATAAACGCGCCCGGAACGCCATGTCCCGTGCAATCGGCTACGGCGAAGATTAGTACGTCGCCCTCGCGTTTCATCCAATAAAAATCGCCGCTCACAGTCTCTTTGGGTCGCCAAAACAGGAAAAAATCGGGCAACGTATCGCGCAAAATATCTTGCATCGGCACCACAGCGTCTTGGATGCGCTTGGCGTAAGCAATTGAATCTGTGATACTTTTGTGTTTTAACTCAATGTCGTTTTTGAGGAGTTGGATGTGCTGTTTTTCCTTCTGGATAGAGAGCGACATCTCCCAAAGTTTTTGGTTGCGGATGGAAAGTTCGTCTTTTTCGGCTTCAAGTTTTTTTTGCGCCATGATGATGTCTTCCGCGTCGCGAAGGCTCAGGGCGGCGGATTCGGCAGACGGGGCATCGGTGGCGGTGTCGGCAGCGGTGGATCCCATGGAATTTTTGAGGTCGTCGTAGAGGAAAGCCAAACGATCCACTTCGTCGTGAAGGCTGCGGATTTCGCTCACGTTGCGACGATGCTCCTTTTCCGTGGCAAGACGTACACGGCGACGGAGGGTAAGGCGTTGGAGGATGCAGACTATTATCAGCACCACCACCGCTACAACCATTACTACAAATAATATGTCTGACGTGTTGAAACTCATGCTGTTAGCATCGTTAATAAAAATTCATAAACTGTTCAAGAAGTCGCGCCCGAGGATTAGTTCGAGTTCCTCCTGGTTCAAGAGCGGCGGCATCTGTTTTGAAATTTCGTCCACGTTGGCTTGGATGTCAAGGTCAAAATAACGTATCGAATTGTCGGCGGTGAGTGCGTAGATGGTTTCGCCGCCCGCAAGTCCGATGCCCAACACGTCTGAACGGTTGAGCGAATGTTCCTCGATAACAACCGGTTTTTCGAGCAAAGAGCGCGTCTTGATAATGGTGATGCGCTTGTCGAGGCTCGAAATCATCAGGTAGCCAGTCTCCGTGTCGTAAACCGCCTCTTGGAATCCCGAATGTCCGCCAAGCATCGCATCTGCCTGAGTATCAGTGGTCATGTCAACAAACTCGATATTGCCGTTGCTAAAACATATTGCCGCCTGACGCTTGTCGGGGATGGCAACGATGCACGATGCCAACTGATTCTTGTTGGCAAAAATCATGCGCTGCTTGCCGTCCTTGATGCTCCATTTGTAGAGTTCGCTGCGGGCTGTAAGAACATATACATCGTTGCTATTAGGCGAGCAACAGAGTCCTAACAGTTTGGTTTTCAAGTTAAAAGAGTTAATAACCCTGCCGTCCGGCTCTTTGGCGTCGAGCGCAACAACGCGCCCGCCTTCGTATGCGGTTACTATTTTTTTGGCATCCATAGTCATCGCTGCCGACTTGATGATGTCGCCCGACGAACTCAACTTGCTGCGCACCTCGGTCTTGATGTTGAGGTGATAGGTGTTGCGGTCGGCGGTGGTATAGACCACGTTGTCGGGATCCACAAAAACCGCGCTCAAAACCGCCGTCTTGCTCTCAAATTTTGTAAGTTTACGAACTTCCTTGGTCTTGTTGTCGTCCTGATGATAAACGATGATCTGAGCGTTTCGGGTGATGCAGACCACATTGTCGGCATCGTCGATGGCAAATTTTACGATGGTGTTGCCCGTGGTCTTCATGGGCTGACGGAGACCGTTCTGCTCCATAGCAAAGAGCATCGCATCGTAGAGTTCGGCAGAATTGTCCACATTGTTGTCCACAGCCATCTTGTAAGCAGTCATCACGAGACGGAGATTCATCTTCTTGTCGTCGTAGATGTTCTTTGCCTTCATTGCCAAGAGGTTTGACATCGCCATCTTATTGAACTTGTCAGACCGGGCGTTGGCAGCGTTAGTAAGACGTATTTGATCTTGGAGCCTTTCGCGGTCGCGCTGCGCACTGTCGCGCTGAGCCTCGGCAAATACAAGGTTGGAATCGGCACGCTCGCGCTGAGAGACGGCTTCAAGACGGTTTCTTTCGGCAAGATGACGGGCGCGCTCACTTTCGTTTTTTGCTTTGAGGGCGCGTTCTGCCGCATCTTCTGCAAGGCGACGCTGTTCTTCGAGGGCTGCATTGGCATTCAACGCCTTCTGACGCTGCTCCTCCGCCTCCTGCTGCTTTTCCTCGGCATTGCGACGTTCTGCCTGGGCAATATCCATCTGATTTTCAGCGTTTTGCTTTTCGTTCATAGCCCAATATACCAATCCCGACAGCGACAATATAAACGCCAACAACGCCGAAATCACGAGCCTTACTCGCTTGCGCACAGCCTGTTCTTTGGCAATGATGGCAGCGTTGGAGGCTTCGAGGAATTCGATGTAATTTTCGTACTTGTATTGGGCATGCTTAATCTTCTGACGCTGAGGAAGATGCGAATTGTCGTATTTTACAAAAAGATAAGGTGTTGGATTGCTACGTTTAAACCATTGATTGAAGTACATGTAACTACCCGAATTCAAGAGGTATTCGCTCTGTTTGTCGCTCTTAATCCAAAGTTGCATCTGCGTATTGAGGTCGTGGTAGTCTTTCATGTCGGTAGCCTCCTCGATGTCCCACTCGGAGAGCAATTTCCAATTTCGGATGAGAGCCTCGTGCGTTACGTCCAAAACAGTGTCGCCGGAGAGGTATTCGGTCTCGGTGCAGCCTTTGATAGAAAAAGGCTTTACCAACGCATTCTCCTGTGTGCGGAATATGTTGATGACGCCGCAGACTGTGGCGTTGGTGATATGCTCCTTGTTGATGATGCCCGTTATCTCGCTGAGGGTGCAACGATTACGGACGGGGCGGTTGTTGTCTATTTTTGTAAGACTCTTAAAAACCGTCTCGATAATCTCCTTGCTCTCCTCAGGCGTGATAGATTTTGCCGCCCAATCGGCATTTTGCATAAAATAGTCGTAGGCGCTCTCGTACAGGATGCCCGCGTGTGTATTGAGAACGTTGTTGAGGTCTGGCTTGTCGTAATATTTGCGCTGGTAGTCGGGCAAGTTATTGAACCAACGGTCAAATTCGCCCTTGTCGTCGGCACTTAAAGAATCGCTTGAAATGCCTGCAATCTTTGCCAAGTGTATCAGGTCTATCTCCACTGCTCCATAATCTGCCACACGCCACAAAAGATTGAGCGCGTGCTGGAGTACGGGGAGTTGGTCGAATCCGGAGTTAAGATTGTTGATGATAACTTCTATTAACCTCGGCGCAATCTTGCCGCCCGCCATAAGTGCCGGTTCTTCTATTACTTGTCGGATTTCGGTGCGTTTCAACTGCGGCACAAAAAACTGCGAATAGGCTATGTATTCGGGCAAGTTTTTGAAAAAAGTGCATTGCGAGATGAAGTCGCTCCTCATCGTAAAAATCACGAAGACGGGCAGATTTTCGGCAATGGAAATCCTGATGGTTTCCAACAGCAAGTTGACCGCCGTGTAGCACTCGTCGGAGGGACGGCCTTGGTCAAAGTTTTCAAAATTGGTAAATACTTCCTCAAATTGGTCTGCGATTATCAACAGACTTTTGCCTTGGTTTGACACGTCGATGCTGCCGTCGCCGTCGCTCACGCAGTATCCCGACTGTTTGTAAAGATCCACAAGCGACGAAAAACCGTCCGACAACTCCGCCTCGCACCTCGCCTCATCTATGCCAATCTCACGCGCAAATGCCTCCGAAAGAGAACGCAACGGATTTTTCTGCGGCTTAAAATCCACTATCAACCAACCATTAAACTTTGCCTTGAAGAAACCCGCCCTAATATACGGAATCACACCGGCATACACCATCGACGACTTTCCGTCGCCGGATGCACCGGTGATAAAGGCCATCTTATTCTTCTCCAAGAGCCTTACAATCTGCCTGATGTGCTGATCGCGCCCCTTAAAGAATATAGATTCCTCCTCCGTAAACGGCCTAAGGCCGGGATATGGGCAAATTCCTTTCATTGTTGATTTTTGTAGTTTTTGGTTTACATGGTGCAAATGAAGTGCCAAAAATTTGACGATTATTTGGCTCCTGTCTTCTTGTCGAAATACACCTTTATCTCCAACGGTATCAGCGACTTCCCTGTCAGCGTATATTCCATGAAACCTTTTAACGCCTTCAAATCCTGTGCAGAGACGTGTTCGCTGTTGGCGGCTACGTAGAGTGGCACTTTTGCAGAGTCGCCGCCGCTGTCTTTCCACAGTTGACGCGCAAACGACAGCACCCAATCTACGCAATAATCAACGTAGATGACGCCCATCTTGCTCGCCTGCAACTGCGAATTGATGTAGTCGGTGTAACTCGTGGTGCTGCTCATGTTGATGCCAAGAGACGTTACCTTATGAATATCCTGCAACATCGACAGCACCTCGGAGGCGGTGTCGCGGTCGGCGTCATTGTAAATAAAGAAAATGTCTGCCGCGCCGATGCTGATTTTTGCCTTGGGACTCGCCGACATTATCGTCCGCAAATCCTCCACAAATACTATCGGCGACGTTACCTGCGAATAAACCGTGTTTTCCACAATATCGCGCCTAATAGCAGAGATATATGCGTTTCGCGTGTCGATGACGCCCAACGGATTCCACAGAAACATCTTGAACTTCTCGTCCCGAAACTCTTTGGCGGCTCTGTATTGGACTCCCGCCGGCGAATTGTAGCCGTCGCAACCCTCGTCGTAGATGTTGACGCTGCCAAGGATATGCACGGAACAGTCGCAACTGCCGATAAGCGTACTCACCTCCTCGGCAGAAAATTCGCCGGAGACCGACACTACACCCATCCCCGCCCGGCGCAACACCCTTTCGAGGCGCATCCTCGCGCCCGTCATTTCGCCCGTGGCATCGGCAAGAAACACTTTTGTCTGCTGATTATTGAGGTTCAAAAACATTGTGGTTTGATTTTTTTGTAACTTTTGGTTTACATCGTGCAAACTAAATGCCAAAAGATGCGAACAAATCATCCGCCAACACCTCCGATTGTACTATGCCGCTGTAATTGTTTCGCGCCACGCCGTATGTGGTTATAAAGGTATGGTAAATGGCTTTTTTTGTTTTGGTAACTGTGGCAAAAAGCGTTGCTCTGCGCCGCAAAACGGCATCATAGTCGGCGTCAATTGCGAATTCGTCTTTCACGTATTTGATTTCACAGATGTTGATTACCTCGTCTGAACGGTCTATCAGGAGGTCTATCTGACCACCTTGCCACTGCGTCCCATTCTTATCGGTGAAAGGACGACAACTCCAAGAATGTACGTTGCTGATGATGCCACCAATGCTTAGTGCTTTTTTTATCTGTGGAATATGGTGCAGACATACCTGCTCGAAGGCGTATCCGCTCCACGCCGAGGTCTTGGACTTGCCCGACAGTTTGCTCCAAAGGTTTTCCTCTTGACCGCCACCGCTCGCCACAAATTTTAGGTAAAATAGCGAAAACAAGTCGGTGAGTTGGTACATCGAATCGCGCTCGGTTTTGCCAATAGCGGTGTAGCGACGTATGAAGTCGCATTTTTCGAGGTTATCAAGTATTTCTGTCAACATTCCTCCATCGCTGATATTCAGGGATTTGATGATTTCGGCGCGGGTCAAGCCTTTGAGTTTTTGGGCAATGGCTTCCACGGTGCTGCGGTAGATTTTTGCCTCTTTGAACAATGTCCTAAACAGGAAGTCGAACTCCATTCTAAGTGGTGCACCTTGCTTGAACAGAAGATTGTCAACACATACGTCAAAAGGTATGGACTTGTCCAACATATCCAAATAATACGGAATACCGCCAAAAATCATATATGCCTGCAATAGTTGATGGCGGCTCATATTTATACCTTTGATGTCACGGAGAAATTGTTCTGTTTCTCCCAACGAAAAGGGTCTGAGCCATATAGAACGGCTGATTCGTCCATAAATACCACCCTTGTTGCCGATGAATTTTGATACCATCCAAGTGGTCGCCGAGCCGCAGACAAATAGTTTGAAGTTGTTTTTTTGCGCAGCCCAATCGTTCCAAAATTGCGAGAAAGCAGCCAAAAAGTTGCTTTTGGGCGTATCCATCCACGGTATTTCGTCAAAAAAAACGATTATACGCTCCTTGTCCAATGTGTCCAAATATTCGGCAAGCGCATCAAAGGCCTCAAACCAATCGCGAAACCTATTGACGGGCTTGCCGGAATATTTAGCCAAAAATTTCTGAAATTGCGACAGTTGCACACCCCTCGAAACGTCATACAATCCCGTGAAGGTGAAGTCGAACTTGTCGTCAAAAAAACTTTTTATCAAGTACGTCTTGCCCACGCGCCGCCGTCCGTAGATGGCGATTAGTTCTGCTTTGCCGCTATTGAGGTATTGTTCGAGGATTTTTTGTTCGTCCTCGCGTCCTATGATGTTTATTCTCTGCATAATACGTCATTTAAATTTGTTGCAAAGATAACAAACTTTCTATAAAAAACAAGCGATAGTGGCGCGGTAACTCGTTTTTTTTGATAGTTACCGCGCCACTATCGCGTATAATAACGCGGTAACTCGTTTATTTGGGCAGTTACCGCGCTACTATCAATTAAGTTTTTTGTGCATTTATATTTTTTTGGGTGCCACATAATGAAAAATGTTTATTTGTTCTTGCCATGTTGGAATTTGACCGCCTGATTAAGCACTTTTGTCTCCACTCCGTACAATTCAGCAATGTCTCTGTCTATCATAACTTGCTGATTACGAATTACTAATATCTTATTCTGTATTATTGCAATTTCGTTTTCCATACCGGTAACAAATTAACTTACAAACCGGTCGCAAATTGCGACCAGTTCCCGATTGCAAAGATAGAAAAGAATCATAAATTTTTATAAGATTTTCGTTATTTTTTATGGAGGGAAATTGTTGTTTGATTGGCAAGTTTACGAGGCAGAGTAGAAAACTAATACAAATCGTACAATAGAGCAACATCAGAATAAGGTGTATATGATATATATACCCGAAAATATGAATAGAAAAAAGAAATACTATTCTTATCGTTACCCCACAAATAACTTTTAGCATTTTTGGAAAATTGACGGACAAGTGCGTGATAGAAATCTCTAAGGAATCCATCGCTTCCCTGAAATTGTGTGAATTCAGTACATACCACACCTTTCTTAACAGTAAAAAGAATGTTCGCTTCTGGGGACTTGAAATTTTGCGAACCATTCTGTTCTCCCCACGCCACTAAATCAGGAAAACTAAGACGTAGTTCTTGAACTGTTTTACAAAGATTGGTTCCTGGCTCCTGTGCTTGGCATACTTCTATTATACCAACAAGCATTATAATAACAACTAATACTTTCTTCATCTTTTGTAATATGCATTTAATACGCTGAATTTTTTCTTAAATATCTGTTTTAGGCTACCTAATGTAGTGGGAGACGTAAAATTATCCATTTTGTACGTTACAAAATCGTTATTTTGACACGCCGAAGACAATGTGATTTCAATATTTGAATAATCATAATACCAACAACCATTCTTTTTAAGCCACTGATGACAATTAAACGAGATGTATGCAAAATCATATTGGCTACACTTATCTACATCCGGGAATGTCCAATTAACATCGCAATCAATTTTGAGTGATTTAATATACTCCATAAATTCACCTATAAAAAAATTCACACCGGGGAAGTTGTTAAAATTATAAAAATTAACATCATCCAAGACAACAGAAACCGCAGTTTTATTTTGCATTCTCTGAGGAATAGTTTGTGCACTGACACATAGCATTGCTATTGCGAAAAAAAATGTAAAGAGTACTTTTTTCATTGCTTACTTATTTAAATGTTATACGAATAAGGACTTTGCTGTGATAGCAAACGAATTATAAATCACTCGCACCGCCGCTATACACTCCTTCATTTAACGCTTTTGACAATTTAATATTACTATAACTAAGACAAAATGTAATACCATTCCACAACCTAATTTCTGTAACGCCATCATTAAATTGCTCCCACAGTGATTCATCTTCAAATTTATAGTAGCGTGAATACTTCATTTTTAAATCGGATAATAATTTGTCGTGTATATTCATATTGAATTCATTACAATGAAATGATACTTCTTTAAGTTTCCCACCTACAAAAGTAAAAGAAGCGACATCCCAACGAACTCCACCAAATAATATTGATCCATAAATTTGATACGTTACACCTAAATATATAATCTTCCCCTGGGCAAGTTCGTTACGATGCCCGTAATTATAAACCGCATACCCTTGTTGTTGCAAAATAGCGACCACTTCATTCTCAGTGGACACACCCACTCTACAACCAAGTATCTTGGTTTGTATTTGAGCAAACAAAGGATTGACACAAATGGTCAAGACAAAAAACAAAAGTGCTATTCTTACTTTATAATCTCTCATTTCCTTCAATTATTTTAGCAAGTTTAACTTTTTCAGTTCATAAACTACATAACTGTACTTCTCAATTTTTTCTTTTGCATAACCATAAAAGTCCTCTATCAATTCCATAGAAAACTCTTTAAATTTTTCTGAGAGTTTATGGATGAAATAGTCACGAAATTCATCATCAAATCCTGCATTGTTTTTTTCACAATAATATGCGATTTCTACAAGACGCGAATTGTCATTCGGGCTTTTATGGAATGTATCAGGCAGCAATATGACATAAGAATCAATTGATGTTCTTACTTCACTATTCATTTTATTAAAATTGTTGATCGTTTTCTCACCCTTTTCTCGGCGGTTGATTTCTCCGTTTTTCTTACATCGCAAATATACACCATCATCCCCATTTCTCCAAGCCTTCCGTATGGCGGATTATTCCACATTTTGTGGCGGATTTGGCGACAAGTGGATTTCGTTGGAGAGGTCGAGGAAAAAGTTGTGGTCGAGAATCTCACAAAAACGGTTGAGGAGATTGGTGTCGATGTTTTCCCTGCGGAAAATCTTGTATATGTTGGAGCGGTCGCAGTTGAGTTTTTCGGCGAGCCACTTGATGTTGCGCCCCTGTTCGTCGACCACTTTGCGAATCAAACTGCCTACGTGCATTGCTATTTTGATAATCGTCTGATTAGATTCCAATTTCAGACATTACTATAATAAAAAAGGCGTGGAACCTTGTTTATATGCCCGTTCCACTAATTGAGGCCTTCGAACTTGCCCTATCATATAGAACGAGCAACGAAGACCCACGCTTATGCAAATTCTCACGGACACACCTATCGTATGCCGTGGTAATATACATAACACAATGGACATCTATCGTTGCATTGTTCTTGATATGATATGATAATTGAAGTGTTCGAAGTTTCAATTAGTCAACAACAAAGCGTAATAAACGCCTAACAAATATATTCATCGCTTCCTACTACCCCACGCAGGGTTTGCGGAAGCAATGTTGCAAATGTAACAAACTTTTTCAATGGGGCAAAAAGTTTTTTCGGGGGCGGTGATTTTTGATTATATTTTGCCAATTCTCATAAAAATTGCGAGAATTGGCAGAATATAGTATATTATATTTTGCCAATTCTCATAGTTTTTGTATATTTGCGGCAAAATATAATTGAATTATGAGCAAGATTGTTGGAAGAAATAACGAAATTGAAGAGTTGGAAAGGCTCTACAATAGTGGCAAACCCGAATTTGTGGCGGTCTATGGACGGCGGCGCGTGGGAAAGACGTTTTTGATAAAACAAGTTTTCAAAGACAGGCTTACTTTTCAGCATACGGGAGTGTCGCCTGTGGACGGCGGCAACGACAAAAACCGAATGAAAACCCAGTTGGAAAGTTTTTACTACGACCTCCTCGACAGCGGGCTCGAAGGGTATTCTATGCCCAAAACGTGGACAGAAGCCTTTTACTTACTCAGGCAACTACTCCAAAAACACGACAACGGCAGCCGTCAGGTAGTCTTTTTTGACGAACTTCCGTGGATGGACACGCCAAGGTCGGGATTTTTGGCGGCTTTTGAGAATTTTTGGAATGGATGGTGCAGCGGTCGCGACAATATGATGCTGATTGTCTGTGGCAGCGCGGCATCGTGGATATTGTCAAACATTTCGCGAAGCAAGGGCGGCTTGTATGGTCGCCTGACTTCGGAGATAAAACTTATGCCATTCACACTCGGCGAATGTGAGGATTTTTTCAAGCAATCCGACATCGAAATCTCGCGCTACGACATCATACAGGCGTATATGGTATTTGGCGGAATACCTTACTACCTGAGTTATTTCTGCAAAGGGATGAGTTTTGAGGCAAACGCCGACAAGATTCTCTTTGGCAGCAACCCACGGCTCAAAGACGAGTTCAACAGGCTTTTCAATGCCGTATTTACCAACGCCGACGATACTAAAAAAATAGTCAGACACTTGGCGACGCGGCACGGTGGGTTTTCTCGCGACGAAATCTCCAAGGCAACGGGAATCCCATACGGCGGCGGGCTTACGTCGGCACTTGCATCACTCGAAGAGAGCAATTTCATCGTCCGCTATCAGCCTTACGGCAGCAAAGGCAAGTCCGACACTTACAAACTCACCGACAATTTCTGCCTGTTTTGGCTTAAATACGTCGAACCAAACCAAAGCAACGGCAGTTTTATGACCGACAATATGACTGCGCAAATTATGGAAAATTGGCGCGGCGTGGCGTTTGAAGAGGTTTGTTTTCAACACATTGCACAAATCCGCCGGGCGTTGGAGATTGGGGGCGTGGAGTCAAAATTTTCGGCGTTGAACGTCAAGGGCGGCGAAACGCCGGGCGCACAGATAGACCTTCTGATAATTCGCGCCGACAATGTTGTCAACCTCTGCGAAATGAAGTTTGCGTCGTCGCCATACGAAATTGACAAAGACGAGGCCACAAAACTCCGCAACCGCATCGAAACCCTCAAAAACACCCTTTCGCCCAAACAAACCGTTCATCTTACAATGATTACCACCTACGGCATAAAATTCAATATGCACAGCGGTATCGTACAGCGGCAAGTGAAGATGGAGGATTTGTTTTGAGGCAAAAAACTTTTTTCCTCTTTTTCCAAAAAAATACTAACTTTGCACTCAATACAAGAAATATTCTAACATCTTTATCGTATGAAAAACAAAACCTTTTTACTTGCTGCAAGTGGCATCGCGCTACTCGCGGCGTGCGGTGGGCAGGTGGAGACTCCCAAATTCGACGCACCTGAGACTACGCTCACAACCATTGGCAACCCTTACATCCCGTTGTGGGACCACATCCCTGACGGCGAACCCTACGTATTTGAAGACCCCGACAACCCCGGCAAATTCCGCGTGTATGTCTATGGCTCGCACGACATCGAGGTCAAAAACTACTGCGGTCGCGACCAAGTAGTGTGGTCGGCAGACGTTGACGACCTCCTCCATTGGCGGATGGACGGCGTAATCCTCAAAGTGGATAAAAACGGCAAGGGCGAACAGCAGAAAGAGGCGGACATCCTCTTTGCGCCCGACGTTGCGCTCAAAGTGGACAAGGACGGCAACAAGACCTATTACCTCTACCCCAACAACCAAGTGGGCGGTCGCAACGGTATGGTAGCCAAGAGCAACCGTCCCGACGGCCCGTTTGAGGTAATCAACTGGGACAAGGCAAACCCCGACACCACAGACGGCGTATTGAAATTCGACCCAGCGGTATTCGTTGACGACGACGGCAAGGTGTACGGCTATTGGGGATTCGGCACATCGCACGTTGCCGAACTCGACCCTGAAACGATGGCAACAGTCAAGAAAGGAACAAAAGTAACAGTAAGAATGATTGGCGGTTTTGAAGACAAGGACGACAACGAGTTCCGTTTCTTTGAAGCCTCATCCATCCGCAAAATCAAGGACAAATACGTGTTCATTTACAGCCGTTTCACCAAGGACGGCGAATTTGGACTGCCCACTTCCAACTACACACTCGCCTACGCATACAGCGACACCCCGACAGGCCCGTGGACTTACGGCGGCACTATCATCGACGGCCGCGCCCGTGAGAAAGACCCCGACGGCAAGGTAATCCCATCCGCAACTCCTGACGGCAACACGCACGGCTCTATCTGCGAAATCAACGGTAAATGGTGGGTATTCTACCACCGTCAGAATGGCTTGAACGAATTTTCAAGGCAGGCAATGGTCGCCCCGATCAATGTAACCGTAGAAGAAGGCAAGGGCGGCAAGGTAACAATCACCGAAGGAGAATACACGTCGGAAGGTTTTTCTGTTGACGGCTTGAACCCCACCGACATCCATCCCGCCGGCATCTGCTGCTGGCACACAGGCCCCAAGAGAGCATTGCACGAATGGCCCAACAACACCTTCTACGGCTCGTATGTTGCCGCTGCATACGGCACCACACCCGAGAGCAACCTCAAAGAGCCTTACGCCCTCAAAAACAACATCAACCCCGTCGTCCTCAATACCGACGGCTCGATTGTGGGCTACAAGTATTTCAATTTTGACTGTTTCAAGGGCAAACAGGATGTCTATCTCCTCCTCGGCATGAAACCAGAAGGCATTGAAGGACAGATAGATGTATATCTCGACCGTCCGTGGACTCAGCAAGGCGGCAAGTGCGTCGGCACATTGAAGTTAACACCCGATATGCCGCAGACCTCCGCCGAAATCCCCGTCAAACTCAGCGACCTGAACAATTTGACCGGCAAACACGCCGTTTACCTGTTGATGAAGTCCCCGACCAAAGGAAAATCCATCTGCACATTGGAGACCATCAGGTTCGCCGAAGGGAAATAATGATGTTTTTTAACAACGAATTAAACAAAATAAACGAATACAAATAAGATTTGTATTCGTTCAATTCGTAAAAATTTTTGAAAATAATTTTTATTCGTTGTAATTGAACATTCGTTTTATTAGTTTAATTCGTTGTTAAAAAAATATGTCAAACATAAAACCCAAAACAACTATGAAAAAAATCCTTCTCATCGCGCTCTTGGCGGTATTTGCAACAATCACCGCAAGCGCACAGATTTACGACTATGACGTTGACGAACTCCGCGACAATTGGGAGAAGTCAGTCGCCGTACCCACATCGCAGGATGCTGTCGTAGAGAAACTATTCACGGCGTGGAGCAAGGTGTTCCCAACCACTTTTGCGGAAATCTTCGACACTTACAAGAAGACCGGCGACACCAAAAATCAAGGCCTTTGCGACTACAAGGTTGACTACGCCCCAAAAAACGGTTTCATTGAAATCTACGGCTCGTGGTCGATTACAGCGGAAGAAGACGGCAACTTCAAAAAAGGCGATGTGATAACAAAGGAAAACATCCTTCACGCCGTGTATTGGAATCTTCCTAACGGCAACAAACTCTTCGGCGTAAGTGTAAAGGTTGACGGCGAGTGTTTGGCCAACTGCGCCGTATTCTTCTATGAATACAATGTCTCCAAAAACGTCCTCACGCCCCGCGCCGACATCACCAATAAAATTTTTGGCATCATCGACGAAGACACAGAGACTTTCGTACAACTCCCCAAAGTAGGACGCGACATCAAGTACAAAGGCTACGACGTCAAAGCCGAAAAGATGACCGACTTTGTAATCAAGTGGAACGGCAACGGATTCTAAGAATAATCACTTAAATATTATGAAAAGACTACTACTGACACTCGGCGCCGCAGCGACACTACTGACTGCCTCGGCGCAAAAGCCCGAAACACACGTCTATCTCTGTTTCGGACAATCCAACATGGAGGGCAACGCCAAGATAGAGGACGTTGACCGTCAAAACATCGACCCGCGCTTCACGATGATGGCGGCGGTTGATTTTCCGCAGATGAAACGCAAAATGGGCAAGACGTACCCCGCCGTGCCGCCCCTCTGCCGTGAAAACACAGGCCTCACGCCCGTAGATTATTTTGGCAGGACAATGGTGGAAAACCTTCCGCAAAACGTCTCAATCTGCGTAATCAACGTGGCTATCGGCGGCTGCGACATCAAGGCGTTTATGAAAGACAGCATCGCCTCCTATTGCACCAAATGCCCTGATTGGATGGTTGGAATGTTGAAGGCATACGACAACAACCCCTACAAGCGACTCGTTGACATGGCGAAAATCGCGCAGAAGCAAGGCGGCGTTATCAAGGGCATCCTTCTCCACCAAGGCGAGACAAACACGGGTCAGGAGGCTTGGCTCGGCATGGTAAAATCTGTCTATGACGACCTCATGAAAGACCTCAACCTCAACCCCGACCAAGTGCCTTTGCTCGCCGGCGAAGTGGTAAACAGCGACCGTGGCGGCGTATGCGCTGCCCACAACCCTATCGTAAACCGTCTGCCCGAAGTTATCAAAAACGCGCACGCCATCAGTTCGAGCGAATGTCCTGAAAACTTCGACCAACTCCACTTCAACGCCGAGGGCTACCGCATCCTGGGTCGCCGATACGCCTTCAAGATGCTCCAACTCCAAGGCATCAAGCCAAAGGACGACTCCAACCCTCGCGCCAACAACCTCGTGTCGCCACTCCTGCACATGACAAACTTCTTCTTCGACCGCGCACAAAACAAGATGGTTTTCGACAAAGACAAGGCTAAACTCCGCTCGGTAACTTTCAATGTATTTGCGCCAAACGCCAAGCAAGTAGAATTTTCGAGCCAGTTTACCGAAGGCCTCAAACCAATGGTGCGCAATTCGCGTGGCGTATGGTCGATAACACTCGACGCGCCCAAACCCGACATCTACCCATACAATTTCATAGTGGACGGCGTGTCTATCTCCGACCCCGCCAACATGTACACCTTCCCCAACGAAAACTTCAAGGCGTCGCTCCTTGAAGTGCCAGATCCCGAAATGCCCTACACCGTGAGGGACGTGCCGCACGGCCGCGTTACCTACATGGAGTACAAGAGCAACGAACTGGGCGTTTACCGTCCACTCATCGTCTATACCCCCGCCGAATACGAGCAAAACCCAAACAAGCAATACCCTGTGTTTTACCTCGTTAGCGGCACCACCGACACCGAGGAGACCTGGTACAAGGTAGGCAAATTTAATACAATACTCGACAACCTCATAGCAGACGGCAAGGCGCAGCCAATGATTGTGGTGCTCCCCTACGGCAACATGCTCCACGGCACGCCCAACCCCACCACAATGGCGGCAGTGCCTATGTATCAGCAATTTGCGAGGGTGTTAACGAGCGAGATAATGCCCTATATAGAGCGCAACTTCCGCACCAAAAACGACCGCGACCACCGCGCCATTGCCGGATTCTCGCGTGGCGGCGGACAATCGCTCTACACGGCTTTTTCCAACACCGACAAATTTGCCAACGTAGCCTCGTTTAGCGCGTACCTCACCCCGGAAGCTATGGACAGGGATTTTACCGCGCTCCTCACCAAAGAAAACATGCAAAAGACATTCAAAGTGCTTTGGTTTGGCGTAGGCAGCAGCGATTTCCTCTACCAAAACGTAAAGACCCACCGCGAATACTTCGACAAACGCGGCATCCAATACAAGTACAAAGAGACCGACGGCGGCCACACGTGGATGAACGCAAGAAATTATTTAACAGACGTTTATCAATTGTTATTTAAATAATCAGTTGAAAATACAAAAATATTGGGGCGCGACAAAATCACGCCCCTTTTTTATAAAAACAAGCGGAAATAAATTTTGCATTAACAAAAAAACACTACCTTTGTACCGTAACTAAAAACAACACACTATGACAGCAATAGAATTACGTGGAGAATTTTTGCAGGCGCTCAACCCTGTATTTGACGATGAATCTCTGATGCGCCAAGTGATGGATTTTGTCAAAAGTCTGCCGTTCAAGAAAAAAAGGTCTAAAAAAACAAAAGCCGTTGAGATTGAGCGCGAAAACGAAACAGCAACCGAACTCGAACCCGATTCCGACGAATACATCAGAGCCGGACTGCGCGAAGCATTCAAAGAGTTCAAGGAGTACCAAGAGGGCAAGCGGCAGTTTAAAAAATTGGACGATTATTTAAAAGAACTTGAAGAACTATGACAAACAACATTGAAATAGAAATCGCCCTATGACAAGTCGGAGCGTTCCACCATCAGCGACAAAGAAATACAAAAACTTCTCAAAGAGGCAGGAATCAAATAGCCATTCTAAACATCACATAAAACAATCAACGAATTAAACGAATACAAATCTTCGTTTAATTCGTTGAAAAAAAATGCAGTTACCCAGCCTTAGAAGCCGTTGCCAGTCCACTTAAGCTTCTTGTGCGATTCGGACTTTTCGTCCCAATACTCGATGTCGCGTCCCTCCTTGGGGAGATTGGGACAGTTGGTGACAGAAAGCACCTTCTTGACAACGTCGGCGCGGGGAGTCATAGTGCCTTTGGTGGCGTTGTACTCGTAGAATGCAAGAGCAAAATCGCAGATTGCATCTTCTGTGCCGCCTTCACCCTCGTGACATTCGTTGATGGTAATGCCAAAGAGTTTGTTGCCATTAGGGAGATTCCAATAAACAGCCGTCAGCGCGAGTTCAAGTTGAACGGTTGCCATAATATTGAGGTAGCCGTTTTTCGGGGCGAAATCAATCATATAAGGACCTTCGCCATTGGTGTACCACGTCGGCTTCTTTTTGAAATCGGCGAAAGCGTCCACATAGTCGCCGGGGAATTGCTTGCCCCACGCCGTGAAGAGTTTTTCGAGGACGGAGGCCTGCGATGCGGGTACGGTGATGGTCTTCTCCCATGTCTTGTTGACATCACTGGGAGCCTGCGCGTTTGTGGCGGTGAAACCCAACAGGGCAGCCGCTACAATTAGTAAGAACTTTTTCATTTTTTGATTTATGGTTTTATAGTTTAATTAATGTCATTGGAAATATAACGTTCAACAACGAAAAATGTTTTATACGGCAATAATTTGATGCATCCTAAATCATATACCATTCCTGCAAATAATTGTGCCTTGTGCCGCAACTCGGACATGCCTGTGCGAATGCGTCCATCGACGTGCCACAATTGCGACAGCGCAGCGCCACGCCGCCAACATTTTCCAAATGATGTTCAATCTTGGCGCGTTTGAGGCGGATTTTTTTGGAAACTTGACGGCATTTCACCTTGCCGCCGGTGTAATATACCTCGCGGACAAGGATTTCTATTTCAACTAAATCGCCGTCGCGGGTGATTGTGGTGTAGTCAACAAAATCAAAATCAAGCACATTGCGGGTCTTCTCGCCCTCAAAATAGTATTTTTGAAGTTCGTAATTGAGATTGGTGAAAAAGACATCCTTATTGATGTCCGTAGAATTATCCGCCCAAAATTTTTCCTGTGCGGCATTGATGCGCTCCTTGTACATCTTGATTGGCAGCAAGATAAAGAACGAATCCAAATAATAAAACACGTAATAAAACGCCAATCCAAACAACGCCGTACCCGCCAAAACCTTGGTCATGTCCCAACCGTTGAAAGTGCGTCCCGTGGTCTTTATGTAAATAAAACTGATGATAAATGCCGTTGCAAACGACAGAATCCACGCCACAGTCTTGTATGTAGTGGTGTTCATCACGAGGTCGGTGTGGTACTTTGCGCCGAGCGATTTGGATTCGTAGTCCATATTGTAAGCCGTGCCGCAATACGGACATTCGCCACTCTCAATATCGATGTCCGCGCCGCAGTTGGGGCATTTGCTTGCTGTTGAGGCATTTACGAAGGTATATTTGATGCGCGGGTCAAAATTGTGAAGTTTATATACCGACGCGCCGCCGCGAAGATAGTTTTTCTCCAGACGGATGCCGTTGATGATATTGGTACGCAGCGTTTCAAAACTATTTTTTTCGACGATGTTGTCACCTGATTTGTAAGTAGTTATCAGGCTCATCCCAAAGTCTTTTAGCCGCTTCAAATATTTCTTTTCTGAGAGTTGCATTATGAATTAATTATTGTTGTTATTATTATTGTTATTGTTGTTGTTATTGTTGTTGCTACTGCCGCCGCCAGACGAGTACGACGAACTCGACGACGAGGTGTACGACGAGTAGTAACCGCCACTCGACGAACTTGACGACGGGGTTGGTATATACGAATAGTCCATTAACCCCAAAAACAAAGATACACTCTGTATGTAACTTGCCGAGCGTGTATCCATCGCCATCGGGACGGTCTTGACAAGTTGTTTGTTAACATAAAAAGTTATCTTATCATGTACGCCAACAACCTTATTATTATTGCCGTCCTCAATGAAATCGAAGATGAAGTTGAGCGTGCCGTTGTCCATTTCGGGATAATAACTCGCGAACTTATACGTGTTTTGGACACGTTTGATGTCATTGTATGTCTCTATTGGTTTGTTAATCATAGTGTTAAGCCCTCCGAATAATTAAACTCCGCATTTTGAAACGGCAGGTTGATTGCCGCGATGTGATAATATGCGTTGTTTTTTTGTTTAACATAATGGTAATCACGCAGATGCGTGGTCGTGAAGAAAATGTTGTTGGGATTTTCCCGCGACAGATATTTGCTGAAACTACGCAAGAATCCGGTCAAGTCATAGACATAAAAACCGTCCTCCTCGCAGTCTTCCAAAACGAATTTATACACCTGCAACGTCGCAACGTGCTTTTGCTTCAAGCGTTGCTCGTCGCCATAGACGTGGCAGTCGCCGCTCAGGAGTTGTACGAAAAGCGCGTTGTTTTGAGGATAATCGCTCTCGGCTTCGAGCACCTCCTTGCGGACGCGGATTTTGACATCGCAACCGCTGAAAATCTCGATTACCTGCCGCCCGTTTTTCAACAACTGCGACTGCAACGGAAACTTCTCGCCGCTCACCTCCAAAATGAACGAATCCGGGTCATAAATGTATCGCAATCTCTCGTCCTTGGCAATCAAATCGAGCAACGAGTTCTCTTGGTAAACCTTTGGTTTGAAATCGATTGCGAGATTTGGGTGCATCTTCAAGAGATAACCGTAAACAGTAGCCGAAGTATTGTTGTCGGGGCAGAAATTGCGTTTTTTGTAAAGTTCCTTTTGCAAAAGGCAGGTGTAAGATTTGTCAGATTTATAAACATTCTTTACAAACGGACAACCAGTCTTGCAAAGGTAAAGCCACTCACAGGCGACACACTCGTCGTTGAAACCAACATTATTGTGCGCCTCAAATATCTTGTTTTCAGCAGTTTGAAGGATTTCTTCTATGGTATTTTCATAGATATTGCCATAATAAAACTCCTTATGTCCCTGCCCGCGCACACACGAATAGATGTCGCCATTCTTTTCGAGCAAGAAAAACTTTTCGCCGCAGTTGTCGCAGTTGGTGCAATAATCGGGACTAAACTCCGCAAACCATGCACCGTTGACACCCTTGTCCAGATCTGTGCCGTCAAATTTGCGGTGCATACGTTCAAAGAGTTTCACATGATTTTCTTCGCTCAGGGCGTGCAGGATGCCGTTGCTGTTATAATCGAACCCAATCATAAAATTGAAGTCGTTCATATCAAGACACGTCTCGCGGTGCAAATATCTGATGTCGTCAACAATCGCATCCAAATGCTGAAAATGCTCGTCAAATATCGTTGCAGAAACTTTTTTCCTGTTAGGAATATTTCGCAGTAATTCAATATTTTGGAGTATCTTGTCTAATGTTTTGCTTCCACCCTTGGTAACGCGGTAATCCTGGTGCAACGACAGCGGCAAATCGAGACTGCCACTTATCGAAACGTTAAACTCCCTGATGGTATCAATATGCTTGTCGATGGAATAGAGATTGGTCTTGATATGCGGCCGCCCTACACGGAAGCCCGCCGCCGAAATTTCGTCGTAATTGGCTGCATAATAATCGTTTATATATTTAACAACATCCCTAAAATCCTCCCTACTCAACGTGGAAACCTCGCCGCCGTGCAGCGAAATGTTGAAGGGCATCACTCCCCCACCCCTGAATTTCTTGACGGCAAAATCCAAGGTCTCCAACGGCTTGTACTGCTGCATACGGTCTTTGGTATTGTCTTCGAGATAACAATACCTGCAAGCCATATCGCAAGCCAATGTAGGGACGTATAGGAGATGTATGTACTTCATAATCTTAATATCTTTCCACCTTTGTCGGCGAATCTTTGAACGCCCTGTCGGCAACGTCGCAATCCTGCGGGATTTTGGCTGATTTGAGTTTTCTACATTCGCGGAATGCAGAGCCTCGGATTTCCTTCACCGACGGCGGAAGTACCACTTCCTCAATATCGGTGTGGAAAAAAGATCGCGAGCCAATGCGCCTTAGTTGCGATGATTCTTCAAATATAATTTTCTTTAAGTAAGTATTACTAAACGCCTGTTCGCCAATACGTTCCACAGAGGCTGGAATTGTTATGGATTTAATCCTCGTACCCGAAAAACAGTAAGCATGAATTTCTGTGATATTTTCTGGCAAGGTGATATTTGTAATGCCATAACACCTATAGAAAGCGTATCCACCAATGGAATCCATCTCTTGCGGAAGACTGTTGATAGTCAAATTGTTACATTCATTAAAAGCATATCCGCCGATATATCGCAAACACTTTGGCAAATTCACGTGCCGCAATTGTTCGCAACCGTCGAAAGCGTGTCCGCCAAGGTAACGGAGATTAGTAGGAATGTTGATGTTAGTCAACTTGTGGCAATCCTCAAAGGCGTGTCCACGAATGGTGTCGATGGAGTTTGGCAACGTGACGCTCACCAAATCCGTAGAACAGAACACATCGCCACGGATGCCCTTAACAGGCTTGTCGTCAACGGTTTCAGGAATTGTTAACGTCTCGCTGTCCATCAATCCCTCGGTATAAAAACGGACATACTTGCCATCGGGCGCGTCCTCATAAAAGACGTGCGGTTTTAGGAACATCAACACCGGAATCAAGAACGTACACGCCGCAAGAATCCCAAGGCGAATCCACTTCTGATTGCTGCAACGGTCGTAAAGTTGAGGCGCGATGACGTCAGAAAACTTTTCGGTGGGGCGGCTCTTGATTTCCTTGATTAAAAAAGCCGACAAATCAGACTTTTGGAACTTCCTCCATATCCCAAAACTAACACCAATCAGCACCGCCGCCCACAAACCTCCATAATGGAACACCCTAAACAACACAATGATTATCAAGTTGATAGGCCCAGAAATAAGCGTTGCCGTCATCTTCTTCTTTTCGATGTGGGCAAGCGAATCCTTCTTGATGTCGAAGCCGCTCTTTTCGAGTTCGCGGCTTATAAGACCTGCAACAATCTCATCCTCCGACTTCAAAAACAGCGGGTCTATCACCGCCGGCTGATCGCGAAGGGGCGTTGTCTCCGACGGATTTATAGGCGGAGGCGTTGTCTGTGTCGCCTGTGCATTAGGCGGCGTAGGTGGTATTGGTGGTGGTGTGCTGTTGTTCATAATCACTCCAATTAAATTTTTGATTGCACAAATATAGGAATACGCATGGAAAAATGCAAATATTTTTTCATGTTACACCCTAATCCCGACCATCGTCATGTCGTCTATCTGCGGAGTGCCGCCGCGCCATGCAATGATGGTCTGTTCGAGGGCGACTCGCTGTTCGTTGAGAGGGTCGTTGTGGATTTCAACGAGGGTCGCAAGGAGGTTTTTGAGGAGAAACTTCTTACACTCGCGACCGCCGAGTTGATCCTGCAAACCGTCAGAAAACATATATATCATGTCGCCCTTCTCGATATTGACAGTAAGGGTCTGAAAATGCTCTTTTTCACGTACATAACGCCCCACGGGCATTGAATCGCCTTTCAGTTTGATGGATTCGCCGTCGCGGACGATGAACGCCGCCTGATTTGCAATGGCGTAGCGGATTTTCATTTTGTCGAAGTCAAACGAGCAGATGGTCATGTCCATGCCGTCGTCCAAAGACACGCCGCTACTTTTTTCGAGCGTCGCCTTGATGAAAGTCCTCATGCGGTCGAGGACCGTGCCGGGGTTTTCGGCGTCTTGTTCTGTTACCATGTATTCCCTCAGAGCCGCAATGCCAAGCATCGAGAGCATCGCGCCCGGAATGCCGTGTCCGGTACAGTCGGCGGTAATCATCACCGAATAACGCCCGCAGCGCAAGGCTCTATAATAATCGCCGCCAACAATGTCGCGGGGGCGGTATAGCACGAAATTGTTTGGGAAAATCTCGTTGACATCCACGATTGACGACACCACCGCGCTTTGGATTCTGCCGGCATAGTTGATACTCGCGAGGAGTTTGTTGTTGGCGGCACGGATTTCCATGTTTTTCTCGGCGAGTTTGGCGGCTGTCCTGCGTTTGATGCGCCGCGTCCTGTATATCATCAGAGCCAACACCACACACAGCACCCCCACCGCCGTAAGCACCATAATCGCAGTGTTCTTTTCGACGGTGAAAGTCCACGTTTCGGGTTCGTCCGCTAATATGTCGAGAAAAAATTTCATTGTCGTTTTTTTCGCTGCAAATATCACACCATCCCGGTTTTTACTCCGGCGCGGTGTAGAAACTTGCGTTGATATTTCCCAAACGGAGCGAATCGGCGACTTCGTAATTGCCATAATTGTTGCCCTCCGCGCCGCCGTCAACGAGATAGACGTACAATTTGCCGTTCTCAACTGTTGCGAAATCAAGTCCATAGCCATAAAACTCGCCGCAGTCGTCGGCACGCCAAGTGGAACAGTCGTCCCATTCTCTCGGCAAATCGAGCGGACAGATGCTGCCGTCGGGCTTCACAACCGCCACCACAGCAAATGCCTGACTGCCTTTGTTTTTGAAACGGAGGTTAACAAACTTGTACTCGTTGTTGTCGCCAAAAGTGTAGTCGAGGCTTGCGTGCATAATCTTGCGGCCATACTGAGTCTCGAATTTCGCTGCCAAATCCTTGGGCAAATCCATTTTCTTGTCGTTTTTGTAGGTGGATGTGGCAGGGTAAATTTTTACCGCGCTCTTGAAAGCCTCATCCACCAACAGCGGAGTAGCCCAACACGCATCATACTCATCCTTTGGTTTTTCAAGGAGTTTGCCAGATTCCAACTGATAAATCCAGCCCGGCCTGTTGTCAAAATTGATCCACGTGTCGCGGCCGTTGTCGCCTTCCTCGCTGCCCACCTGATAGCCAACCAACTTGACGGGGTAATACTTGCCGTCGTTGATGATGTACTTGAAATTCTTCAACGAATCGGGCGTCTGCTCGGGCACCACACGTCTTTGGTTATACTCGATGTTGGGGTCTTTCATAAGGAACTTTTCGCCCAACCTGTCGGCAACTACATATACGGGTTTGAGCGCGGCAGGCTTTTGTGGCTCTGCTTTTGCGGGTTCGGTGGTCTGTGCGGCTGTCTGAGTGTTGTCTGCGCCGCCGTTGTTCTGCGTATTGCCACCGCCACACGCTGTGAGCGTCACGGCAATGAGCGCGGAAACAATAATCGAAGTTTGTGTTTTCATTTTTGACAATTTTTTTGACAAACGTTTACTATTTGCCGCAAATGTAACTATATTTTTTCGGACGACATATATGAAATGGAAGTTTTTTTGACAAGACAGAAAAAACTTAACGTGCATAACAAACGATGCCTGTCGGAATCTCGATTTATTTCCGCGATTCCGACAGGTATCGTTTGTTTTTATGAAAAACAATTGTAATTTTACCGCATCAACAAGAATATTAGCGGACACGATAAAAGTAAGGAAATTCAGCAAAACATATACATTATGAAAAAAACAATTAAAATAATATTAATCAGCCTGTTGAGCCTGATAATTTTGGCGGGGGTGCTCATATACCTGACCTTGGGCGACTTGGTGAGCGGCGCGTTGTCTGTAAAAAAAATAGACGACCGCTTCTATTATATGGAATTCCGTGGCGACGACGGTTTTGATGATTTCATTGCGTCGGGCGGTGCCAAGGATGCCAATCAACTTGTGGAAAAAATCACCAATTTTCTTTCCAAAGGCCATTACAAGCCCAACGCACAAACCGATCCGATGAAATTTGGATGCGCGGCGTTCACCGTTAAAAACAATGTAGGAGAAGTCCTGATGGGTAGAAATTTCGATTACAACTCGTCAAACACTATTGTGCTTCACGCAGTGCCAAAACGCGGGTACGAATATATTTCGACCTTCAATTTGGAGTTTTTCGGCTTTGGCGATGATTATATGCCGGAGGACTTTGTGAGCAAGTACAAGGCGTTGAGTGTGTTGTTTGTCGCCCTCGACGGCGTCAACGAAAAGGGATTTGCAATCGCCGATCTTTTGGCAGGCGACGGCGAGGAGACCCATCAGAACACACCTCTCCCCGACCTCACCACAACCGCCGCAATCGCCTATCTCCTGAAAAACGCCGCCACTGTCAACGAGGCAATCAATCTCCTCAACAACATTGATATGCACTCAGACATCGGCTTAGCACACCATTACGCAATGTCCGACACGACAGGACAAAGCGTTGTGATAGAATACGTTGACAACAAAATGAAAGTTACGCCAACACCCGCCGTAACCAACCATTACCTCTGCCCCAAGAAACTCAATGTAGGACTTTTGGAAACTGACCACCGCTACGACCAACTTTGCGACCGTTACGAAGCCGCACACGGCATTATGGACGACAACCAACTTTTTGAATCTATAAAATCCGTGGCGCAATATCCTACCACACAATACACTATGGTAATCAACCTCACGAAAAAGAGCGTTACATATTACTCACAACGAAAATTTGACGAAGGGCATAAGTTCGAGTTGCAAATCAATTAGTTATTTTTTTCCGCGCCACATCAAAAACATTCTTTAAACTTTTTTTTGCATTTTACCCTTTTTTGCATTAATTTTGCACTCCGAAATTTAGAACGTTCAAACATAATATTATGTCAAAGAAATTCGCTGAATACAAACAATTTAACCTGTCCGACATCAACAAAGAGATGTTGAAACTGTGGCAGGACGAAGATACTTTCGGGCAGAGCCTCAAAACAAGGGAGGGCAACCCGGCTTTCATTTTCTATGAAGGACCGCCGTCCGCAAACGGTCGTCCGGGCATTCACCACGTACTCGCACGTACCATCAAGGACTCCGTGCTCAGGTACAAGACCGCAAAAGGTTTCCTCGTTAATAGGAAAGCCGGTTGGGACACTCACGGCCTGCCCGTGGAACTCGGCGTGGAAAAAGCCCTCGGTATCACCAAAGAAAACATCGGCAAGACAATCTCCGTAGAAGACTACAACAAGGCGTGCCGCAAGGCTGTGATGCAGTTTACCGAAGAGTGGCAGGACATCACCGAAAAAATCGGCTATTGGGTCGATATGGAGCATCCATATATCACATACACAAGCGATTACATCGAGACATTGTGGTGGCTTTTGAAACAACTCTACAACAAAGGCCTCCTCTACAAGGGCTACACCGTGCAGCCTTACTCGCCCGCCGCAGGTACGGGTCTGAGTAGCCACGAATTGAATATGCCCGGCTGTTACCGCGACGTCAAGGACACAATGGCGACAGTGCTTTTCAAGGCTGTCAACAACCACACCGCCGAGAGCCAAAAAGTGTTTGACTCTGAGGACGAGGACGTTAGGTTTATGGCTTGGACCACAACGCCGTGGACATTGTTCTCAAACACAGCATTGTGCGTGGGTCCAAAGATTCAGTACGTAAAATTGAAGACCATCAACCCCTTCACCGGCGACCGCATCAGCGTCGTTATGGCAAAGGATTTGGTGAATAGTTACTTCAACGAGAAAAACCAGGACGGCGACTTCGACGCTTGGAAAGAAGGTTCAAAAGACGTACCCTATCACATTGTAAAAGAATACGTTGGCAGCGACTTGGTAGGCATCCGCTACGAACAGTTGTTGCCCTACATACAACCCACCGACGGCGACGCATTCCGCGTAATTCCCGGCGACTACGTAACCACCACCGACGGTACGGGCATCGTGCACATCGCACCTGCATTTGGTGCCGACGACTTCAAGGTTGCAAAATTGGCGGGCATCGGTTCGCTGTTGCTCGTTGACAAGCAAGGCAAATTGGTGGACGGCTTGGGCGAATTTTCGGGCAAGTTTGTTAAGAAAGCCTACGACAAGACCGGCGAGACAGATGTGGACGTTGATATTGTCGTGAAACTCAAAAAAGAAGGCAAACTCTTCCGCTCCGAAAAGTCAACCCACAACTACCCCCACTGTTGGCGCACCAATCTGCCCATTATCTACTATCCGTTAGACAGTTGGTTCATCAAGACAACCGCCGTAAAGGAGCGTATGATCGAACTCAACAAGACCATCAATTGGCAGCCGCCGACAACAGGTTCGGGACGTTTTGGACAATGGCTCGAAAACCTCATCGATTGGAACCTCTCGCGCTCACGCTATTGGGGCACACCGCTCCCGATTTGGCGCACAAAAGACGGCAGCGAGGAAGTCTGCATCGGCTCTTTTGAGGAGTTAATCAACGGCATCAACGAATCCATCGCCAAAGGCTTTATGAAGGAAAATCCGTACAAGGATTTTGTAGTTGGCGATTACAGCAAAGAAAACTACGACCGCATCGACCCGCACAAGCCCTACATCGACCAAGTGGTGTTGGTATCAAAATCGGGACAACCGATGTACCGCGAACCCGATTTGGTGGACGTTTGGTTCGACAGCGGCGCAATGCCATACGCACAGTTGCACTATCCCTTTGAAAACAAGGAACTTTTCGACAAGACCTATCCCGCCGACTTCATCGCCGAAGGCGTTGACCAAACACGCGGTTGGTTCTTCACATTGCACGCAATCGCGACGATGGTGTTTGACCAAGTTTGCTTCAAAAACGTTGTCTCCAACGGACTCGTTTTGGACAGCAAGGGCGAGAAGATGTCGAAGTCTAAGGGCAACGCCGTAGATCCGTTCACAACCGTTGAGAAATTTGGCGCAGACCCCGTGCGTTGGTATATGCTCACAAACGCCTCACCGTGGGAAAACCTCAAATTTGACCCCGAGGGCGTTGACGAAATCCGCCGCAAATTCTTTGGCACACTTTATAATACATACTCATTCTTTGCGCTTTATGCAAATGTTGACGGCTTTACGTACAGCGAGCCGGACATCGCATTGGAAAAACGCCCGGAGATCGACCGTTGGATTCTCTCGCTCCTCAACAGCCTCATCAAGAACGTTGACGAGAGTTTCGCAGCCTTCGATATGACAAGGGCGGGCAGAATGATTCAGGACTTTGTAACCGAGGATTTGTCAAATTGGTACGTCCGCTTGAACCGCAAACGTTTTTGGGGCGGCGGAATGACCGAGGACAAACTCTCGGCATACCAAACCCTCTACACCTGCCTCGAAAAAGTGGCTCAACTGATGGCTCCTATCGCGCCGTTCTACGCCGACAAGTTGTTTAGGGATTTGAACAATGTAACAGAACGTTGCGTTACATCTGTACACATCGCCAATTATCCACAGTACGACGCATCGGCAATCAACACCGACCTCGAAGAAAGGATGAACCTCGCGCAGAAGGTAAGTTCGATGGTGTTGGCGCTCCGTCGCAAGGCTTCATTGAAAGTCCGTCAGCCCCTCCAAAAAATCCAAATCCCGATTTTGGATGCTCAAATGGAACTTCAATTGGAGGCTGTCAAAAAACTGATTCTCAACGAGGTAAATGTCAAGGAACTTGAATACCTCCACGAGACCGCCGGCATCCTCACCAAGAAGGTGAAAGCCGACTTCAAAGTGCTCGGCAAAAAGTTGGGCAAGAATATGAAGGCGGTGGCTGCAAGGCTCGCAACCCTCACACAAGAGGAGATTCAGGAGTTCGAGAGGAATGGAAATATGTCGATTACAATTGACAACAATACAATTGTAAACGTCCTCACATCCGAGACAGAGATAACGAGCGAGGACATTCCGGGTCGCTTGGTGGCAAACGAGGGCAAGATAACTGTTGCGCTCGACATCAACCTCACTCAGAGCCTCATCGACGAAGGCTACGCCCGCGAACTCATCAACCGCATCCAAAATATGCGAAAAGACGCCGGATTTGACGTTACGGACAAGATAACGGTGGAACTCACCACCCCCGACGCAATCAAGGGCGCAATCGCTAATTTTGGCGACTACATCTGTTCGCAGACCCTCACGCAGTCGCTCCTGCCCTCCCCCACCCTCTCAGGCGAAGGGGTTACGGAGACCGACCTCGATGAAAACCTGAATGTCAAGATACGCATCACGAAAATCTAAACCTAAGTAAATCAGCCGCTTACGCCCTTAGAGAGCGTTGGGCGGCTGTTTTTCAATTTGTACTACTAATCTATAACTAAAATGTCAGAAGAAAAGACACGCTACAACGACGAAGAACTCGAAGAATTCAAGGAGTTGATTCTCCAAAAACTCGAACAGGCTCAGAAGGCCTACGACGACTATTCGGAGCAACTGCGCAACCGCGACAGTAGTCAGGTGGACAACACCGCCGACCAAGAAAACGCGCAGGAAAACCAATGCAAGGAGAGCATTTCGATAATGGCGGGCAGGATGGAAAAGTTTATCCGCAACCTCAAATACGCCCTCATCCGCATCGAAAACAAGACCTACGGCATCGACCGCATCACCGGCAAGTTGATACCCAAGGAACGCCTCCGCATCGTGCCGCACGCCACGTTGGACGTGTCAACCAAAAATAGTCTTAACGAACGTAAATAGTTATTAATGAATCCGATACTTAAACGCTCGGCGTTGGTCGTCGCCGCGATTATAGTGATAGACCAAGTCGTCAAAATTTGGGTGAAAACCCATATGTTTTTAGGCGAAAGTAGTTACATCAATTGGGACTTCGGCGTCCGTCAGGCGCAACTACTCTTCACCGAAAACCCCGGTATGGCCTTCGGTTGGGCGTTGCCCGGCAACGGCGGCAAGATTGCCCTCTCGATATTCCGCATCCTCGCGATTGCAGGAATGATTTATTATATACTTTGGGCTGTCAAAAACCGCAAACCGCACAAGGGCTTCATCACGTGTATGTCGATGATTCTCGCCGGCGCAATCGGCAATATGATAGACTGTATGTTTTACGGAATGGTATTCTCACAATCAGGCTATTCCGCCAATTCTGTCGCCGAATTTATGCCCGCAATGGGCGGTTACGCGCCGTTTTTGCAAGGCAAGGTGGTTGATATGCTCTATTTCCCCATCATCGATGCCAATTGGCCCGATTGGATGCCCTTCGTCGGCGGCAA
>CAMJWL010000017.1 GCA_946409405.1 uncultured Bacteroidales bacterium
TGGCATTAAAAAAATATGAGGAAAGCAATGGAATCATATTTGATGAAAGCCTGATAAAAGAGAGAATAGACTCAATCAAGGATGTGTTAAATTCGGAAACGGAATTGGAAGGCAAGAAACTTTCTTTCCGCTTAGAATACGATTTGGAAGCCATCTACAACAAGACAGGACTCAAAACCGTAATCATCGTTGACGAATATGACAACCCGCTGATTAACAGTGTGGATTTGGATACCGACAAGGCGATTTACCGTGGATTTTTCTCGGTACTGAAATCGTCTGACCAATATATCCGGTTTGCCTTTATGACGGGCGTCACCAAATTTGCAAAGACATCCGTATTTTCGGGTGCCAACCAACCATACGACCTTTCGTTGGACGAGAATTACTCGGCAATCTGTGGCATCACCCACAAGGAACTGATGGATAATTTCACTGACGACATCCAAAAATTTGCCGACAAGGAGGAGGTGTCGTTTGACGAAATGCTCGCCGAACTCATCAAATGGTACGACAGTTACCTTTTCCACGAGCGAGGCACCAAGGTTTTCAACCCCGTGAGCCTTTTTAGCGCGTTCAAGGCGGGCGACTTGCAGAATTATTGGTTTCAGACCGGCACGCCAACTGTGCTGATGAAGCGTATTCACAATTCTACTTTCGACATCAGGACGCTCAAACGTGATGTTGTATATAGCAAGGACGAACTGAAAGATTACAAGGACGACGAGTTTAAGACTGACCTCGTGCCGCTTTTGTATTATACCGGCTACCTCACCATCAAGGAATACGACAAACAATTCCGCTCCTATATGCTCGGCTTCCCAAATCACGAAGTGGAACTGAGTTTCTTCCTGTCGCTTGCCAAGGAGTTTTACTGTTCGGCGCAAAAGCCAAACGGATTGGATTACAGTGAGTTTAAGGAAGACTTCCGCCACGCCGACATAGAGAGCGTAATCGAAAGGCTCAAAGCATTGTTCTGCACCCTGCCATACGCCAACGACAACTCCGCGAAATTGGCGGAGCGTGATTTTCAGAATGTTATCTATTTGTTGTTCACCATATTAGGCGAATTTATAATCTCCGAGCCGCACTTCTCCAAAGGTCGCGCCGACAGCATCCTCATCAACAATGATTACGTCTATATCTTTGAGTTCAAGGTAGATAAGGACGCGCAGACCGCCCTCAACCAAATCGACGTGAAAAACTACGCCGGCCGCTTCAAAATGGACGGCAAGAAGATTTTCAAAATCGGCGTCAACTTTTCAAGCACAGAGAAGAATATCACCGAATGGATTGCGGTGGAGGAGTAAAAAATTTAAGCACCTATGATTTACCAACTTGACGACAACGATATAAGTTTTCCTAATCCTCGTGATGGCGAGGAGGACGGGTGGTTTGCTGTGGGGGGCGATCTGTCGGCGGAGAGGCTGTGGCTTGGGTATCACAACGGAATGTTCCCGTGGTACGCCTTCAAGCAACGGCTCGACAAATATTACCCCTGCCTCAAAGGCAAATCGCAGATACAATGGTACTGCCCGATGGACAGGTTTGTCATATTCCCAAACGAAATCCATATTTCCCACTCGATGCGCACAATGTTCAACAAAGGCGCATACAAAGTCTCTGTAAACCAAGCATTTGATTCTGTAATTGAAAACTGTTCCAAAGTGGATGGTCGTATCGACGAAAGATATGCTTGGCTTGGTCCCGATATGATAAAAGCCTACAAGCGACTCTTTGAACTTGAACGTTGCCTGAGTGTTGAAGTTTGGAATCAGGAAGAAAAACTCGTCGGCGGGCTTTACGGAGTATTGACCGAACACGTATTTTGCGGCGAAAGTATGTTTTCATTGGAGCCCAACACCTCAAAAATGGCATTAATCTACCTCTGCAAAATCCTGATGGACAATGATGTAAAGATGATTGACTGCCAGTTTGAAACGCAGCATTTGACAAGTATGGGCGGACGGACGATTAGTTATGACGAATATATGAAAATAATGCGCGGTTAATTATTCACCCCCACAGCCACCATCGCCACATATTCCGACAGTGTTCGTGATTTTTGTATAGCCTTGACGCATTTTTTGTCAACGCCGCGCAGGGGATAGTCCCAAAATGTCTTCATCTTGTCGAGGGTCATATATTCCAAATTGTTTAAATGATTTAGATAACCTTCAATAAGTAAGTTGATGAAATTCAGATACTTCTTGCGGTCAAAGATTTTGTTGCCGGTCTTGATGCTTTCGGGCAAAAACGGATTGGACAATATTCCGCGCCCAATCATCACTGCAAATAGTTTTGGAAACATAGTTGCAATGCGCCTAAAACTCTCATTATCAACAATATCGCCATTATAAACTATGGGATGTTTCAGCCTTGACGCAACATCTGCAAACGCATCCAAATCAACGCTGCCTTTGTACATCTGTTTGCCAATTCTCGGGTGGATGGTTACAAAACTGAGCGGCGCATCGTTGATAATATCAATTATAGCCAAACACTCTTTTTTGTCAACATTTCCGAGGCGCATCTTCAACGACAACTTCAAGTCTGCCTCGTACTTTGCGGCGGCATCCAAAACCTCGCGCACCTTGTCGGGATGCGCCAATATGCCCGCGCCATGCATACGGGCGGTCTGTTGCGGAAAGGGACAACCAAAGTTGATGTCGCAACAATCAAAACCCTGATTTACAAGATATTGCAAAAGGATGTCAACTTCATCGCGGCTGCTGGCGATAATCTGCGGCACGAGCGACGGTCGCAATGTTGGAGCAGTCGCCGTCAAATCCACAGCATCTTTTTTCCTAACTTCGCCGTCCTCCACACGCAAAAACGGCGTAAAAAACTTCTCGACACCACCAAAACACTCCGCGTATGCGTTGCGGTACACATAGTCGGTAAAGCCTTGCAGCGGCGCAAAATAAATGTCCATACGATACTATTATTTTGATTACAACTGCAAAATTACAAAAGTTTGGTTTCTAAAAAAATATTTTTTTGCGGATTATTTGGCGGATTATTTTGTGATTATCCATAATAATCATACCTTTGTCAACAAAATAAAAAAAGCAGTTATGGACACAAAACCTCGTTTCTATTACCTTGACAATCTGAAAGTTGCACTCACGGTGCTTGTTATCTTCCACCACGGCGGCATTGCATACGGCGATGGCGGCGGATGGGCTTACACTCCGTCCAACAGCGCAGAATATATGCCGTGGATTTGGCATTTTTTCAGCACCAACGCGGCGTTCTTTATGGGGCTGTTTTTTATGATTTCGGGATATTTTGTGCCAAGGAGTTACGACCGTCAGGGATTTGGCACTTTCATCGGCAAAAAGGCAATGCGGCTGCTGATTCCAACGGCGATAATAACGCCGCTCTTTTCGCTCGGGTCGCATCAGTTGGAGGTGGGGCATACGTGGTTTTTGGAAAGTCTGTTTCTATTTTGCTTGATTTACGCAATTATTAGGCTGATATTCAAACAATTAACAATAAACAAAACCCCTACCCTACTTTTTATGGCGGCGATGGCGGCGGTGATGGGCGTTGGCTCGTATTTCATCAGGCAAGCAAGTCCGCAGGACAATTGGATTTGGGTGTTGGGCTTCATCAAGATAGAACCGGCACATTATCTGCAATACGTGATGATGTTTGCGTTGGGCGTAATTGCCGGACATTCTGACGGTTACAACAAAATGACCGACCGCACAGGACTCGCTGCATTGATAATAGGCGCGGCGTTCTGCATCGGCAACTATCTGCGCAGCGGGGACGCTTGGGACGGATTTGTATATCAATGGTTCGGGATTTACGAGTCGTTTTTGTGCGTGTTCCTGTGCTACGGATTGGTTTGGCTGTTCAGAAGATTCTTTTATAACACCGGCAAATTTCCGGCGTGGTGCGCGGCTCAGGCTTTTGGCGCGTACATAGTCCATCTGCCGCTTATGCTGATTTTCCAAAACATTTTCGACGGACTGTGGATTGGCGCGTTTGGCAAGTTCGTGTTTATCAGCGTGATAACCACAGTGGCGTCGTTTGTTTTGACGTGGGGTCTAAGGGCAATTCCGGGGGTTAAAAGGGTGCTATAACAAGTCCCAGACGAAATCCGAGATTGTAATTGCAGAAATCGGGATTGTTGTATTGACGGCTTGAAACGCGACAATATGATGCCACGCCGTGCCAAGAGCCGCCACGAAGGACGTGGGCGGGGTTTGATGAATCCCCCTGCGGATCGGTTGCAGGCCTGTTGGAATAATCGGCATACCTGTCCTGACACCATTCCCAAACATTGCCCGACATATCGTAAATGCCAAGTTCGTTGCAATCCTTAGTTTTGACAGGATGCGTGCCGTATGCGGGATTGTCAGAGCCTAACGAATCCGCATTTTGCTCATACACAGCCACTTTATCGAGGTCGTTGCCACCACTATATCGAAAACCGTTGCCCTCATTGCCGCCACGAGCCGCAAATTCCCATTCAGCCTCCGTTGGAAGACAGAAAGGCATACAAGTCTTGACGTTGAGTTTTTCGATGAAATCCTGCGCATCGTTCCACGACACTTGCTCCACAGGGTAATTGTCGCCCTTCTTGAAATAACTCGGATTGTTGCCCATTACAGCCTGCCAAAGTCCTTGTGTCACTTGGGTTTCGCCGATGTAATAATCAGATAATGTTACAGTGTGGACGGGCTTTTCATTGTCGTCGGCGTCGTCGCCCTGCTCAGGGGTGGCACCCATCTTGAACGTGCCGCCTTCCACAAAAACCATATTGAACGCAACGCCGCCAACATTGAACGGAATTATATCTTCGTTTTCTATGGCGTCAATTTCAGTATCGTCATCCACCTGCTCCCGTGTAGGCGGTGCGACGTATCTGCCACGAACAATGCCCATTTTATTTTGCGGCGAAATATGAAAATGTTTGTAGAATTTAGTCTCAAAAAATTCAGCATATTCAGGCACGTATGGCACTTTTTGACATCCACAAAGCCCCCTGCCTTTCAGAGAGTTAGGAAGAATGTCTTCGCTTAATGTGCCGCTGAAAATGACAGGCGTTATCTTATCGAGCCCGACTGTCTCAATGGCGATGCTAATTTCCTCATAATACCAATCGCGCTTGCCGGGATTTTCCGGTCGCGAAAACGCCCCTTCGGTAACGATAAGGATAAAACGATCAGTGTTTTGCAATGCATCGCGGATTTGTTTTGCAAACTGCCCTTCTGTAATGGTACTCACATCATAAAACACAGAATAGCCTCTCAACAATCCTGCAACATAATTGCCGCACACCGAGCCATTGTTAGCGCGGCGGTAACTTATAAAAAAGTCGTATTTCTTGTTCCCTGCCATAATTCACAACATTTTTTCCGCCTACAAATATAAAAATCTTTCGCCATTTCTGCAAAAAAATCCTTCCTCCCCCACCCCGACAGCATCCAAAAGATTATTGTGGCGGTAATAATGATTATGATAAATAGTACACTCATTCCATTTTTTTCAATCATTAATATTTGATTGTTGAAAAAAATACTTATATTTGCGAAAAATAATAATTATGGCAACAATAATTTTTCACGGGTCGCAGGAAATCGTAGAGTATCCTGAAATTAGAATTGCAAAATTCAATAAAGACTTCTATTTCGGATTTTATTGTACGGTTTTCAAGAATCAGGCAGTGCGTTGGGCTACACGATATTCCCTGACGGGATATGTGAGCGAATACGATTACACACCCGACAATATGCTGAATGTCAAGAAGTTCGACACTACAAATGACGAATGGCTTGATTTTGTAATCGACTGTCGGAGCGGCAAAAAACATAAATACGATATTGTTGAAGGCCCGATGGCGGACGACACTATTTATAACTACTTGCAAGACTACTTGGAAGGAAACATTTCACGAGCGGCGTTTTTTGAATTGGCAAAATTCAAGAAACCTACGCACCAAATCAGTTTCCACACGGTAAATGCTCTTGCTACTTTAAAATTCATCAAAGCAACGGAGGTAAGATGACGAAATTCGACAACGACTTGTTTTATACTTGCAGTCTGATAGAATACATTGGACGGCAGCAAAAACTTGAACGTCAAGATGTTATCAAGTATCTTGGCGAATCGAGGATAAAACTTATATATTCGCGGGCAGACGTTTTGCACTGCGAACCTATTGAAAAAAATGCCTACGAATTTGCACGGATGGCGGATATTTCGTCAGGCACTTTCGACAATATCGCATCGTGCAAATACACTCCGCCGTCGTATTGGGACATCGGCAAAGTTTATTGCCGACTGATTACCGACGTATCGAAAGGCGACAAAATCAAAACCCTAATTGAAGTCTATAACTCGTGGTTCAACAAGGAGTTACAGAACTTCAACAGCGACCTTTATTACCAAAGCCGCGAATATCTGAAAATTTGCTATTCAGAAAAGAGAATTGTGGAGGGGTAACAATCCCGGATGGCGGTTATTTAGTTTTGCTCATAATAATACGAATAATCAATGCCTTTCATAAAAAGTTCGCGGTCGTTGATGCGGTCGGTAAGTGCATTACGAAGCAACGATCGAATTTCTGTATCGTCAACAATGCTTTTGCGCATTGCGTTCAGATAATCGTTTTTGTCGATTTGGCTCCAATCAACACATTTTTTCAAAGACTTCTTGAAAATCAAATCGAGCCAAATTCTTGTGCTACGACCGTTGCCCTCCATAAACGGATGCGCAACATTCATTTCAACATATTTGCTGACTATTTCGTCAAAAGTATTTTGTGGCATTTGTTCGATTTTTTTGAGATTGTCCTGTAAATATTCCGCAAGACAAAACATCGTACCGCCCTTTGAAATGGTCTTAGTGCGGATTTTGCCCGCAAAATCGTACAATCCACCAAAAATATAAGCGTGGATTTGCTGCAATGCCTTTACCGTGCCGACGTCGCTGTCCGCCACAAGGTTACTTTCGATAAAAGTGTATGCCTTCTTGCGGCTCTGCCCATCGATGGAATTGTCGCTGTATGTGAACCAATCGAGGAAGGCGGCGGCTCGGTTGTTAGGATAATGCTTTGCCAACTCAGAAACGCCTTCTTGTGAAATTACATCAGTCAAACGATGTTTGCCATCAGGTGCAAGAAGTTTCAACTGGTTAGTGATACTAACCACTTCGGGGGCTTCGTTTTTAAGTTTGTTTTTCAGGTACTTCCAATAATTCCGATTCTTTGTATAATCGTCCTGTTCATTAATAGCCCCCACAACATCAAGCACAGAAAACCACCATTGGGATTTTTCTTCATCCCAAATGGCACGAACCTCACGGTCGTTGTAGAAACGGATGGATAATTTATTGCTCATTAGAGTATCTTTGTTTTTCATTTTCTAATAATCTTTTTATTATGTGTTCTACTATATCCCCGACATCAGATTGATAATGTTCTGACATATACCAATCAAATGTTTCAACCTGATTTAAACCATACTTTATGTGATTAATATAATCGTTAATAAAGAATTCAAATCCTTTTTCCTCAAATAATTTGTTGTATTTAAACAATGTCAAAAATGACATCACAACAAGTGGTAAATTGTTCTCATTATTGATTTTCAATTGAATTATGGATTCTTTGTACAATTTATTGAAAATATGATTCAATCCTTGTCCGAGATACTTGTAATCAGATACAACCAATATAGGATAAACAATAATATCCCCATTTATGTCAGTAATGTAATGGAAATTACCATTTCTAATTGATTGTATATGTCCTGTAAGTTGTGTTATTCCGATTCTCTTGTTTGTTTTTTCAAATAATTTCTCTTTATACTCTGCAATTATTGTTTCATAATCATGTTTCTCGATCATTTCTCCATTAATTCTAATATCTTTACACTCAAAAAGAATTATAGAAGAATAATTGTATATAACATAGTCGGGAGCACCTAATTCTCTTTTATGAGGATTATAATTTTTTATACAATCATCCTCTGACATTGCAACACTATTTGTATTAACACATTTTTTAAGATAAGAATCAAAAAGAACCTTTTCAGAAAACTCACTCGTAAATAAATGATTAATATCAATTGAAGTTTGAGTAATTGATTTAAAATCGAAATACAAACTATTATACAACTTATCAATTAAAAATTCAACACAAACAACAAAATAATCGCCATTTTGAAGTAGTATAATTGGTTTATTTCTAAACATTCTATAATCAGAATTCGTATTCCTATCATTTTTATCTTGGGCAGAATATTTTATAACTTCGTTATAGTATATTGAAATTTCATCCAATACACTTGCATTTATACAATTAGCCTTATTATTCACAACCTCTTTACGCAAAATCCCTATCTCATTTTTACTTATGGCGATTATCACATAAATAGACCATAAATAATCTTTCCAATGAGAAATGTGATATTTTGCTAAAAATGAATCCAATAAGTTTGAATAATTGGAAGTCGCTATGAATTCAAAAAATCTAATTGCTGATTCTAACTCGTATATTATTCTGTCATCAAAATCACTTTTTTGAGAAAGACTAATCAGAGGGGTTGTTATATCATTCAAAAAAATAAAATTTTCTAATGAATTATCCCTATCATTAAATTTGACTATTTGTTCATTTATTGCTAAAATAATTGTCAGATAATATAATTCTCCACTATCACCTTTCAAACTACGATACGATTTCTGCGTTTCTATTGAAAAAATGTACCTTAACAATTCCAAATAAGTTTGTTCTCCGCATAATACCAATTCTGTATTAAGGTTGTTAGTTTGTACCAAATGCATAAAACGGTCGTTTATTTCTTTTGACTTGAATAAATCAATTTCTTCTAATGGCACATTAATATATTTACTTATAACAATAGCAAACCGCAATAATGTATCACGATTAATTTGTTTTAACATATTAGTAATTAAACTTACATCAGAATTCCCTTCTTGAAAGTAAATCTGGTATTCTAAAAGTTGTTGTATCTTAATTTCCATAATATCACAATTTTGGAGTTATTAAAACGGCAAATCAGTATCTTTGTTTTCAATATTCTCTTCTGCCTTTTTGATATAAGACAAATTATCCCATAAATATTCCGGTAACATTTGTTTGAAGTGTCCCATACTACCTCTTGGAATAAAGATGTGTTGCAAGGACACGCCTCCTGTGCCCAAATAACCAAAAATGTCATTATCAATCTTGACATCAGAATTTTGAATGGTGATTTCTTGTAATAATTTACAATCAAAAAATGATTCGTTTCCAAGACTTAAAACAGACTTCGGAATGATAATTTGTCTTAATGCCCAACAAAATGCAAAAACACCCTTTCCAATATTTGTAATAGAATCAGGTATCGTGATATGTTGCAACGATTTGCACCCCGAAAATGTACTATCATTTATACTTGTTACCGATTTTGGGATTGTAATGCATTTTAAAGATTTACAATTTTCAAAAGCCTTGCTTCCGATAGCCATAACAGATGTCGGAATAGTGATTTCCTGTAATGTTGAACATCCGTTAAACGCACAATCCCCTATTATTTTTATTGAATTAGGTATTACAAAACTTTTCTCATTTCCGTAATACCTCAATAGTTTTTTTTGTGCTACATCGACAAGCATATGATTATGAGAAACAAACGAATGATTATGAATTATTGTAATTGACGAACAATGAGTAAAAGCACCATCACCTATCCTAGTAACAGAATTTGGAATTGTTATTTCGCAAATAGATTTGCAAAATGCACAGTCACCTATTTTCCTAACAGAATTCGGAATACGAATACATTGAAGAGATTCACAATTTTGAAAAACATTACTTCCAATACAAACAATCGAATTTGGAATTTTAATCTCTCTTAATGAAATGCAATACAAAAATGCTTGATTACAAATTACTTTTGTCCCCGTCCTTATTTCATATTCATCTATTTTTCTATTATTATTTTTCAACAAGCGTTTCCCATCCCTACTATACACAACCCCAAACTTATCTTCCTCTCCATTTTTAATATCTTCTTCCGTTACCTCCGTTGACAAATCTTCTTCCAATTCACCTACCGAGGCAACAACAACCTGACACGTCCAATTCTTTCCTTCAACAAACTGACTTTTCCCAAAAGCCTTAGAAAACGAAATATCACCACCAACTAACTCCGCAAAGTCTTCCATCCGAAAATCCTTCTTTTCATACCCGAAATATGGTCCTACGCAAACAAACTGATTATATCCCTTCAATCTGCCTTTTACCAACTTTGTGAACTTACTTATATTGAACTCCAAATCCAACACATTCGACAATATATGCAGCGTAGGAACATCCTCGTCGCAATTAATATCTTCTTCCGCAAGTTCGTCAAAAGTTTTATTAACCGTCGTAATCTCCGCATCAGGTAACAAAATTGACGAATGAAGTGCGGCACGTCTAAGACATTTTTTCGATGGTTCAATTAACGTTACAGATTTGATTTGCTGATTATAGTTTTTCGATTTAAGGAAATCGACATAACACATCGTTCCAATGGCTTGTCCGCAGCCGTAGTCGATGATGTTGATTTCGGGTTGATAGAAAAAATCTTCGGGAATTTTGTCGAAAGCAAAATTGAGTTTTGCTTGGTGCATATTGCCAAAAGAGTATAGATACACCAACATTTCAGGCTCGGTTTTCAGGATGTCAACGCCACGGTTGATGGAGTTGTACAAATCGTCAACGAGTTCCTTCGGCAATTCGTCGATAAACTTCTTTGCCAAATTCTTTACCTTGTCAAATGATGGATTGTCAAGGTATTTGAGTTTGTACGCGTATGTTGATGTTTGTTCGATTAGCATTATCAAATATCTATATGACACGACAAATATAAAGAAGTTTTTTGGAATGAAAAATTTTTTCCATTTTATTTTCCGAAAAAATTTTTCTCCTCCCCCACCCCTACCAAAAAATTATCGTGGCGGTAACAACGATTATGATAAATAGAGGAATATTAATCATTTTGCTCATAATAATACGAATATTACTATAACGCCGCAGCCGTTGACTTCCACCCCAACTTTTCAACAAACGATAGGAAGAAACTTTTTTCCTTTTCGGGTACGTAAATCTTGAAACTGTTTGGAGAAACAATTTTGCGAATTTCGTCAGTTATTTCAAATGAAAAATACGAATCTTCTTCGGGCAAATAGTCCGTGGGAATGTCATTTGTTGGCAAAGATTGCGTTGTTGTCTGGAAATCGCCCTTGCCACAATAATCCGCAAAACGAACAAAACCATCAGGATTATTGGTCAACAAATCGAGTAGCGTTTGCCTTCCATAAATATAATTGCGTAAAGGATTCAAAACCTACACGGAAAATCATCCAACGGTTGTTGTGGTCGTCACAATCCGCCCAACAAAACAAGTAATAATCATCCGCCGATTGATATAGCGAAAGCAACGTCCCGTTTTCGTATATCAAGTCAACGAGCCTGTTCATTTTTGTAATGTCAAATGGCAATGCAAAGCCTTCAATTCTGTTCATAATAGCATCTTTCAACCTACGTTCTACTTTGCTGCATTAGCATATCAAGAAATTCTTGCGGCTCGTAAACATCAATCTTGGCAGAAGTGAAATCAACTATATTGCGGGTGATAATAGCATCTGCGCCCTCCCTTAATGCGGAATAATACTGCATCGCATCTTCAAAATCCTTAAATTCAGATGCGATAGCCTTATCAATGATAACCGAATCCACAGGCGTAACATTGCATTTCTTCACAAATGCCGCAAACATTGCAACAATTTCTTCATTTGACTTTTTGTGATGCGCATTCAAAATGTAACTCGCCGTTGCAAAAGAAAGCGACGAAACCAACAGGGAGAAATACCCCTTTTGTGCCAACGAAATAATCATAGAGGCAGCGGCGTAATCTTTACGGCTACCAAGATAATCAATGAAAACGTTAGTATCAAGAAACAGTTTCTTTTTCATATCCTAACCGTGTTTTTCCATCAAATACTCCAATTTCATTTTATCATAATCGGCATCTTCGGGCAATTCAAAGCCTTTTACAAGGTTGGCGACATCATCGGATATTCGCATATCTTCACGACGAATTTTTGGCCAACCGCTATCGCTGCCAACCTCTTTGCGCAAAGCCAATTCCTTCTTCTCCGCCGGATTTATAAGATGTTCGGCGAGCCAAGCACGGTTGTCCAAACTCAATCCGCTTAGCAAATTCAATATCGTATCAAGTGAAAATGTGGCGTTCATATTCTTATAGTTTTTTGTTTCCCAAAAATAGAGATTTGTTTTATAACAGCAAAATTTTTCTCCAAATTATTTTCCGAAAATTTTTTAGCGTTTTTCGTACCTTTTCATTCCAAAAAAATCCCTATATTTACGCCGCAAATTAATAACACAAACCAAATGGAAAAAATTCAGCAACTTATCGTTCAATATATCGACGCGGTGTCGGACGGTGGCAAATGTTGGGAGGACAAGGGATTGTTCAAGAAGACCGCCCTCGCCAACTATTGGGAGCAATTGCTCGACGCAAGGCTCGCTAATTTTGGATTCACCATCCAAATCCATATCGCCGACTCCCTGCAACAGCCGGACGACGGCAAACCCGCCGCCACGCCCACGCAAACCTCAGCCGAATATTACAGCGACAACTCCCACGCCGTTACCATACATATCAACAAGGAGTACATCGTCAACAAAATCCGCGAGGGCAACCTACCCAAAGCATTCGACGAAGTGTCGCAGTTTTTGGCGATTATCATACACCAACAGGCTCTCGCCGCCAAGTACAGGACGCTGTTCCGCAACTATTGCGAGCGCATCAAGGAGATGACGAGCATCAGGCAGACGGCGTTGCTACTCGGCAGGGACACCTTTGATTTTATGGCTGCCATCAACCACATCTGCCAATCCATCCCCCTCGCGATGCAGTACCCCGAATACGCAATGGCGCGGATTACTTTTGGCAACAAGGCGTTCAAGACCAACGGCTTCGAACAATGCGGCAAGGGTATGGTGAAAAATTTTGAGGCGGCAGACAACACCCACTGCACCATCGAGGTATATTACCGCGACGGATGCCCCGCCGGCGACGACTCCGACCCGTTCCTGCCCGAAGAGCACCATTTGCTCGGATATTTGGCGGTGATGATAACGGGCGCGTCATACACGGCGACGATGAAACAGTTGAAAAAATTCAACTCCAAGCGTATGCAGGAACTCGACGCCATCAACCGCACCACCGCTATTATCAAGGAGGGGCGCGACATCGGCAGCACGCTCAACGACATTTGCAACATCCTGCCCCGCGCTATGCAATACCCGCGACACGCCTGTGCGCGAATCCGTTACGACGGCAAGGAATACCTCTCCCAAAACTTCCTGATGACGCACCGCAGCATCAAGGAACAGTTTGTCTCCATCGACAGCAACAAGGGTATGATAGAGGTGTTCTACACCAAGGAACTCCCGCCCGAATACAACGGCGCGTTTCTCAAAGAGGAGTGCGAACTCCTGACCAACATCGCGAGGCTCACCGCCGGATTCATCAACGACGCCATTGGCCGCGATATGCTCTTCCGCTCAGCCGCCACAGCAAATATGGAGAAGCGCGAGGACGTCCTGCGCCGAAAACTCACCGAAAACCATCAGCCCCTCCAAAACTACTTCAACCAACAGATGTTGGACAAGTACATCTACCTTGATATGATGAAATTCAAGGTGAAGCACGTGCTCTTTGTGGCGTCGCTCTACGATGCCTTCTGCCTTGAAAACGAGGACTCTTTCTTCGGGCGTTTTATGGGCGACGTGATGCAGTTTAGTCTTTATGTGATGCCGAGGATAACGGGTGTTAGTTGCGCTGAGGACGCAATTGCCACTATGGAAAATTCCAACATCGACCTCGTCATCATAATGCCAAACGACCCCGCAAAAGCCGTTGCACTCAGCGAAAAAATCCGCGAAATCAGCCCCTCTGTGCCGGTGTATCTGCTCGTCAACAGGAAAAACGAAGTGCTTAAATATGAGGAAGTTGTCAATACGTCGAGCGCAATCAAGAAACTCTACACTTGGAACGGCGACTCCAACATCTTCTTCACAATGGTAAAGGCGTTGGAGGACAGCATCAACGTGGAAAACGACACTCAGGTAGGTCTCGTCAAGGTGATTTTGCTCATTGAGGATTCGCCGGTGTATTATTCGAGATATTTGGAGATATTATACACGACGGTGTTCGGACAGGTGGCGCAATTGATACCCGAAGTGGAGAAAAACGAAATCGACAAAATCGTCAAGATGCGCTCGCGTCCCAAGATTCTCCACGCCCGCAATTACGAGGAGGCAATCGCTATCTTCAACAAATACCGCGACAACCTGATGTGCGTCATCAGCGACATCGAGTTTGAATGGGGCGGCGTCATCGACCATCAGGCGGGCTTCAAATTCCTGCGTTATATGCGGAGCCTGCAATACACCGTGCCGGTCATCTTCCAAAGCACCGAACAGCCGATGGACCTCGCGCCCGACCTGTACAAGGACCCGAAGTTGTATTTTGTCAACAAAAACAGCCCCCGCCTCCTCAACGAAATCAAGCATTACCTGAAACGTTATATGGGCTATGGCGAGTTTATCTTCAAGACCAATGACGACAAGATAATCGGCACTGCGCACTCGCTCCGTGAGTTTGAAAACTTGCTCAAAGAAGTGCCCGCCGACTCGCTCTACCGCCACGGCAGGAAAAACCAATTTTCGATTTGGCTGATGGGGCGCGGCGAAATCCAATTGGCGCAGGAGTTCAAGAATTTTCACACCGACACCGTGGAGGAGGCGGAGGAATTGAGGCAGGTGCTGTTGGACGCCATCAACAAATACCGCAAGGTGAAAAAACGCGGCAAGATACTCTCCTTCGACGAGACTTCGAGCATCGACGAGCGCAACATCGTTACCCTCGCTCCCGGCTCTCTCGGCGGCAAGGGTCGCGGCATCGCTTTCATCGACACCGTCATCTACAACCTCGCCGAATCGTCGCTCACCGACCGCATCAACATTTGGGCACCCGTCACGATGGTGGTAGGCACGGAGGAGTTCAGCAAATTCATTTCTTCTAACGGACTGTTTGACAAGGCGGTATATTCGCAGACGCCATACGAGGAGTTGAAATTGATGTTTTGGAACGGACACCTGAGCGACACCCTCCGCGAGCGCATCGCCATCATCCTCCAACAGACCGACAACCCGCTTGCCATCCGCTCGTCAAGCACGTCAGAAGATTCTGTAAGTCAGCCGTTTGCGGGAGTGTTCAGCACGTTTGTAATCCCCAACGAAAAGGACAACAAGGCGGCAACCCTCGAACTCGTCTGCCACGCCATCAAACTCATCTATGCCTCGATGTATTCCGACACGGCGCGCCGCTATTACGACACGGTGCACCACAACATCGCCGAGGAAAAGATGGCTATTGTAATTCAGGAAGTGGTGGGCAGTCGTTTTGGCAATTATTTCTACCCGCACATCAGCGGCGTGGCGCAGTCGTACAATTTTTACCCCGTAGCCAATATGAAACCCGAAGAAGGCTACGCAGTTGCGGGCTTGGGATTGGGCTGTTACGTGGTGGGCGGATGGCCGTCGTACAGATTTTCGCCAATGTATCCCGAAGTGTCGATGTACACCAAGGACGACTTGCTCAACTCCACTCAGACAAAGTTTTACGCATTGGATCTCTCGCTCAAAGAGGTTGACCTCCTCAACAATGGTGAACTCGCCGCGCTCAAACTCCTCAACATCTACGAGGCGGAGAAGCACGGCTCGTTGAAGCACCTCGCGTCGGTCTATAATCCCGACAACGACACCTTCTCGCCCGGTCTCGACGAATACGGCCCCCGAATTGTGAATTTTGCGGACATTTTGCAATACAACTATTTCCCGCTCGCGGAAGCCATCAGCAAAATCCTCGCAGAAGTGAAGGATGCATTTGGCTCGCCCGTGGAGATTGAATACGCCGTCAACCTCAACAAAGCCAAAAACGGCAAGCCGACATTCTACCTCCTGCAAATCAAGCCGATGGTGGGTTCGTTTGACACCACTGACATCGACCTTTCGCAGGTGGCTGCCTCGCCCGACACTTTGCTCTACACCAACCAAAGCCTCGGCAACGGCGTCATAGATTCGATTACAGATGTCATCTACATCGACGAAACTAAATTCAACAAGTTGGAAACCATAGAGATGGAGCGTGAAATCAATTACCTAAATTCGCTGCTTGGCGACGAGGGGCGCAAGTACATACTCATCGGGCCAGGACGTTGGGGTACGAGCGACCGTTTCCTTGGCGTGCCTGTGCAGTGGTCAGAAATCAACAATGCCTCCGTCATCATCGAGACAAGTCTCGAAGGCTATCCGTTGGACTTCTCCAACGGTTCGCACTTCTTCCACAACATCACGAGCATGAACGTGGGCTACTTCGCCATCAAGAAGGAAAACCGCAACTGCTACCTCCGCCGCGAAATTTTGGAGGCGCAACAATTGATACAAAGCACCCAATACTTCCGCCACGTCCGCTTCGCCGCGCCGCTCAAAGTGATAATGAACGGCAGCAAGAACGAGGCGGGGATAACAACTATTAAATTATAATACTATGAAAATTCTTTTTGTATGCTTAGGAAACATCTGCCGCAGCCCATTGGCGGAAGGCGTGATGAAAAAAATGTGCGCCGAGCGTGGTCTCGATTGGGAGATTGATTCGGCGGGACTGATTGACTATCACCAAGGCGAACTGCCCGACGAGCGCATGAGACGGGCAGCAAAAGACAGGGGCTATACCCTCACCCACCGTTCAAGACCAGTAAAGGAAAGCGATTTTTCGTATTTTGACCTCATCATCGGCATGGACGACTACAATATACGCTCACTGCGTCAAGACGCGCCAAAAAGTTGTTTGCAAAAAATAAGGATTATCTCCGAATTCTTTGTAAACGTGAAGGGTTACAGCACTGTACCCGATCCATATAATAGAAATATGGAGGCGTTTTACAATACTGTAACCCTTCTCGAAGATGCCTGCGAGGGCATTATCAAGGAATTTAGTAACTGATGCGCTTGAGACATTCGTCGATTAAGCCGTCGATTTCGCGCTTTTCGGTTTCGTCCTTTGGAGTTACACGGCGGAGGTTTTTGAGCGACGGGCCATAGTTGCCGAGATTGTAATCGCAGAGGGCGAGTTTCTTGAGAGCGTCATTGTTGCTGGGATCCTCCTCCACAATGCGTTCAAACAATGCCTTGGCTACGGTGAAGTCCTTTTCGTCGTAGAAACGGACAGCATCCACCATCAGTTTCTCCACCTTGTCGGTATTTACTACATTATCGGTGTTCGGCTTGGCGATGTTCGCTCCACGGGTTACAACACCCGCCTCAAATTCGTCCTGCAAGGCATCGGTCTTGGTGGCGTTGCCCTGCTTCTGCGAATTGTCGGTCTTGGGAGCATCGGTCTTGCCCTGTCGTTTGGGGGAATCTGTGCTTACGGTCGTGTTTGTACTGGTAGTTTCCGCCTTTTGCTCGGCAGCAGCGGCTGGTTCCTGTTCTTGCGCGGAAGGCGTTGTAGATTCAGGCTGCCCAATAGTGGGGAGTTCCGGCTGCTTGTGTCGCCGCGCATCGTCATGTATTTCGGTATCGTCGGCGACGCTGCCACTGTTGCCGTTGCTTACCAACTTCGGAGTCAACCAGATACAGAGACCTGCTACCGCCGCAGCAGCCGCGTACTTAAAAACCGCTTTAATAATGCGTCCCTTGGGGGCGTTATTGCCCTTGGCGACAACTTTGCCGTCCATTGAGGCGACACGGCTGTCGATGCGTGAGTTGATTTCAGGTATGGCGGCATCCACAAAGTCGGCGTCGGCTTCCTTGATGGCGTCGCATATCTCGCGGCAGTCTGCACACTCTTGCAGATGACGCTCTATCAGAGCCGCTTCTTCTGGCGCAAGGATTCCTTTTACGTAGGCTTCGAGTTGCTCGTAGGCGGGACACCGCCCGTTTGATGTTGTTATTTGCTCGTTATCCATCATGATATTTTTTGTTTTATTTTGATTGTTAAACATTGAGAAGGAGAAGCGTCGCCACGATTACCATGGCTTTTAAGCCGCCCTCAGAGAGAACCTTTCTCAAGTTTCGCCGTCCGTTCTGCAAATACGACTTTATCTGCTTGAAGTCGTAGCCGGTGATTTCCGTGATGTCGGAGTAGGTCTTGCCTTTCAAATAAAACAACGTGATGCAATCTCGCTGCTCCTCCGGAAGTTGCTCCACCGCCTCAAAAAGGCTGTCGTAACGCTTTTCTTCTTCTTCTTTACTATTAAGAGTAAAAATGTCCTCAAATTCCACAAATTCTTCGACATTTTTTTGAAAAAAATCGCAATATTCCACTATGCCGCTCTCTCGGCGCAGCATAAGGAGGCAGTGGTTGCGTGTTACCGACATCAGCCAACTGCGAAAATTGTCGATGGAATATTTTCTGAGGTTGTGAAGGAGGTTTTCGAATATCTGCATTACGGCTTCTTTGGCAACATCTTTGTCTTTGAGGTACTTATAGCACAAGACGAGGACCATTTTAGTATGCCGTTTGTATAGTTCGGCCATGTAACGCCCCTCGCCGCTCTCTCTGTAACGCTCTACAAGTTCCGAGTCCGAATATGCCTTGATGTCTATGCTCATGATTATCTTTTGCGCGATTTATCTTTTTGCTATTGTATTATTCTTTGGTTCATTTCGGAATCCACTCGCCAACGTTGTTGGGTCCAATCCTGTTTACCGAAACGATATTGGTGATAAGCCTCAATTGTGATGCCAATTGCTTAAGAGTTTCAGTATTTTTTACCATCATCTTGATTGTGCCAGTAAAATGATTGTCGGATGCACCAATTTCAAAGGATTTTATGTTGACCCTCCAACTGTCGATAAGTATCGATACATCCCTGATAAGTCCCTGACGGTCTGTGCCTTTAATTTGGATGGCGGTAAGCATCGGCTCCACGTCGCCTTCCCACAATACGCTTGTAACTTCGCTACTGCGGCAAGCAATTTGTTTTTTGGCGGCATCACAATCGCGACGGTGTACGTAGAGGATGTGTTCTTTGTCGAGAAAAGCCACTGCGTCGTCGCCACATATCGGGTGGCAACAGTCGGCGGCGATAAAACTGATGTCCTTGTTTATTGTAAACGGCTCTTTGGGGTTGATTTTGTAAATTGTAAAGCCGGACGGACGTCCGTTAATTTTCTTGTTGAGCCTAATCATACGATGGATTGACTCTGTGGCGTTCCAAAGTTTTTCGAGAGAAATCTCCTGGCTTGCAATCTGCCTGAAAAATTCGTCGCTGTTAGACAAATGGAAGTGAGTGATAAGGCTGTTGAGCAGCAATACGTCTTTAGACAGCACTTTATTATCGTACATCAGTTTGTGGAACATCTGCTCGCCCTTCTTCACATCAGGAAGGGAATTGGTAGGATTGCGCTGGAAATATTCCTCTATCTTCATCTTCGCCTTGTCGGTATTTACAAAATGCATCCACGAATGTTGCGGACGGGCACTCGGCGAGGTAAGCACTGTAACGTGGTCGGCGGTCTGAAGTTCGTGATCCACCGGCACAAACTTATTTCCCACGTATGCGCCGATGCAGTGGTTGCCGACATCGGTGTGTATGAAGTACGCGAAGTCGAGCACTGTAGAATTTTGGGGAATCTCCTTGGCATCGCCGTTTCGTGCAAATACAAAAATCTTTTTTTGCGACAACTGGTCGTGAATCACCTGTATAATATCCTCAGCGTTCTTATCTACGTCGTAATCTTTGATTTTGTCTTGGAGGTCAGCCACTCCTCCCCTCGCGCCGCCTTTGGTGGTGATGCCACGGTGCGCCATAATCTCGTAGTCTTCATCAATGAGTTGCACCTCAATGCTCTGCGCCGCAAAATAAACCTTGAAAATGAGAGCCTTGAATCCATTATCCAATGGCCTTACTACATAATCGACGCGCGAATTTTCGCGTTCCTTAAATTTGCATATAATAGAGGAGAATATCTTGTAATACTCGCTCACGTCATCACTCTTGCTCCTGTTGCCATTTGAAAATTGGTGCTTGAACACCACCCTCGCCGCCATGCAGTGGCAGTCTTCGATTGGCTTGTCGATCCTGTATTCCTTCCATATCTGGTAGTAGGTCTTTGGTTCGGTAACAATCTTGCAGGTGAAGCCAGTATCAACAAGCACCCGCATGAGTTCGAGTTTGAATTGGGAAAACAAAGCGGCGTTGTTCTTATTGAACGAGTCAACTTTTTTGACGATGTTGTTGTACTCGTCCTCATACAAATACTTGAACGAAGTGTCTTCAAGTTCGTGCTTGAAGTCAAAAAGCCCAATGGCATCCGCCACCGGCACAAAAACATAGAGGTTTTCGTTTGACTTGATTCTACGGGTTCTCTCCTTCATGCCCTCCATGGTCCGCATATTGTGGATGCGGTCGGCAAGTTTGATAAAAACCACGCGGGCGTCGTGCGGAATGGAGAGCAACATCTTCTTGAAAGTCTCCGCCTGCCCATTGCGTTCCGCGTTATATACGCCGGTAATTTTTGTAAGACCTACCACTATGTCGGCAATGGTAGCACCAAAACTTTTTTTGATGTCTTCGCTGGTAATCGGAGTATCCTCCACTACGTCGTGCAGCAATGCCGCCTGTACCGGTGTAATGCCCATGCCGATTTCGTTGGCTACAATCAACGCCACGCTCACTGGATGGGTGATAAAAAATTCGCCCGACTTGCGCAACTGCCTCTTCAACCAATGCGCCTCGAAGGCAAAATCATAAACAGCCCTCAACTGAAGATCGAACGCGGACGATTGGAAATTTTGGGAAAGATTGGAGCGGAATTCATCATAGAGTTCGTCCATGTACGCCTTTACCTCGGGTATTTCGCACGCCTTAATATTTACGTCCTTGTACTGGTCCATATTGACGATTTCGCTCGCCTTCTTGTCAAATGCAGATTTCTTGTTCGTTTCCATGGCGTAGATTGTTTGTCTGATTAATAATCTTGTTAACTGCGCGGACGCTACCCGTACAAGGGAACTCGCTCCGATCTGATTTTTGATGCCAAGTTAGAAATTTTAATTGTACTTTGTACAAACAAAATATTAACTTTATGTTAATTATGTTTAACAACAAGCCCGCAGGCGTCCTAATATGCCCACGGGCTTTCTCCATTGCCGATTTCTATCCGATAAAATAATTGATTATAAATACTTAATAAAAATAATAATGAAAACCGATGAAATTTTTACTTGACATGAGAAATGTTTTTTACGCAGCGGAAGCCGATGCTGCCGCCGCTATATGTAGGTAGTTCGTAATCGCGGTAGGTGGCGGGGTTGTAATCGTCGTCGTCCGACTTGGAGCCGCGTATAGCCTTGTATTCCCCTATTTCGTGGTGTTCGGGGTCGATGCGGTCTGAGCATCTGTATGCGTTGTCGCTGTACCAATCCTCCACCCATTCGCTGCCGTTGTCGTTCATGCCGTAGATGCCAAACTTGTTGGGAGTGCCTTCGCCCACATTGTGGTAATAACGGCCGTTGCCCTCCTTAGCGTCGCCAAAGGCATATTCCCACTGCGCCTCCGTGGGCAGCGACTTGCCCACCCACATCGCGTAGTCGTATGCGCCATACCACGTTACGCCAAGCGCAGGATAATTGCCATAGCCTTTCTCCGCGTAAAACCAACTCGACTTCTCGTCGTATTTTATGTGGCAGTTGGCGGCTTTTATTACAATGCGCTTCTTATTGTTGACGTTGTACAAACCCTTCACATTGAGAAACAAGACAAACTCATCGTTTGTTACCTCCGACTTGTCGATGTAATACGGATTGAGGTAAACAACATGGCTCGGACCCTCGTTGTAAGGCCCGTCGTTGCGCCCCATCTTAAAATTGCCCGGCTCCATCAGAGCCATGTTGGCAAACGCACCCTTCTTGCTCTTGCGCTGGCACATGGTCATCATTTCGCGGCAATGCGAGTCGTAAACATTGTGCTGCGACACAAACTCGTAATGCACAAACGCCTCGTCATATTTCCTTGCTTCGTACTTGACGTCGCCGCTGTCCCTGTGCATCTGGCAATCGAGGGAGAGGCGTTGCATGTAGTTGACGCTGTCAACCGGCACAGTGGCATCATTCACCTTGAAGGAGGCAAACTCAAACTCGACGGCGGCTTTTTGGTATTCGCAGGCGCGAAACATCTCCATGCCCTTCACATAATACACCCGCGACGACCAAAGCGGATTGGTACGTCCAATGATGGCCACCCCAATACATACTAATAGAGAACAGATATACTTCAGATTTAGTTTCATGGCAGATCACTTTTCATTTTTCATTTGCACAAAGTTATACATATTTTACAAAACCACCAAAAAAAATTTACATTATTTTTACATTAAAGATGAAATTTTTTTGTACTTTTTTTTATTGTAAAGTTTAATTGACACAAAAAACGCCCTACAATTATCCTAAACAATGTTTGGTTATATAAGAATTTTTTGTTAACTTTGCGGCGTTATTAAACATGATAACCAGACCATGAGAATAGACATCATAACAGTATTGCCAGAACTTTTGGAGAGTCCGCTCAACTATTCGATAGTGAAACGCGCCCGCGACAAGGGCCTCGTGGACATCAACATCCTGAATCTCCGCGACTTCACCACCGACAAGCGGCGCACCGTAGATGACTACCAGTACGGCGGCGACGCAGGCATGGTGATGATGATAGAGCCTATCGACAAGGCCATCTCATACCTCAAATCGCAGCGCGACTACGACGAGGTAATCTACACCTCGCCCGACGGCGAACTCCTCAACCAAAAGACCGCCAACACACTCTCCACATACCAAAACCTGATAATCCTCTGCGGACATTACAAGGGCATAGACCACCGCGTCCGCGAACACCTGATTACCAAGGAAATATCCATCGGCAACTACGTACTTACCGGCGGCGAACTCGCGGCTGCCGTCATCACCGACTGCGTGGTGAGGCTGATACCCGGCGCAATGTCCGACAACGAATCGGCTCTCTCCGACTCCTTCCAGGACAACCTCCTCGCACCGCCAATCTACACCCGCCCCGCCGACTACAAGGGCTGGAAAGTCCCCGAAATCCTCCTCTCCGGCAACGAGGCGGCGATAGACAAATGGCAGATGGAACAATCGATGGAGCGCACACGGCTATTAAGACCAGAACTTCTAAAAAACAACGATTTTATTTAACATGATTGCGATGATATTTGCGGCGGGTCTTGGTACACGGCTCGAACCGCTCACTAACGACAGGCCAAAGGCTTTGGTGAATTTTAACGGAAGGACGATGCTCGAAAACGTCGCCGAAAAACTCGTCCTCGCGGGTTGCGAACGCCTTATTATAAATGTGCACCATTTCCCCGAAATGATGAAAGACTTCATCCACAGCCACGACTTTGGCGCGGAGACCCTAATCTCCGACGAGAGCGACATGCTCCTCGACACTGGCGGCGGGATGTTGAAGGCGCGGGAGTTTCTGGAGAGCGAGCCACACTTTATATTATATAATGTGGATATTGACTGCGACATCGACCTCGACGTGATGTACAGCAGCCATATATGTTCGGGTGCATTGGCAACGCTCGCCGTCATGGACAGGCAAAGCACAAGAAATCTGATTTTCGACCGCTCGATGCAACTCTGCGCCTGGCGAAACAACACCACCGGCGAAATGAAATATTCGCGCCCCATCGACATCGGCAACGGCAGGGCGGCGGCTTTCAGCGGCATCTCCATCGCAAGCAGCGAAATATTCAAGTATATCACGGAGACCGGCAAATTTTCCATCACCGACCTCTATCTCCGTCTCGCCAAGACCGAACAGATAGACGGCTACCTCCACTCTGGACGCTGGGCAGACCTCGGCACGGTGGAGAAACTCCGCGCCGCCGAAAAAAATATAAAACCGTAGGCAATCGCGCTCATCTCAACAGCACATCACCGGTATCAATGCCAAATTAAATATCAACTGCTCCAGCACCGGCGCAAACACCGGACGCGAGATTTCGTGCGAGAAACCGAGAAACATATCGGCACCTATTTTTTCGCCATATTCGATGGCTTGGAGGGAGAAGGTGCGGTCTTTGCAATAGTCAACACTCAACGCAACAGGAATCTGCCGCCCAAAATATTGCGACACCGTAGCGGCAATCCCCTCCTCTCCCCTACGGCAAACCAACTGCACGTCGGCACCAAGTATGGAGGTGAGATGCGACATCTTGGCAATCTCGTCGGCGTACTGCTCTATGTTGTCGGCAACGGGAAGAAGAGCGAGCCTTATGGGCATAAACTTCTTGCTCTGCACCACCACCACGGGAATATCCTGCAACACTATAATCCTCGCCGCCGCGCTGCCCGTCAACGACTGGAAACCATGCCGCCCGTGGGTGCCAAGTATTATCATCTGGTACTGTCCGGTCTTGGTAACTTCGCCCATCACCTGCGCAAAATCGCCCTCGCGTGTGGTCATCTCCACGCTGTGCCGCATCTTGCCTCGGTACAGAGCCACAAGTTCCATGATGCGGGTGCGCTCGTGTTCGTCCACATAATAATCGCCAACGTCCACGTGCAATATCTCGGCGGCGTAGCCATAGTAGCGGCAAAAATCCAAGCCGTAGGTAACGCTGTCGTAACAAGCCTGCGTAAAGTCGGTCAATATCAAAATCTTCTTCGTCATATCATTACACTAAAAATCCCGCCACGCATATATCGTCTATCTGCGGATAAGTGCCTTTCCAAGCGTCGAACTCCTCGCTGAGTTTCTTGCACTGCTCCGACATCGGGAGTCCGCACGTCTCCTTCAAGATTCGCTTGTAACCGCTCATCTTTATTTTCTGACGATCCACATCGCGGAACTGCGAAGCATATCCGTCGGACGAAAGGTAGATGCGGTCGCCCTTCTTCAATTGGAGACGCTGCCCCACAAAAGGAGTCTCGTTTCTGTAAACACCAATCGGGTTGCGGCTCGGCTTTATTTCCAACAGTTCGCCGTCACGGATGTAGATAAGCGGAATGTTGCCGCCCGCATATTCGAGCGACTGGCATTGGCGGTCCACCACCATCAGCGCGATGTCCATGCCGTCCTTGGGATTGGAATCGTCGGCGGAAGTCTGCCGGAGCAAAGTCTTGATGAGTTCGCGCAGACGGTTGAGAATCGCGCCCGCCGTGCGAGTGCCGTTGCCAACTATGCCATGCAGCGCACAGATGCCGAGCATGCTCATAAACGCGCCCGGAACACCGTGTCCCGTGCAGTCTGCCACCACAATCACCTGACAGTCATCACAATCCATCTGCCAAAAGAAGTCGCCGCTCACCACGTTGCGGGGGTTGTAATAAATAAACCTGTCGGCAAAGACGCTCGCAAACTCCTCCTGCGTAGGCATCAGCACAGTCTGAATCCTCTGCGCGTAAGAGATGCTGTCGGCAATCTGCGTCTGCTGCTTGATGAGCAATTTCTGCTGCTCCTCGATGCGGGCGTTGCGGTCAGAAAGTTCGTCCTTCTGCTCCTGGAGTTGGGCGTTGAGGCGTTTTACCTTACGGTTGTTGACACTCAAAATCACCAACACCAATATCACCATCAATATGCCGCCCAGCAATGCGATGATAAAAATTCGCTGCGCCTTCCGCTCCTGCTCCATGAGTTCCTGCTCCTTCGCCATGCGCTCTATCTCGCTCTGCTTCTTGTATTGGTCGGCACTAAACTGGATGTTAAAAAGTTTCTGAGTCAACTGCTCGCTGAAAATGCTGTCGTTGCAATTAATCTGGTCGCGGTAGTTGTCGGCGGCGTCCTTGTAACGGTTTTGCAAATAGAGGACGCTGGCAATCATGTTGTAAGCGTTCATCGTGGCGTACTTGCTGCCCATGCGCTTGGCGTATTCGAGCGAACTCCGCGCCGATTTCAACGCCTCGTCGTATCGTTTCTTGCTGTAACTGATTTTTGCCATCTGGAGCGAAATGTCGGAGAGCAAGTCGTAGTCGCCAATGATGTCGAGGTCGTCGAGACACGCCTGATACTCCTTGCGAGCAAGGTCTATGAGACCCGCCTCGGCGTGGCAGTCAGCCAGATATTTGCGCACCACGTTGCGCTGACTGTTGAGCCGCTTGCACTCGGTGCGGATGTCCAACGCCTTGATAAAATTCTCCTCCGACTTGTCGTAATCCTTCTTGCCAAGGCGCGTGCGGCCGAGGTTGAGGTAGGCATAAGCCAATATCGCCGAATCTTTCAATTGGTTGCCGAGGTTCATCGCCTTGTACAGTTGCTCCTCAGCCTTGTCATAATTTTCCTGATAAATATAAAGGTTGCCAAGGTTGACATACCCGTATGCCTCCTGATCCGAGACGCCATACTGACGGGCGTTTTCGATGCCGAGTTCATAATATCCGAGCGCGTCGGAATAGTTGCCGAGGTTGCGGTGGCACACACCTATATAACTATACCCCTTCACCAACTGCTCCATGTCGCCGGTTTTCTTAGCCAAATCTATCGCCTTGTTGCCAAACTGTATCGCCGTTTCGGGGTTGGAGTTGCGGAGTTTCCAGCACACATCGTTATTGTAACGCGCCGCCAACGAATCGGGCGCATTATAAGCAAGGTTGATAAGACTGTCGATGTACGGCGAAATCTGCGCACGTCCACATAACGTACACATCGTCAGCAATATAACCGTTATTATATATATACCTTTTCTCATTTTAATTGTTGTTGTATGTCAAAGGTAGAGACATTGTGCTCAACGTCCCTACAGTATTATCGTTGGTTAAATAAAATACTATCGCTCAAACAGTTTGTTGGTCTCCTCCACGAAGTTGAGAATCTCCTCGCCGCCGATTTTTTGCTCGGAGGAGGTAACAAAATGCTGCGGTAACTCCTCCCACGTCTTCCTCATTTCCTTGAGATAATTCTCCACGTTGCGGCGGCGGGCGTCGGTGCCGAGTTTGTCCGCCTTTGTAAACACCATCACAAACGGGATGGCATTGACAGCCATAAACTCCATAAACTCCATGTCCTTCCTCTGCGGCTCGTGCCGGATGTCGATAAGCACAAAAGTACACATCAGGTTGGGACGCTGTATCAAGTAACGCTCCGTAAACTTGGACCAACTACTTGTAACCTTAATACTCGGCTTGGCGAATCCGTAGCCGGGCAGATCCACCATGTACCACTCGTTGTTGATAACGAAATGGTTGATCAACTGCGTCTTGCCGGGCGTGGCGGATGTCTTAGCCAACGCCTTGCGACCGCACAGCATATTAATAAGCGACGACTTGCCGACGTTGCTCCTGCCTATGAAAGCGTATTCGGGCTTGTCGGGGGCGGGACATTTGTTAACATCGGTATTGCTCATTACAAACTTGGCATCAATTATCTTCATATCGTGTACTAATGTTTGTTGACAAATTTCTTAAAAAACCTGAGTTGGTCGGGCAGCACCATCGCCCAATAACTCTTGTCGTGCTTGCCGGGCGACTCGGTGTAAACCACATCAACGCCCTCCTGAGCGCACGCTTTGGCAAATTTACGGTTGGCTTCTACCAAGTTGTCTTGTGCACCACAGTTTACAACAATCGGCTTGCCTATGGCTTTGAGACAGTCGATATTGTAACAACAGGAAAAATTCTGCCAATTCTTGTTGTCGGCAGACTTTTTGCCGAGATGTTTGGCGAGGCTTGCCGTTACCGTCGATGTAGTCAAATCCATCACGCCGCTCATGCTGCCCGCCGCGCGAAACAGTTGCGGATTGTCCATAAAAAGCCTCAATGCGCCATGTCCGCCCATGCTCAACCCGCTGATAAACATCACCGAAGTATCCACCGGCAGACTGTCGCAGATGCCGCGCATAATGGTCTCCCTGAAAAAAGTGCCATAATTCTCACCCTTTTTCAACGGCGAATCTATGTACCACGACTCCTTGAAACCGTCGGGACAGACGATAACGAAGTGGTATTCGTCGCTGTAATATTGCAAATTGGCAATCGACGCCCACTGTCTGAAACTGCCGCCGTATCCATGCAACAGCACCACCGCCGGGCAACGCTCGCCATTTTGGAGCGAAGACGGCACATAATACTGCACGGTGTCTGCCTTCGGGTAACTACTCCCGCGCAACACCATCCTTTTCTGTGCCTCGCACGTACCTGCAATCATCAGCAACGCCGCCGCCGCTGCAAACAACCTTCTCATGGTTTTTCATAAATATATTAGGTTACAAATTTAGCAATAATAATTTTAGAAATCAAAAAAAATACCAACGAAAATCAAAAAACAGTTGGAAATCATTTGTTTAATGTTTTTACAAAAAGCATAAACAAATGTAACACACAATGCCAAAAATTTTGGCACTATCGAAATAATCGAAAATGCCAAGATTTTTGGCGGTTGCTAATGTTTTTAGCAAACAAACAATAATAACTGACACGATGACATACACTAAACAAGCAAAATATTGCCCTTCTCTATTTTAGGCGACATCTCGACGACATTTGCACAAAAAAATTGTCGTCTATCCCAATAAACGACAACGTAAAGAAGCACAAATGTAAAAAAGAATAGAATATATAGGTAAATACTTGATTTACAGCGAGTTATAATGCAAAGTTTAATCTACATGATGATATATATACATTACGTAATGCACTACACGGTATTGTATTGGGGGTGGTAAAATGTAAATACACTCATAAAACTACATCCGTCTAAATGCCATCAACACACACGCTTCTTGTTTTTCAATAAATCTACATTATGCAAAACCCCGAAGGGGTGTCAGAACATAGCCGTGGGTGTGAACCCACGGGAGAGCATGTGAAAAAAACACGCATCCACAATGGTTACATAATACCAACCTCCTGAAAATAAAGTGTTTCGCGTGAAAAGTTTTGTAAACACGCCACCAATAATTTTTCTAAATAGCGTTTTATAGGGGTAAACAACAATCATCAGATTATTACAACTGAAAATTTACGATGACAACAAGAACTGATTAATTTTTTAAACATGAAAAACATGTCACTAACTGACAGTTACAAAAATACAATCTCCAAAAGTTGACAATACACAAAAGTAAACAATAAGATTTTGGAATTTTACAAACAAACATCCATGTTTACAATAATACACTTGTAAACAAACAAGCCATTTTGATGTTAACAAAGTTACATTTGTAAACACAATAAAAATCTATCCTCTAAGAACAGTTTTTGATATGATGAAGATGCAGAGATAAAAGGTGGAAAACGTACATATAAAAAAATATCACTTTGCTAAATTAACATTTGCCGAGCAAATATATCTAATGTTAACTTTTGGTAAAATTTAGGTATAAAGATATAACTATCTCATTCCCAGATATTTACAGTGATTAGTTGAAGTAATGGTACAAGAAATTTGTCCCTAATGTTAAGTGGCATCGAATGTAGAAGTTAAGAAAAAAAATTTGCATCTTGTAAACACTTGAAAACCTGACTTTTATAAGGTTCTATTTCAAGTATTTGTGCCTTAAACCTGAAAATCGGCGTCTGTAAAGTAAATTTTTTTTTACTTTTTTATCAGATTCCTAAGAAACTATCAGATTGTCAACTATATAATATAATGCAAAAACCAATCCAAAATTGCACATTTTCTCAAATTTATAAAGAAAATAAGAAAAACATTTGTAACGATGTAACTTATTAATAATCAAATGCTTATAAGTTGATAAAAACGCAACTAAAAATGTATCAGATTGTTAACTATACAACGATGACAAAAATCAAACTCCCGACAAAATGTAAATAAGGGACATTTTTGTAAATAAAGTAGATTTTACAAAATTCAAGCGTTAAATATTTAGTAAATCCTTCCATGTTTACAATGATACACTTGTAAACATTGTTTACAAAATTACATTTGTAAACATGGAAAATATTTTTAAAAAAGTAACATTTTTATTTGGTGGGAACAAAACATTTTTGTATATTTGTAAATCAAAACAAATTTAAGATTGTAAATCATGATAGAAAGGTTACAAAAAATAATGGATCACGCCGGGGTAACGCCCAACAAGTTTGCCGCCATGCTCGGCATTCAGCGGTCGGCTATATCGCACATCATGTCGGGCAGGAACAATCCCAGCCTTACCTTGGTGCAGAAAATCCTCAAATGCTATCCCGACATCAGTGCCGACTGGCTGTTGTTTGGCGATGGCAACATGCTCAAAAACAACAACATCAACAGTACGTTACCTATTGACGTACCACCATCGGACGCGCCAACTTTAAACACGCCACCCATCAACGCGCCAACCACAGATGAACAGTCTGCAAATGTAAACACGCCGCCAGTCAACACGCAACTCGCTGAGGCAAAGCCAGTTGCCTCTACCCTACCCGACCCGCCGCGTACAAAAGCGGACAGACCTATATCCGCACCTGTGAACCAACCCACCACCATGCCTGATGCCTCAACAAGGAAACAAGTTGAAAACCAGACCGTTGCCGCACCAGTCAACAACACCGCTACAAATGTGCAGAGTCAACAGACTCAGATTCAGACCATGTTGGCAAACGGTCTCATCGTACTCGACCACAGTTCCAAAACCTTTACAATTTACTCGCCGAGCATGTAAGTTACCTTTGGAACAGGATTTACAATTTTGCAACAACACTATCATATCAACAATATTCGAAAATCGCGGAAGTAACATTTGGCACTTCCGCGATTTTGTTGTAAGGGCAACTCCTTTACTTTTTGTACATTATACTTTAAGTTTTGTATTTGATACTATCGAGAATTAATTTTTGCATTACAGAATGTAGTTTCATTTCTGTAAACATTCCATATAATTAACTGATTATCAATAAGTTACAATAGTAGTTGTATATCGTGGATTATTGACTTGTATAGTTGACCTATACTGAGCATCATATATGGTTGTATTATATAACTAATTGATTTTCAGCGAGTTATTTTTAAAAATCAGGCATCAATATCGGCTCTACGTTTTGATATACACATTGCCGCTTATACGATGTAAGGCAAACGCAAGGATTTTGAGTTATCGAAAAATCTGTATGACCCGTCAATTTTCGTCATGGAAAGACCATCGTTCCCACAAAAAAAGGAAAAATTGGCATATCGTGTTCTGCATTATGTATTTTTGAAAAATTTGCTTTACCATAAAAATCGTAACTCTCTAATATCCAATTTAAAAATACTGCCAAAATGTCATAATGCAATTTTAGGTAAAAAAAATTGATTGCTAAAATTTTTAACTAACAAAAAATCGTTATATTTGCAGAAAATTTTTGAACAAATGTACAAGCATATAATAAGGCCGATCTTCTTCCTATTCAATCCTGAGAAGATACACGGCTTCACGATGGGAGTGCTGCGGGTACTCCAAATAATCAGGATTTTCAATCCGCTCATTAGGGCGTTGTATCAGCGCAAAGATCAAAAATGGGAACGGACGGTGTTTGGCATCAAATTCCCCAACCCTATCGGTCTTGCAGCCGGTCTCGACAAGGACGGCGAGGCAATAGACA
>CAMJWL010000018.1 GCA_946409405.1 uncultured Bacteroidales bacterium
GCCTTAGCCTCTACGACGGTGCCGAGGGGTACGTCTTTGAGTTCGGCGTAGCCTTCTGCGTCGGTCCAGAGGGTTTCGGTCTTGCCGTTGTACTTGACGGTGATTTCCGCGCTCTTGATGACGTTGTTTTTCTCGTCTATCACCTTGAAACGCATGTTGTGCGTCTGAGGTGGCGGCGGCGGGGGTGGGGGAGTAGGCTCAGCCACTTTGATTACCGGCAATACTATTTTATATAGTGGTGTCTTGCGGTCGAAGATGAATGTGTTCAAGTTTTCGCGTGTGCCGGTTTCGCCGTTTTGGAAAGCCTCTACCTTGGTGCCGTTTTTGAGACGCTCGATGGTGATGATGCCCTCGGCGTTTGAGATGGCTTGGAAGGTCTGTTCGTTGTAGGTGAACAGGAATGTAACGTTGCTCTGGATGTTGCCGTCCTGGTCAATCACCTGCACCTTCATGTCGCCCTTGGGGATTACCTTGATGGTGTATTTGCCGTCGGGGTAACAGTTGTAGGTCTGCAAGGTCTTCTTCTCGTCGTCCTGAGCGTCCCAAGCCTTCACAAAGGCGTTTTCCTTGATTTTTTGGAGGGTGATAACGCCTTCTGCGTCGCTCTTGGCAGACATAGGTTTGCCGTCCACCTCAAAGAGGACATCCTCAAATGGTGCGGGCGTCAAGTCGTCGTTATAGACAACATTGAACTTCATCGGGATTTTCCTGATATTCAGGAACTTGATGAGCAATCCCTTCTCTGCGCCAGGGGTGTCGGGTACAAAACCCCATTCGGTGATTACTGCGTGTCGGTCGGGTCCCGCGCCTACGAGGTAAACGTCGTCGAGGGTGGGGATTTCCATGCAGTTGTTCATAAATTCTACTATCGAATTGTCGTTGAACTTCTTGACGGCGTTCACAAGGGCGTTCATGTCGCGGCTGAGGATGTCCTGCGCCTCGCTCTTGTCCTCGTCGGAAAGCCGCGAGTAGCACACCGCGCCGCCCGGATAACTACTCGACCACGCTATCTTCCTGCCGTCTTCCAATACGATTGGCTCGGCGAAAATCATATAGACGTTGGAATCCGGGAACGTAGCCCTTATCTGCCGGTACATGTTGGGTGCTGTAACCGAACTGCCGAGCAAATAGCGGATGTCCGAAATTTCTTTGGTGGATACGATGTTCATTTTTGCTGAGTTTTGTTGTTGTTAGTCTTGTTTTGCGCCGGCGCGGTGGGGCAATAAACCTTGAAGTACCACTGAGTGGAGGTGTTGTCGCCGCCGTTGATGCGCACGGTGATGAGTCCGTCGGGGGTGTCGTAGTCGAAGGTGATTTTGCGGAACGGGCCTTTTATAAAGCCGTCGGTGCGGTAGATTACCTTATCTTCGGATATTTGCGAGGCGCGTCCGGTATAGACTATGAGTTCGTCGGGGATGTTAAACATGTCGAATCCGATGGTCGCCTTGCCTTTTGGCACTTTGACGTTGACGGTGCGGATTGTGGAGTGATAACCCTTGGATTCCACCGTTACGCCGCAGTTGACGGGGATGTCGTTGGAGTCGAAGGAGGTTTCGGTGAGTTCTATCACTTTTTCCGGCGTGTATATGAACGACGACATGTATTCCTCGTGGCCGGGCGCGTTGACCGTTACCTTGACCATCAGCGTGGAGTCGTCCATCGGCACGTCCTCAAAGTTGAAACGACCCGTGGAGTCGGAGGTGGCTTCGAGTTTCTTGGCGGGCTTGCCGTATTCGAGTTTTATTTTCGCGCCGGAGATTGGGTCGCCGGTCTTGCCGTCCTTGATGGTCAGGAGGATGCCTTTGATTGGCTCTGGCTCCACGACGGGCGGGGCGATGTTTGTGGTGTCGGGCGCGGGCGCGGTGGTGGTGTCTTCCACTATGATTGGCGTTGCCATCATCTCTTGTATCTTGGGGATTAGGATGGCTATGATGAGCCATGCCAGGATGGCGATGAGCGGTATGAGCCACAGGAGGAATCCTATGTTGTTTCTGCCCACTTGGAGGTTGAGGTTCTCCTGCGGCTGTTGCGGGATGTAGTTGATTTCGGTGGTCTTGTTGTCGTACTCCGTTGTGATGGTGTAAGCCTTGCCGCGTTCGAGGCCGGGGACGTTGATGTTGCCGTCCTTGTCGGTGATTTTGTTGATGGCGTTGTGTCCGTCGTCGATGGTGATGCGGAGGTTGGGCACCACTTCCTTTTTCTTGTTGGTAACGTGTACGCAGAGGTCGGTAACGTCGGCAAGTATCTTGACGCCTTTGAGGACGTAATCGTTTTGCTGCGGCATGAAGGTGAATGTGTGCCTGTGCGAACCCAAGCCGTTGATTATCTGCGTACAAACCACGTTGGAATTGTAACTTACCTGTTCTATCGAGATTTCGCCCGCCTCGTTGGTGTAGTACTCCTGGCGGAAATCGTCGGTCTCGCAGCGGACGAGGGTGTTGGCAATCGGGATGCCGCTCTCGTCAACTACCTTGATGGTCATGGAGCCTTTGGTGGAGACTTTCTTGATTTTGATTTCGGTCATGTTGAGTCCCTCGTGCGTGGTGAGGCGCGTGTTGGCGGTCTGGTACTTGTTGCCGCTGCACTCTATCTTAAATTCGGTGTCGGGCGGCATGTTGTCTATGGAGACTTTGCCGTTGCGGTCGGTGGAGACGCTGAGGCTCTTGTCGTTGTAGGTAAACTTGACGTCGATGCCCGGCACTCCTTCGCCGTATTCGTCCATCACGGCAACGTCTATTTCGGCGACGGGGCGCGAGCCTTCCATCAGGTATTCGCGTTGGTTGACGTCGCATACAAATTTCTTTTCGGAGTTGCGCTGTTTGCATGTTACCTCCGTGCCTTCCGCAATGTCGCGCAGGCGTATGCGTCCCTGCCCGTCGGTGGTCTCGAAGTAGGTCTTGCCGTCGTAGGTGAACGACACGTCGGAGTCGGCAATGGGCTGTCCCGTTGCGTCGGTGATTACGAAGTTCATGTCTGCGCTCTTGGTGCCGATGAGGAGGTGGTACTCGTCGCTGCCGTCGCAGGTGTAGTCGGTCATGGTGTCCTTGTCCTCGGCGTAGGCTGAGAAACGGTCGCCCAACGGTATGTCCTCCATTACCACGTAGCCTTTGGAGTCGGTGGTGAGTTGGTTGCTCTTGCCGTTGTAGATTACGGTAACTGGCTCGTTGGCGGCTGTCTTGGAGTTTTTGATTACCTTGATGCGCACGGTGTCCACTTTGGTAGGCACAAGTCGTTTTACGAGTTCGGTCTGCGCATTGAAGTCGTCGCTGATGAAGCCCCACTTGATGAGGACGTAGTTGCTCTTGCCGTCGGGCTTTTGGATGCGGTAGATGTTGTCGTAGTCGGGGATTTCGATGCAGGAGTCGATTACGCCGAACATGTCTGCCACGTCCGCCATGCTACTGCGGTACAGTTGTTTGAATACCGCTTTGTACAACTTGTTTACCTGATATTTGATGCGTCCCTTGGCTGCCTCGCGCTCGTCTTCGGTGAGTTTGTTGAACGGGGCTGGCGTGCCTTCAAACTCGGTGTGCCACGTGATTTTGTTGGCACCATCGAGCATGGGTTCCGCGAGCACGGCGTATTCCTTGCCCGTGCGGAACATCATTTTCAGTTGCGTATATCTCTTGATATTCTCGCCCGCGCCGTCCGCGAAGACCGGCCTAATCTGCGAAATATCTGTTGTTATAATTGGTTGGCTCATTTATATGTTTAATTTTTGAATGTAGTTTCTGTGTTTTTAAATAATCGGTAAAAGTATGAATTTTTTGGCGAATGGAAAAAATATTTTGGGAAAAATTTTTTTGTGTGGCGATAATAATGGGTTTGACGGATTTGTTTTTTTAGGTGTAACGGTTTTTAGACGTAGCACGCTACGTCTCTACTCGGGGATTATCACTGGATTTTGGGGGCGGGCGGCAACGGTGATTGTTCTTGCGATTGATGATTCTTTGCCGTTGCTGTCTGATGTAGTTGCTTTTACAGTGTAATCTCCATTGGTAGTATAGTTATGGCTGATTTGAGTTCCGCTGGATTCGTGTGTTCCGTCGCCAAAATCCCAATCTACAATTTGAGAGTCGGTGTTTAATAGAGAAATAATTGTGGCGCAATTTTCCGTTTTGGACTCAATCCATTGTTTTGCAAAGCAATAATTAGGGAAGTTGTGTGTGAAACTTCCGCCCTGTAAATCTACATACGCTTCTTCATAGCGTGGGGTCGTGCTTTCTACATCAACCAGTCTGTCGAGATAATTGTAATTGGAACGACCAATATATATGTTGCCGTCCGCACCAAGTTTTATGTCTTGTATAGGGCCGCTTGGATTCTGTACGGACACTGTTATTGTTTGCAATGGTGTACAATTATCGTCTAAAAGAGCATCGGTTTCGTATTGGTTTATTGTTATTTGATTGGTGGCATAATCCAGGGTGTACATATATTTGCCTGAGTTGGAAAACTCGTATTTCCCACTTATTCCTGACAATGTTTTTAACGGCTTTATTTGTAGTTTGTCATAGTCAACATCAAGGATTTCTATATTTTTGCCATTTGACACGTACAAATGTTCGCCAACTGTTTGTGCTTTCGAGTCTATTGTTCCAAAATATTCTATGCCTGTATCTATTGTCGTTTCTGTTTTTATGTTGTTGTGTTCCAGCGATATAATGACAATTTGTGATGTTTTTTTGTAACCCATCAGAACCCAATATCCGTTTCTATTTGGTTTGGGATTCGCGTGGAAAAACCAACATTCGTTGTCGAGAGGGTATTCGCGTACATCTATAATGCCAAGACTGCCTTTAGAAATCGCAACCGTGTATTTGTACATAATAGATTGGTTGCGATTGTTTTTTGAAATTAGTATATGGAAAACACTGTTGTCTTCAAGGTCTTGGATTACGTATGAAGTTCCCAGTGTATAATCAAATAATTTTGTAAATTCGTCGCCAATGTAAATACCCCTGAAGTCTCCACACACCATCATTTGATTATTTTCGTCGCATATAGCAAAGGGGTTGAGTCCAGTGATGCTTTTGTCAATATTTGTAACTTCCACTTTGCCATTTTTAGCAATAGAAATGACGCAATTTCTCAGCAGCCAATGTTCTGTCCCAAACTGCGCACTGAGAGATTGCGTCAATAATTGCAGCAATATGATGCAGAGGAGTTGCTTCATCTGATGATGGTGCGTGGTTCAAAAACCAATCGTACAGACAAACCACAATCGTTGTCAATTAACGCACTCCTGATAAATACATTCAATTCATCGCTTGATATTCGGTACACGAAATGAGCGGAAGGAGATCCGTAATAATCATTGGTCCAATAGTTACCTTCACTGTTGAGATCTTCAAAAGACCACTTACCATCAACGCCGCCATAATAACGACCGCCAGCAAGTGAGTGATAGGCAGCACTCATTTCGTAATCGGCAAAGTCTGTTCCTACTACAAATTCATCGTAATAGAAATCCATTTTATCATCTTCATTCCATTCGTCAAAAATTGAGTAGCCATCTTTGTTTTCTGCCAAAGCATTAGAAAGTGCATCGGCTCCAATGATATCGTAGAGGTCTTGTCTGTTGATGATTCTGCCAGGTGTCGCTGCATTTGATGACACTAGTTTCCCATATTGGTCAAAAGATGGAAGCGGCATAGTAACTTTTTTTGCCAAGGCATTGGCGGCTTCCCATGTGTACAGATAACCGTACTCTTTCGCGTTGCTTGTCTTATTGTCATAGACCCAGCAATTCTTTTTTAGAGGAATTGACAAATTAGTTAGCATGACATAGAAATACTTACCCGGATCTGATTTTCTCTCTACTTTGAGTGTTCGATACTTGTATTTTTTGTTGAGCATATACGTTGCTTCACCATACTCATGTCCGAGTTCACGTGAGTCGAAGAATAATCCCTTAGAAAGGGATTGTTGCTTTTCTTCTTGCGCTGTTTTCTGTTCCTCATCGGGAATTGGATCCTCCTTGTCGCATGATGCGAACATAAGAGAAACAGCAACAATGCCGAAGATAAATGAAAATCTGAATACTTCTTTTTTCATTTTATCAATTATTATGGACTTCATATTATAATACTTCTTGTTTATTGCATCGTGCTGCCTTGCGAAGTCCGTTAAACAAGATAACACGATAACAACGTTGCAAAGTTATATGTAGTTTCTTGTTTCTCCAAATTTTTTTGAACTTTTTTTTATTTTTTTTGTATCTGTTTGTATAACACGAGTGTTAGAATGTCAGGTCGTTTGTTTATTTTGCTAAAAGCGCGTGAAAATATCATAAGTAGCCTCTGCAAATTATTTTTAATTTTGCCGACAATATAATTGGTTGGCTCATTTATATGTTTTGTAGTTTCTGTGTTTTTAAATAATCGGTAAAAGTATGAATTTTTTGGCGAATGGAAAAAATATTTTGGGAAAATTATTTTTTTGTGATGAAAATTTTGTTTCGACGACGAAATTTTCATAATCATGCGTTGTCCTATTTTTGAAATAGTTTTACAAGAGAAGAAAAGTTGGAGATTCCCGCAGAAGCATTGCGTGAGGCGCTGACTAACGCCTTATGCCATAGACAGTTTTATAATACAAGTAGTTCTGTTGGCATAGCCATATATGACGACCGTGTTGAGATAGAGAACATAGGGCATTTGCCCGATGAACTCACAATAGATACTATCAAGCAATCGCATCAATCGTATCCGCAAAATCCCGTCATTGCCGATGTGCTGTTTAAAACCACATTCTTGGAGAATTGGGGCAGTGGCGTAAGTCGTATGGTAGATGCGTGCAAGAATGCCAATCTTCCCGAACCTGATTATAATCAAAATGCAACTTTCGTATGGGTTACTTTTTGGCGTTCTGCCGAACAGATGTCCCCACAACCCCCACAAGTTACCCCCCTCAACCCCCACAAGTTAACCCCACAACCCCCACAAGTTAACCTCTTGGACAATCCATTACCCCCCACAACTTCAAAACGTGAGATTGAAAAGGCAAAACGTTTGAAGGCGTTGTTATCCGCCATTGGGTCTAAGGGTGTCAATATAAAAACGTTAATGGAATCATTGCAGAGGAAGGATAGAAAGAGTTTTTTAAGCACGTATATTACTCCTAACATAGAAGCCGGGTATATAGCGATGCTTTTCCCTGAGTCTCCTAACCATCCTATGCAGTCGTATTATCTCACCAACAAAGGCAGATTTTTTTTGGAACAATTGTAGAAATTTTTATTTTTTCACCATGTGGAAGTCCACAGCGTCGTAATCCTCGTCCCATGTTGCAAGGCACTCTGCGCCGCCGCTGCCGCCGTCCTGTTGGCAGGTGAAGGTGCAGGGGTCGTAGAACAGGTTGGGGTCGCTGCCAGTGGCGTTGTCCTTCTGAACCATTACGAGGCGGCCGTCCTCAAAGGTTACTGTGAGGGGGGCGCAGTATTGGTCGCCGGTGGATTCCTTGTAACAAACAGTTCCTGTGCCGTTGCCGGTGATGTCGAAGTGGATCTCTACGGCAACGTCGGGACGCTCGCTGCTGCAAAGGTCGGTGGTGGATTTCCATTTGCCCTGCGCGAATGATGCGTCGGTGGCGTCGTCGGGTATTTGGAGTAGTTGGTCGTCGCCCGCAGCGTATTGCAAAGCCTTGGCTATTTGCAACAACGGACCTATTTCGGGACGCGACTGCAACGGCTTGGCGGTCTTTTTGAGTATGGTGATTATTTCCTGCGCTTTGAGGTTGGGAAATTTTGACTTCATCAATGCCACAGCACCCGTTACAATGGGGCTTGCCATCGATGTGCCGTCGAGGAAGCCAAAATTGTTGCCCGGCACCGACGAGTATATCTGCACACCAGGCGCGGAGATGTTGGCGTACTTGCCGTGGTTGGAGAAGTCTGCCTTGGGACGGTTGTTAACAGGCTGATATGCCGACACAACGAGTATTTTGGTGCTGCGGGCGAAGGCGTCGCATCCGGCGAGGATGTTCTCGTTGCCGGCGGCGATTACCACCACGCAGTTTTCGTCGATGGCAAACTGGAATAGTTCGTTCCAAAATGCAGCCTCGTCCTTGTAATAATTGTTGATGAGCATCTGTTGCTCCTGTTGCGTGAGTTCGCCAAAATATGTGCCGAGCGAGAGGTTGATGACGTCGGCGTTGTGGTGGATGGCGTAGAGGATGCCCGCGATGATGCCGAGGCTCTGCATTTCGCCGTTGCGGTCGCCGAGTTGGATGGGCATCAGGCGGCAGTCTGGCGCAATGCCGCAGATGCCGAGATTGTTTGAGTTGGCAACGGCTGTACCCGCGACGTGGGTGCCGTGTTCGTTGCCCTCGCCGCGCACGAGACCTACGTTGCTGTCGCCGGTATTGACGTTGTAGGGCTTCACAATCTTGCCTTCAAACTCCTTGTGATTCAAATCAAAACCATTGTCGGCGATGGCTACTATGACGCTCGTATCGCCGGTGGTAACGTTCCACGCCTTGCGCGCCTCCACGGCGTCGAGAAACCATGAACGCTCGCGGTTGTTGATGTCGGGGTCGTGGATGTCGCCGATGAGGCTTTCTTCAAACAGGGTGTTTGGGAAAGCAAGTTTTACATTTGTAAATTTTTTAAGACTATCTATCCACTGTTTCCACTCGCCGTCAGGCACTTGGATTTGGAGGAGTCTGATGGCGGTGTCGCAGAATACGATGCTTGTTTCGTTGCGGTATTTTTCGTGGAGTTGGTTGGCAAACTCCATCACGTCGGCACCTTTGGCGAGGGCGACGTTCACCTTGTCGGAGAGGATGCGGCGTTTGCCGGGGTCTTCGGGGTCCACTATGACTTTGGTGGTGTCGATGGGCGGCACCACGGGATTCTCGTGTATTGGAATATCTGGCACTACTGCATTGTGCTGATTGTTAGGGTTGTCGCGGTTGTTATCTACATCATCGCTACAACCCTTCCACACAAAAAAAACTATCGTGGCAACTAATACGCCCAGCAAAAACCACAGCCAGCCCGGAAGGCCTTTGCGTGTTTTGTTGTTTTGAGGCGGTTGGGGTGGGGGAGGGGGTGTTGTACCCTGCGTTGCCGACGTTGATAGGCGCGGTGGCGGCGGCGCGGTGGGTGTGTGTGGCGGCGGTGTTGGTTGGTTGTTAATTTGCGTTGTTACAGGTGGTTGCGGCGGCGTAGTTGAAGTGTTGCTTGTAGGTGTGGGTGGCACAGACACTACGGGCGTTGGTTCGTCGATGATTGGCTTTGAGATTTTGTTGTCGAGTTTGAAGTTTTCGCGGAAACTCTTCTCGCTGCTGAAACCCCATGCCACGAGTACGATTTTTTCGTCTTCCACTACCACGCACTCCAATCCCGGCACTTCCACCGCCATTCCCAAGAGTTCGCCAAGTTCCTTGCGGTGCGGGTCGGCATCGGCTTTGAGTTCGTTTGCAAAGGTCTTGATGCGGGTGAGCATGTTTTGCAACTTGCCCCTGAAATACTCCTGACGCTCGGTGTTTAGTTTTGTAAACTCTGTTCCTTTTGTAATGTAACCGCTTAGCCATGTGGCTTTTGTGGGCTGTACGAGGGGTTCCGCCAAAAATTCGGCGTATTCGGGGCCGAGGCCTTCGGCGAGGAGTCCGTACAGTTGCGAGTATCGTTCATACACCGGCGTACCGTACCAGATGAGCGGTCGGTAGTCTTGCAGGCTTGCTGAGTATATTATTTTTTTAGGCATGATGATGGTCGTGTTTGTATGCTCCAAAGGGGCTGTCCATTGTTGCAAATGTTTGAGACAAAGGTAAAAAATGTTTTGGAAAATGCAAAAAATTTTTTTTGACCATATTGATTGACTCTGGCTTAGAGTCAATTTTTTTCAGTGGAATGGTTTGTTATAATGCTTCCGAAAGTATATGAAAATACATAGTTTCGGAAGCAAAATAATTTGTCGGGTTGAGAAATAAATTGGTTCGATGCGTTCCAACAACTTGATTTTTTTATACTTTGACCAAATTTATGTGACGGTTATGTGATAATTGCAAAAAAGTGCACAGAAGACAAGGATTTTCTTTGGTTTATGTGCATTATTTGAAAAAGTTCTTTATCTCTGTAATCCACAACGGTTCTTTGTAACTGCCTTTTTGGATTTCTTCGACATAGACGCGAGCGAAACGAACTTTGTTGTGAGGTGTAAAAAATGCCTTCAATGCTTTCTTTTGAGATTCTTCTGAATACAAAAATGCACTTGGTATATCTTCGGACTTTTCTTCGCCAGATATTTCTAATGACAATTCATCTTTGAATTGGTTCAATACCATATTAAACACTTTGCCGTTGAGTACACCTTCAATATCTGTTGGTATATCATCTTGTTTTTGAACACCATTCGTCAAAATAGTTTTCTTTGCTTCTTCAATGTTTACGAGCCTTCTAAACCACACTTTGTTTTTGTCATTCAAATCTTTAATACGTTTTGGTAGTTTTAACGTCGCTTCGTTGGTTCTTTTTGTTTCTGTTGGTTTTGCATCTGTATCAATCAAAAGAAAAATTTTCCCTTTGAGCTTATCCAACTTGTCATTGTCAGACAACAATAAAACTAAGAGCATGTAAATTTTTTCAACAATAGTGCATCCTCCAACGGGAATAATACGAAGTTTTTTTTCTTTAACTTCATCTTTTAGATATTCCTCCAAGTAAATTTTATCGGATGTTCCTTCGCATATCAACCAATTATAACAATCTTCAAGTAATATACTGCTGATTATTGTCTGAACAAGGTCGAGATTCCCTTTCATAGAAATATCAATAGGCATTTTCAACCGTGAAATGTCCACCTTGTACTTATAAATATTAATGGGTTGGAACGTGCGTTTCCCTTTGACATTGACAATATTGACTACACAGCCATCCGGTATCGCAGGTATGAACCCATACCAATGCGAGGCAAAAAATACCTGACTTCCCTTTTTACTGATTTCATATAATTTGTTAAACTGCTCAAAACGTTCAGAAATATGGAATGATGATTCAGGTTCGTCAACGGCAATAATAAGATTGGAATTGTCTTCCCTATAATTCATAATGACCTTATAGATAAAGTCCAGGACAACTTGATTTTGTTCCCCGGTACTTAATTTTGAAAAATTAATATTCCCTTTTGTATATTGAAAGAATTCTAATTTTGAAAAAAAAGCGTCATATATCATCCGATAGATATCATTCGCGTTCAATTTTGGAAGTCTTTTTTTGTTAGGAACTTTAAAGTTATAATTGGGCACCCTTCCATTGAATTTTTCAACAAAATCTCTTAGTACATCAGTCATTTTGTTGATGTTGTCCATTGGCAGTAACCCAGCAATGTAATCAATCAACCCTGTACCAATTAAGTTTTGCAAAGTAGTATTTCCTATTTGTAAAAACTGTTCAGGAGTTATGTTTTTAGAAACGTAAACAAATGTCGTCATGCATCGAATTTTTTCCGACAATTTTTTAGTCATACCATCGAACCAACTCTCTTTGCTCTTGTGTTGGTTATAATTTTTCCAAAATAATTCATTTTTCATAGCTTGTGACCACGGAATACGTGTTCCACTTAAATCAAAAACTCGATTAACAGGATGTATGCAAGTTGACGAGGCAAAAATTAGTTTGTTTTTAAGATTCCAACCCGAGCATTGTTTTTTTATACTTTTCCATATCAAATCATCATAATTTTCATAATCATAATCATAAAAACTATAATTGTCAAAAAAGAACTGCTCCCTCTCATAGTATTCATTTACAAACTCTATTTCTTTATCAGACAGCATGGCTCGTTGAATAAAATCCTCTAACTCAAACATATATACTATCCGTATATTATTACCAACATAATTCTTGTTAAAATATCCAGACAATGCCTCCAATACTGCGCTTTTCCCCACTCCATTTAACCCAATCAAGCCACAAAAGTTTGTCCCATTGGCATTGGTCAATGGAATATATTCACCTCTGAGACACTTAAATCCAATTTTTACTCCTATTATCACAATTTCGTAGTTTGTTTAGTTAATAGTTTTTCAATCTCTTGTATTTTTGACTCTACTACTTCGTCAATTTTTTTGGTAATCCGTTTTTCAATTTCTTTTTCAAGGAATTGATTGATTAGAATATGCGTTTTCTCATTTGTTTTGTTGGTTATCAGTTCGTCGATATTTTCATTGATTTTCGATGAGTATTTTTGTGTAATCTCAGTGTCTTGTCCTGTAATATGTGTGGTGTTTTTGTTAGTTAGTTTGTTGCTGATGTTGTCCTCTAATTGTTCATTCGCAAACTTGTTGACATACCTATAAATGGATTTTGCTATCTTTTCATCTGTTGTTTCCGTCTTTTGTTCTTTTATAGGAAGTAAAGGGCGACTCTTCACTATATTCTTTATCATAATAGGAACAGATATCGCTAAAATCAAAAACAAAACAGCCCATACGTATTTTGTCCAATCAATGTTAAATAATTGACTCCATAACAAATTGTACACACTAACCACCTCACATACACTCCAGATCATAAACATAACCCATCCAATTAGAATATTGACTTTGGATGGAGATACCGCGCTTGCTTTATTGTTCCAAAATTTTGTGTCATATTCACCACGCTTGTTCTCGGCATATACACCCATGCGATATTGGGGATATGGATTTGTTTCCTTTTCAATATCGCATATTGCATCTTCATAAACCTCATACCATGCCTTAGAACCCTTTACCATATATATCCAAATTACCGACAATATAATGCCCACCAACGCAACGCCGCACATATATTCATATATGTATGGCAAGCATTTGTCGTCAACTGCCTTCACTGCCAACACGCCATATCCCGTAAAACACAACGTAAGGAAAGTGCCAAGGAAAATTGACCGCTGCCACAACAAGTTTAGTTCAAAGTCGCGGCAATGATAGAGCGTTTCCCTGATTTCTTTCAAGGAAAGACGGTCGCTTGGTGGGATGGATGTTTGTTGGGTTGTGGTCATGATTCCTATTTAGTATTTTTTTTTCTATGTATATCAAGAATATATCGTTTAAAATTCTCGACTTCATTTCCTTGTGCTACGATAAAATTAGTGGTTACATTGACAATAGTATCATCACCCGAACGATTTTCGTAACGAAATAAAAAAAATGCAGTAGATCCTTTTTCTGCTAATAGCAACCCATTCCATTCCGTAAACTTCACGTTTTCGGTACGCTCTATTGTTTTGACTACTTTGTCTGTAAAATAGAAATATTCCTTTTGAATCTTAGCATTGGACATTACTGTTGTTTTGAAACGAGTACAAGTACAAGTCAACATGTAATCAACTAATTTTGCTTGCGATGTTCTTCCTGAATACAAATTTCTATCAAATAGATACCTAATAGATAGTTCTGATAGATTGTCTTTAACGGTGGGAGCCTGTACGATAATACCGCTTTCTTCATATACGTCCTCGTTAAATTCACCCATTTCTGCCGTTTGTCCGATTGTATTTTCATACGTGTCATTCAGCCATTTGTTTTTTTCGAGGATGTAATCAAGAATAGGAGAGTCGAAACATGTTGTACTTGAAACAGACATACCAATATTTTTCCCTCCTATATACGCTGCTTTAGCAAAATTGTGATTGCCAATCGCATCAAATTGCGGGTTGATGACATACTTCCCCGATTCATCAATAGCACCACATTTTTGATCAAACTCTACAAATGCAATGTCTCCATAGAAATCACTTGCATAGTCAAATTGCGGATTGATAACAATTTTGCCTTTTTTGTCAACATATCCATATTGACCATTTTGTTTGAAATATGCCAATCCGTTTTTGGAAAAAACACCCAAATCATCGAATTGAGGATTGATAATAAAAACACCTTCCTTATTTATGGCACCCCACATTGAACCTTGGCGTACAGATGCCAATCCATTCTTAAAAGGCTGCACAGCGTCAAATTGAGGATTAATTACAATTGACCCTTTGTGGTCGATATATCCCCATTGCTTGCCTATTTTTACAGCGGCAAGACCTTCTTGAAATAACATAGCACCGTCAAATTGAGGATTGATAACATCCTGTCCTTGTGTATTTACAAAACCGTACTCGCCATTGTCTGACCGAACCAATATCAATCCTTCATGTGGGTTTTGTGTTGTTGTGTATTGGGCTGGGATTGTGATTTTCCCTGACTTGTCCATGAATCCTGATATATCATCCATAGCAACAAATCTTGCAAGCCCTTCTTGTGAAAACCTTTCTGTTTCTAAAATGTCTTCGGTTGTATGGAATAATTCTTTCCCATTGACATCTATACAAATGGGTGTAGAACACTCACTAACGACAAAAGCCATCCCATTGCAAAAGTGCGTTCCATGAGCATAGACGGCAGGAATCGTAAACTTGCCTTCCTTGTTGATATACCCCGCCTTATCGTCAAAAGTATATACAAGAGCCAAGCCATCATGAAAGGCTGAGGCATGTTTGAATTGAGGATTGATAACAAACTTGCCTTTGTGGTCAACGTAACCACATTTTCCTCCCATCTGAACGGGTATAAGTTCCATGTCAACTTCGTCTGCGCTATTGCTGTTGCTGCATGAACTGAATGTGATTTGCAATATCAAAATTGCAATGATGATGTATAGTATGTTCTTTGCCATTTTGTTTGTTAGTATTTTGTTTCTTTGTTTTGCATATTTCATTTTTCCAATTGCTGTATCGTTTTGATATTCTGTTGTTCAATATCCGTCAGCATACTGTTCACGTCGTTGTATTTTGGTTCATACCATTGCTTCGACGAGAAATGTTTTTTCATGTCATCGGTCTTGAATATGTAACCATGACGTGCGAAAATTTCGTTTCGCATCAATTTCAATTCCCGTTTGCTATATCCACTGAGTTCCGACGAGGATAAGTTTCTTATGCTTGCGTCTGGATAGTCGCCAGGAATAGTAATCTTTTCATTAGTAGTTTTTGGTCCCTTACTGTTTGTAGGGGCATCATTGATGGACTGTGCATTGATGTCAGATTGTTGATTATTTGTTGTTGTACTTTCGTATTCGTTATTCTCTGAATCGTTGCTTTTTTCATAAATCAAATTATTAATACTTATTTTAAATTGATGCGCTAAGCCTTTGATTTTTGTTGCAACAACACTTATGGTCTGCGTCGTAGTAGCATGTCGTGGTTCATCATTCGTGACGTAAATCAAAACATAAATAGACTGATTTTCCGCGTACCAAGAAGATTCGTCAAGCGATTCAAATTTGACATATTCTTTTTCTTCTATTGCGTCCATAATTTTGCGTGTATAGATTGCGACTTTCTTTTTGTATAGATAGGGGTCATGTTCATCCAAAAAATCTTTATTACATAGTTTTATCTTTGCTTGATAAAATTCTAATTTTGCCATATTTCTTGTTATATCTTGCAAATCCTCATCAAATATATAGCTAACGTCCATTTCTGCGTTTTCGTTTTTTATAGGACTTGACATACGCAAATTTTCTTTATATTCGTTTTTATTGTATTTGCCTTTCCCTCCATTAATGCCTACGGTATTTGCGTAAGTTTCGTTCAGAATACTATTCAAATAAAGTATTTTATCAATAATAGGCGATTCGCACAATACTGTACTATGAATTATGTTATTTATTGGCGCCATAATCCAATCGAATTGTGGATTGACTATATATTCCCCTTGTTCATCAATAATCCCCCATTTGCCGTTTGATTTAACAAATGCGATATTTCCAAAAAAGCGCGTTGCATAGTCGAATTGCGGAGTTGCAACAATACACCCTTCGCTGTTAACATACCCATATTTGCCATTTTGAACCATTGATGCCAATCCATTTTTCCTAAAAGTATTTATTTCGTCAAATTGTGGATTAACGACGTATTTGCCGTTGGAATTTATTGCTCCGTATTTGCCTCCGAGTTTTACAACCGCAACTCCATTAAAAAAATCTTTAACAAGATCAAACTGTGGATTAGCGACATAATCGCCGTTAGAATTTATTATTCCGTATTTGTCGCCTAACTTAACGACTGCAAGGCCGTCATAAAAAATTTTTGCAAGATCGAACTGTGGATTAATTACATATTCACCTTTCGTATTAATATAGCCCCATCGTTCACCTTTTTTTACTGCCGCCAAGCCATTGTCACTGAAATCATCTCCAAGATTAAATTGTGGATTGATAGCATATCTTCCCTCTTGGTCAATATAGCCACATTTTTCTCCTGTATATACCTTTGCAAGTCCATGTCTAAAACACCCTATCCAACGAAATTGAGGATTTACAATCATTTTACCCTCTTTGTTGAAAGCTCCACATTTATTGTCTTCTGATTGAACAATCACAATTCCATCATTGCAATAATCACATATCATATATTGAGGATTAATTACAATGTTACCTTTCTTATCAATAAAGTTCTCTTTGCCATTGTCTGTCTTAACACGAGCAATGCCTTCTTTTGAATAAACTTCAACTGTTTCAATATTGGCAGGTGTTTGAAAAATCTCATTTCCCTTTGTGTCTATACAGATGGGAGTTGAATTAACCTTAGTAACGAAAGCCAAACCATCGACGAAATCCGTTCCATCTTCGTATATTGCAGGAATCACGAAATTACCGGCTTTGTTGATATATCCGACTTTCCCATTGAAACGAACATACGCCAATCCATCATAAAAGTTGTTAGCATCAGAGAATTGAGGATTTATAATAAAGTTCCCTTTTCGGTCAATATATCCACATTTGCCTCCTGTGCTTACGGCTATCAACTCTAAATCAATATCTTCATAGTCGGTATCTGAATCATTTGTGCATGCAACAAATTGTAATGACAGAATCACAACCATTGTTTTTAGCAAGTTATTCTTCATTTCCTTACCATTTTTCTCCGCCGAACACTCACCAAAACTCGGAATTAACAAAAAGAAAAGACGTGGGAGTTTATTTCATTCACTTACCCCACAACTTACAGGCCTTCGCATTGCCTTTACCACATGAGATAAGCAACGCAAAAGTCCACGTCCATAAAAGGCATATCGCAAAAGGAATACGATGATACCTGTACATACGTACTACGTGAACGTTTCGTTGCCGTTTCTCTACGTGGCTACAAGTTTGCGAAGTTTGTAAGTTGTAGATGATACGTCAATAAAAACGTCCTTGGAATCTTCATCGGCTGTATTTCGTCGCCGCGAATATCCAAGGGCAAATATAGAGAAATTTGTTTGAATTGTGCAAGAAAAAATGGAAAAATTTTTGAAAAAAAGTTTTAACTGGTTGAAAATGAAGGGATTGAAGGAATATTTTTTGCATCCATAAAATATTACCGTGCAAAAATTTGCATGGCATATAAAAATCTCCTATCTTTGCACTATCTGACAACAAAATGTAATTCGCAATGAAAACAAGCATACAATCCGAACAAGCATTGCTGCCGCCGTACACGAAGGAAGAAATTTATGCACGGATAGCACAATCCAAGCGTGATTCTGCCGCAGGTCTCGGTCAAGATAGCGAAGAAATGTTCCGTGAGTTGGAAACGGAAGCAAATTCCAATCCCACCCCCACCCCATACAGCGGGTAATTATAGATTTCTCCGGTCTTGTTGTATGGCAGGGCGGAGACTTTGCAGGCGAGTTGGGGTTGGTATTTTTGGCAGAAATAGGCGAAACTTTTGGCTTGGAGGTTTTCTCCGGCTTTGACTTCGATGGGGATTACTACGCCATTTTTCTGAATCACAAAATCCACTTCGCTCGTGCTCCTTTCGTTGGTCCAATAGCCGATAAAATCACATTTTGCAGCCGTTAGTTCTTGCATTACAAATTGTTCTGCGATGGAACCTTTGAATTCCGTGAACACCTTGTCGCCATCAGCCACAACGCTAAAATCAAGTCCCGTAGCCGCGCAAAGCAATCCTGTATCCACCATATAAAGTTTGAACGCCGAGGCATCCTGATATGCTTTTAACGGCATTTTGGGCGTGCCTACGCGCTGTGCCCTGAGTACCAAGCCGCTGTCAATAAGCCATAAAATTGCAATTTCGTAATCTTTTGCCCTTGCCCCTTCGCGCAATACTCCATAGATGAATTTTTTGTTTTCTTTGGCAAGTTGTGCGGGCAGCGAATCCCATACCATCGCGACCCTCGGCACTTGACTATCGGGGATGTGCTTGTAAAAATCGGCGTGGTACGAGTTGAGGATGTCCATCTGTTTTTGCCGTACCTCAAAAAAATCTTGCGTTTCAACCCATTTTTTCACCACTTCCGGCATACCGCCTATTACCATATAATAACGCACAAGACGTACAAGTTCGCCGTGGAAAGGTTTGAGTGCGTCCCATTGATGCTCTTTCAATGCGTTGTATATCAGAGATTTGTCTATTGCCAATAGAAATTCGCCAAAAGTCATCGGGTGCAAGTCCAAGAAGTTGACTTTGCCCACGGGAAACGATTGCTGCCGGTGCATTGCTATCCCTAACAGCGACCCTGCCGCAATGATGGCGTACTGAGGGGCGTTTTCGCAAAAATATTTTAGGGAAGTAAGTCCACCATCCACAGCCTGAATTTCGTCAAAAATTATCAGAGTGTCCTCTGGCACGATTTTTTTGCCGTGCGAGAGTTCTATTGTGGTTATAATGCGCTGAGTGTCATAATCTTCCTTAAACAAATCATTGAACCTCCGCTCATATTCAAAATTGATATACACCGTGTCGGCAAAATATCTCTTGCCAAACTCCCTCATAAGCCAGGTTTTGCCTGTCTGACGTGCGCCCTTGATAATCAGAGGTTTGCGGTCGGTGGATTTCTTCCAGTCCAATAGTTGTTGCAATGCTAATCTTTCCATGGTGATTGGGATTAATTCGCCGCAAAGATAGTGCATTTTTCTTACTTTCCAAACTTTCATCCGATAAAAGTGTATCTCTATAACACTTTTTCATGCGATAAAAGTGTATCCACACAACACTTTCTTCTATGATAAAAGTGTATTCCGACAACACTTTTATCATACCAAACTACTCGTTTGGTGGCGGGAAGGGTGTGTGGCCTGGTTTGTCGAGTTTAAGATACGGGAAAATAGAGGTTACAAAATTGATGCTGCCGCGAGAGAGTTGCGAATTTGCGGCGGCGTCGGGAAGGAAGTTGGCGTGTTCGTCTATTTTGAAAAGCGTAACGAGGAACACCGCCGAAATGAAATAAAATTTTATCACTCCGAACACTGCGCCCAATACTCGCGCCGACTGCCCTAAAATAGTGCTTTCCATCATCTTACGAACCTTAAAATTGACCCAACTCACCACAAAAACAAGCCCCGCCACAAAACATATAGTCATCAATATAATCGCAAACAAATCAGGCACATCGCTGCGAGGGGACAATCGACCATATACAGCCTTGGAGAGGTTGACGCAGATGGTCAGCAACACCAAAACCGCAAAAAAACTGATGCACTCCACTATGATGCCGCGCTTGTAACCTACTACCGCGCCCACTATCAACAACAAGCCTATAATGGCATCCACGCCACTGCCTATCTGAATCTCAATGGTGTGCGAATTGGGATTCACATAGAGGAAAGGAATGTCGAGCAAAAGTGTCAAAAAGTCCATATCGCAATATATTTTTTTATAACATTTGTACCCTATATCTGCCGCATCTATTGGACGTTTTTTGCGCCGAGCGGCTTGTACGGAATCGCCTTAAACTGATAGCCCTCCTCGGTATATCGCTCCAAAGTCTTTTCCATGGCGTAACGCTGACGCGGGGTGGCTTTCAGGTTGTCGTGGAAAAGGATTATCGCGCCGGTGCTTACGTAATCCGCCACATTTTGCCAGCAACGCTCCGGCGAAACCCTCGTGTCGTAGTCCTTGCTCAAAACGTCCCACAGGATAATCTTCCTATTCTCCGCCAGCGCAACAGTCTGCCGGTGCTTCATCTTGCCGTGCGGCGGGCGAAAAAGGTTGGAGTCTATCAGCGGGTCTGCCAACTCCACGTTAGCAAGATAGTCTGCCACCTTGGTACGCAGGCCGTTGAGGTGGTTAAAAGTGTGATTGCCAACACTATGCCCCTCCGCCTTGATGCGTTCAAAGAGTTCGGGATACTTGCGCACGTTGTCGCCCACGCAGAAGAAGGTGGCCTTCGCATTGTAACGGGCAAGCATGTCGAGCGTCCCCGGCGTCATTTCGGGTATCGGGCCGTCGTCGATGGTGATGTAGATTACCTTCTCGTCGGCGTTTTCAGGCACCAGTTTCCAGGTGTAACGCTTGAACAGATGCCTTACGATTTCGGGCGGATGTACTATGATGTCCTGCATGGCGTTTAATAGTTTTTGGTTAATTACCCTCGTCTGTCTGCATGTACAGATATGTCTGCACCAACTGTTTCTCCGTGTTGCTCAGGCGCGAGAATATTTGGTAAAAATCCTGACTTTCGATGTCCGCGCCCGACAGGTTGGACAGCAACGGCACAGACTCCAACGCCTCGGCGTATTGTTGGGAATACAAGCGGCTGTTGTCGGTATCCTTGTTGTCGCGCATCACGCGGATAATCTCGTGCGCAATGGCGATGTTGCGGCCAAAATCGTCGCCGAGAGTCTCCTGTTGGTCGGGCGAGAGGCTCACCACGTATTTCATCTCTTGCAGGTTGTCGGCGGCAAGGCGCGTAATCACGTTGACGGCCTTGTCCTTGCAGTCGGTCTTGTAATATGCGTCGGCGGTAAAAATGTCGTAATAATTAGGCGCAATCACCTCCATCGGCATTTCCTCGTAGCATTTGTCGAGTACGGAGACGGCTTTCTCGCGTTTGCCCTCGCGCATCAACGCCGTCGCTAATCGCAGAAAACCGTTCTTGATGTTCATGAGCATACGGCTGTTGTTTTCGTCGATATAGACAGACGGATTGCTGATGCCGCCCCACACAAACTTGTTCATGTAAGCGTCGTAGAGGATGTCGGTGTTCACGGAGCCTTTGTCGTATGCGTTTTCTGACGACTTGATTGGCACAAACCTGTACGCCAAGCCGTCGAGCCTGAAATATCCGTCCAATCCCTGGTATGCCTCTTGTCCAACAGTAATTGCAAAATATATGGGTCGCTCCCAGTTGTTTTGCGCAAGTATGTCTAATACAGCGAGTTGACCTTTGCGGATATAACTGCCCGGATGCCGCCAAACCACCTTGTCAACAATTTTTGCAGAATCTTGGGCTGGCACAGTGCCGTTTTCCAAGACCTTCTTTTTGTCAACAGGCAACATGAAATTGAACGTGGGCGCAAAGTCGTAAACCTCGCCGCCCTGCACCGTTACCTTGGAGCCTTGGTCGTCGGAGGCGATGAAATCCACAATGTTTTTCAACGGCGCAGGCTCGTTGCTGATGCCCTGTATGAGTTGGTCGGCGTTGGCTTTCACGATGCCGAGGTCTTTCTCGTTGATGCCGTAGTCCTTGGTTTTTTGCGACAAGGCATTGAGCAACTTAGCCATTTGGAGAGGCTGGTTTTGCAGTTGGCGTTTGTTGACAATGGCGTCGAAGTCGGCGGGCATCACGTTGCGGAAGTTGCTCGCGGTAATTAGAGTGATGATGTTGCCCTCCAATATATCAACGTATTTTTGGTACTTGTCGCGGTTGGTCTGATATTTTTCGTTGAAAAACATCGTGGGAATCTCCTTCAAATAGGTAACGTCGCGTGTGCCTTCGATGAGTTTTTCCTTGGGGATGCTAATAGGCAGCGGAGCCGATTCGTATGCACGGCGGCGCATCTGGTTGATGTACCAGTCGGCGTTGATGTAGGCGAGGTTTACAACCCTTACGTCAGTCCTGATGCCCTCCACCTCCTGCGCGTACCAGAGGGGGAAGGTGTCGTTGTCGCCGTTGGTAAACAATATGGCGTTTGGAGCGCAGGATTCCAGGTAGTTTTTGGCAAAATCACGCGCCGTGTAACGCCCCGAACGGTCGTGGTCGTCCCAGTTTTCGGCAGCCAAAATTACCGGACCGCCAAGCAAGCAAACCGCCAACGCGCCGCCCGCCGCCACGATGTTGTTGCCAAGGTATTTCTCCACAATACGGCACAGAAACGCCACGCCAAAACCTATGTAAAACGCAAAGGCATAGAAACTTCCGGCGTATGCGTAGTCTCTTTCGCGTGGTTGGTAAGGGGTCTGATTGAGATAGACGACGATGGCTATGCCCGTCAGCACAAAAAACATCATCACTATCCAGAAATACCTCTTGCCGTGGATGTTGGCGCGGTACATATATACCATGCCGAGGATGCCGAGTAGGAGCGGCAGGAAGTAATATTTGTTGTTTCCCTTGTTGTTTTTCAATGGTTGGGCGAGCAACGACTGGTCGCCAAGCCTTGCGTTGTCTATGAAGCCAATGCCCGAAATCCAGTTGCCGTTCATCACGTTGCCGTCGTTGCCCTGGATGTCGTTTTGCCTGCCCACAAAATTCCACATAAAATACCGCAGGTACATGTACCCGATTTGGTAGGAGAAGAAGAATTTGAGGTTTTGGGCGAAGGTGGGCTTTATCTTGTCGTCGGTGATGTCTGCCCAAATTTTGTAGCCGTCAATATGATGAGGCTCAGGACTATACATGCGCGGGAAGAGCGTCGTGGAGGTTGGGTCGTAAACCCTTTCAACCTTGTTGGCTGCCACCTCGTAGCGTCCGTTTCGCTGTATGTATGTGGGGCTGCCTTCCTCATATCCAATCACTTTGGAGTTGAAATACTCGCCGGTGATGAGCGGACGGTCGCCATATTGTTCGCGGTTGAGGTACGAGCGCAGGGCAAACACGTTGTCGGGGTTGTTTTCGTCCATCGGGGGATTTGCGGCGGAGCGTATCACAATCATTGCAAATGACGAATAGCCTATCAGTATCATCGCTACGCCGAGCAAAACCGTGTTGAGAACCACTTTCCGTTGCTTGTAGGAATAATACAATCCATACACCAACGCCCCAAGCAACAGAATGACGTAAATGATTGTGCCAGTGTTGTATGGTGCGCCCATGCCGTTGGTGAATATGAGTTCAAACAGCGACGCTATATACACCACGCCCGGAATGATGCCGTACAATATGCCCGCCAATATTACCACCGCCACCGCCAAGGCTGTCAGGATGCCTTTGGTGTCGGGCTTGTATTTTTTGAAGTAATACACGAACACAATTGCCGGTATCGCCAAGAGATTGAGCAGGTGGACGCCGATGCTGAGACCCATCAGGTAGCAAACGAGTATCAGCCAACGGTTTGAGTATTTCTCGCTGGCGACGGCTTCCCATTTTAATATACACCAGAATACTACCGCCGTAAACAGCGACGACATCGCATACACTTCGCCCTCCACTGCCGAAAACCAAAATGTGTCGGTGTAGGCAAATGCCAACGCGCCCACCAATCCGCTGCCGATTATCGACATGGTTTGCAACGTTGTGGGTTGCGCATCTTTTTTGTTGTTGTCGCCAATGACAATCCGCCGCGCAATATGCACGATGCTCCAATACAGGAACAGCACGGTGAATCCGCTTGCGAGAGCCGACATTGCATTAATCATAGCCGCCACAAGCGTTACGTCGCCACCTGCCAACAGCGAAAACACGCGCCCCATTATCATAAAGAGCGGTGCTCCCGGCGGATGTCCCACTTCCTGACGGAACGCGGTGCATATAAATTCGCCACAGTCCCAATAACTCGCAGTAGGCTCTATTGTAAGTAGATACGACACCGTGGCGACTACAAACGCCGCCCATCCCGCTATCGTATCCGCAAGTTTAAAATCCTTCATTGTGGTTTTTGTAAAAATTCAACTTGCAAAGATAGCAAAGATTTTGGAATAGTGAATAAATTAATTTCGGTTTTTTTCCGCGTGGCGGTGGCGTGGTCCCAACGGGGCGGAAACACAAAGCCGTGTGCGTGAGTTACCTTATCGCCTTCCTCACTTGTTCCGCAATAGCCTTCATGCCTTTTGCTGTGGGATGTCCCCAACGCTTTTCGATGTTTTGGAGTTGGATGCAGGGGATAGAGTAGTGCTTGCAGATGGTGAGGGTGGATTCCACGATGTCGGTGCGGAGTTCGCTGTTGATGATGAAGTAGATGTCAACGTTGGGATAACGCGAAAGTGCCTCGTCGAGAAGTTTGGCGAGGGCGGGGCGGTACGTGTAGAGGTCGCCGCGCTTGAAGTCGGCGTATTGGTAGTTGCCAACCTTTGCGCCCGCCCAACTATCGTTGGTGCAGCCAAAAATCAGGAGAATGTCGGGGCTGCCAACGCGGGGAAGCCTTGTGATGAACGAGCGCGGCGAGTAGTCTTCGTCATTATAACCTGTATAACAGATTGTTGCACCGCTGTACGATTCGTTTTTCTCCAAGAGGTAGCCGCCTTCCTTAATCAACTGCCACCACCAAGTAAGGCGCACGTTGACAACATCGGAGCGTCCGGTATCAACTTTTTGGAAATACCACGGCTCGTTTTCCGCCGGGATGTAGCCTTCAAAAGTGGAGTACGAATCGCCAAGAATCGAGATGCGTTTCTTAGTCTGCGCCGTTGTTACAGCCTGAATACCAAGGCACAACAGCATGAGGATGATAAGATGTTTTTTCATAATAGTATGGATGTTATGATTTTGCGCCACAAAGATAATGTTTTTGGACAATATAACAAAATAAACCGCATTGTGGTGTAGAAACTCAACGAAAATGTACGAAACTCAACAAAAAACACCGCGTTAAAATTTCTTAAAATCACGCCTTTTTAAAAAGTTAATTGTTTGATTATCAGGTATTAGACCAATAAAACATAGCCTTAAAACTCAGCGAAATTGACGAAAAATCGGGCAATTTCGCTGAGTTTTAAGTGCGGAAAATGTCATCCATAGTAACAATCCGATTGACGATGGAGGCGTGTTCGCCATTGCTCATCCCCATCGTAGTTACCAACACAAATTGTATGCTGTGAGTCTTGTCGTACATTTTGGAGGATTGAAACGCCGCTATCTTGTTCTGAAAATTGTCGGCATCGTCCTGCGACACGGAGTATTTGTTGCGTGAAAATTTCATTTCGCAGATATAATCGGTCCTTGCGGTGCGACATTCCAACACCAAATCTATCTGCGCGCCCTTGCCGTCGTCGCCCTTCCCCGACCAACAATAATTGCGGTCGATGGACGGAAGCCTCAGTGCGTCCTGTATTTGCGGAAGATGCTCCGTACATAGCAACTCAAAACTTTCACCCGCCCAGGCATAAAACACCGGCAGACCTTGCAACGTGTTCCACTTGCCCTTGCTCGTCTGATGCCCGTCAATAAAACGCAAATAAAACAACGAAAAGAAATCCTTCAACTGATAGACCGTCTCGACACGTTGTTTGCCATAACGCGGATATTCGCGTACAATGCCCGATTCAATTAGGTTGGAGAGCAACGCGCTGAGAGTGCCGCCGCTCTTGATATTGAGCGCAGCGGAGATTTCTGCCTGAGTCATCCCATAAAACTTGCCGCCCAACGCCTTCACAATGTCCATATAACGCTCCTTGCTTGCGTACAAGCCCGTATAGACGTCCTTAAATTCTTGGTGAATCTGATTGTCAGCAAAGAAAATATTGTCGATATTGTCGGTGATTGTCAGGTTGTTGCGGAGTTTGTCGAGATAGAAAGGAATGCCGCCGAGAGCCATATAGGCGATGCACATTTCGTAACGCGAGAGCCGGAACCCGTTTTTCTTGTAATATTTTTCGCACTCCGCCAATGTGAACGGCGCGAGCCTAATTGTTTCGGTCAAGCGTCCGTGCAGTCCGCCGTAATCGTGGATTACATTATCAAGCATCCAACTCGTCGCCGAGCCGCACACCACAAGCACAATGTTTCGCTGACGGTCTGCCCACGAGTTCCAAAAATAGCCGAGTTCCGAAACCATTTCTGCCGACTGTGGCCCCGCAAGCCACGGCAATTCGTCAATAAAAATCACTTTGCGCCGCGCATTGATGCCCTGCAAAAGTTTTCGCAACAGCAAAAAAGCCTCGCGCCAACACGTAGGACGCGGATTTGTTGCACCGTCAAGCCCCGAAACAATCAACGAATCATAAAAATGGTCGAGTTGGAGGCGGCGATAAGTTTCAAAATTCTTGTTGCCGTCCTTGATGTACGTCCCCACGGCGGTGAAGACAATCTTCTCGCCATATACCTGACTGACAAGGAACGACTTGCCGACACGCCTGCGCCCGTATATCGCCGCAAATTCCGACTTCTTGGATTTGTAAATCCTTTCGAGGGTTGCAATCTCCCTGCCCCTGCCTATGATGACCGTGCTTTTCATATTCTCTACGTTAAATTATCACGGCTCAAAGTTAATAAAAATCCGACAAAAACCATCAAAAAATACCGTGTTAAAATTTCTTAAAATCACGCCTTTTTAAAAAGTTAATTATTTGATTATCAGATATTAGACCTATAAAACATAGCCTCAAAACTCAGCGAAATTGACGAAAAATCTGGCAATTTCGCTGAGTTTTAAGTGCTACTATATTTTTCGATTAGATTGTCTAATTCGATTTCTTTGGCTTTTATGTCTCTTAACGCTTTGTTTTTGGCGTATTCCATTGCATTGGCAGATTCTATTAAATTGTCATTTTGATTATTTTGGTTTGATATGAGGAATTTGAATGTATCCATATTATTGATTTGTAGGCCTTTGGGAAACAATATGGATATTTTAGATAGGTATATGTTTATGTCGTCGGAAACACATTTATCCATCAGTTTTACATATTCCGCCACATACTGCAACTTGAACTTTTCAAGAATCAAGTCCATTGCAGCATTGCTTTTGTGGTGTTCCATTATTAAAAGTTGGAAGCCGGGATTTGCAATTATCTGGCACATCCGCTGTCTTCCAACTCGTAATATTTCCAAAAAAGTTGTTAGATTCCAACTCATTTGTTACTGATTTTCAATGGTATATTGAGCATCGTTTCCGTTCACCAATACCCTATTCGACTGAATGGTATTGAAAGTTTCCAATTGCTTTCTTATAAAGTCCTGACCACCTTGGGTCAAAACATTTATGTTCTCGTTCATTGTGATAATTTGCTCATTCAATTGCTTCATAAAATTGTCTGTGATATCAATCACACCTGCCAATTTGTTTTGTACAGCCATAAGCATTGGTTCGTAAGACGGTTTGCCCGCGTGCTTTTCCTCTATTGCGAGAAACTGATTGCTTGCTTTTTCGATTTCCGCCTCTTGGATAGCCATAAATTCCTTAGTCTTTTCCAAAACCAAATTTTGAGCCTTCTCTCGCAACTCCAATTCCATCTCGCCGATTGCTCTAATCGTACTGATATTCAACTCGGTAAGTTCTTTTTTGTACTTTGCAATTGCTTCGGTTACCTTTTTCATTCGTTCAAACTGCCTGTCCTTCTGCATCTCCTCAATTTCCACGTTGATGCGTTTAACCTCGGTCTGCATCCGAATTTGCAAATCGGCTTCGTGCGATTTTTCTGCCATTGCAATTTCAGACAATTTCTTCGTTTTGTCGGTTTCGATTTGCTGAATCCGTCCCACAGCCCAAATCTCTATTTCTTTGCGCTTCTTTTCTTTTTCGACCTCCGCCATACCTTGGGCGATTGAAATATCTGCCAACTTCTGTGCTTTCTCTATTTCAATCTGTTGCCTTGTTTTTTCAGCATTGAGTTCTATTTCCTTGCGGATTTTTTCCTTGCGGATTTCTCGTTCAACATCCGCATCCTTGTTGCCTTGCACTCGTCGGTTTTCGGCTCTTTTCAAAGGCTCATTTGCCCAATCACTCAACACTTTGATGGGTGCAGACAACACGTCACCTATTCCTGTTACAATGTTCCAAAAGCCCATTATTCTTGTGATTTTTTGACTGTTTTTTCTACTTCCTTCTTGATGTTTTCCAAGGATTGTGCGGTCTTCTCCTGAATCAAGTTGTCAGAAAGATCAAGGCTCTGAGTGTAACTTGACACAAGTTCTGCAATCCACTTGCTCTGAACTTCGGCAGGAACCTGAGTCTCTTTCAAAGTGTTTGAAACCACTTTAAGTGTTTCGCCAAAGAATTTCGCACGTTCCTTGCGCAAATCTTCCTGCATCGAAGCGACGAATTTGAGTTCTTCTTTGTACTCTTTCAGAACTTTCAAGTAATGTTCCTCAAATGTCCAATAGATTTCCAAACGCTCTTTGAGTTGTGAATTGGAATGTTTCTGAAAGTAATCCCAAAGGGCTTCGGATATGTTGTTGACAACATTATCCTGATTTTCAACATTGACTTTGTAATAGTCAAAACATTTCATCAACTTTTCCACAATCTTGGCTTTGGTTGCAGCCTCTGTTGGTGTTAGTGTTTGATTTGTCATCTGTAATTATTGTTTAATGTTCAACACAACAACAAAAAGAAAAAGTGCAGGCATCCACATAGTTTTCGAAAGGCCGACCAAAGCCCGAGGACAACCACACAGAAAGCCCACACCTTATACAGATGTGAGCATTTGCAAGAACCGACAGTACTCTAATTGATTGGTCTATTCTTCGAATGTCAGTTCTGCAAACGCTCTTTCATTTTGTCAAAATTTCAACGGCAAAGAAAATATAAATTTCAATTTCAACCAAATTTTTTTTCTACTTTTTTTTAGGAAAATTGATATTGCATTAATCGCCTATTTAATTTTTCGGGGTGTATCCCCCCCCGAACCTTTCCTTAGCAAAATCACCCCCAAACCAACAAAAGTCCTACGACTTTTGTAAAAATATTTGCAAAAGTCATACGACTTTTGTAAATTTGCCGCATTATGAAACGTGAGATTATAAATAACCTGATGGAATGGAAAGACAGCAGCCGGCGCAAGCCGCTGTTGCTTACCGGCGTGCGGCAATGCGGCAAGACGCACACTCTCAAAGAGTTTGGCGAGAAATGTTTCCAAAACGTCTGTTACATCAACTTGGAAGCAGACAACAAGTACGCCGCCGTATTTGATTATGATTACGACGTGGAGCGCATTGTAAACGAAATCGCGCTCATCAGCCAAACAAAAATCATCGAGGGCGAGACGCTTCTGATTCTCGACGAAATTCAGGAAACGCCACGCGCAATCACCGCGCTCAAATATTTTTGCGAGAACAAACCGCGTCTGCACGTCGCCTGCGCCGGTTCGCTGTTGGGCGTCGCAATCAACCATCAAAACGTTTCGTTTCCCGTCGGCAAAGTCAACAGAATGCAAATGCTGCCAATGAATTTCAAGGAGTTTCTCACGGCTCTCGGTCAGGAACAATACATAAACCTCTTTGCTGAATGGCCAATCGACCGCGAAATCCCGCCGTCGTATGCCAAACCGTTGGAACACCTTTTAAAGGAATACTACATCGTTGGTGGAATGCCCGAAGTGGTCAAGCAATACGCCGAAACCAAGAGTTTTGAAACCGCCGCACAGATTCAGGACGAAATTATGGCGGATTATGCCGACGATTTTTCCAAACACGCGCCCGTGTCAGAATTTGACAAAATCAGGATGGTTTGGGATTCTGTGCCGAAACAGTTGGCGAAGGAAAACAATAAGTTCGTATTCTCGCACGTCAAGACGGGCAAACGCGCCCACGAATTAGAAGGCGCGTTGCAATGGCTACGGAACGCCGGGCTTGTCTATTTGGTGGAACTCGTTCAAAACGCCGAGCCGCCACTCTCTGCATACGCCGATGCGACTTATTTCAAGGTCTATGCCTCCGACGTGGGTTTGCTCAGCCGCCGTCTCGGATTGGGTTACAAAAAATTCTTTGAAGATACTGATTATCAGACCACATTCAAAGGCGCAGTTACCGAAAACTATGTTCTAAACGAACTTGTGAACCTGCGCCTCAAACCGTATTTTTGGCGGTCGGGCAATAGTGCCGAATTGGACTTCCTTTTTGAAAACGAAGGAGCAATCATACCCGTGGAAGTAAAATCGGCAACCAACACACAGGCAAAGAGTTACCGTCAATTCTGCAAAAAATACAGCATCAAGACCGGCGTGAAACTCTCGCTCAAAAACATCGCTACCAACCCCTGCGACGGCACCACGACATTGAACATTCCGCTGTATTTGGCGTGGAATATAGGGCG
>CAMJWL010000019.1 GCA_946409405.1 uncultured Bacteroidales bacterium
AACGACTACGGCCTCATCGCCATCGAAAACACCATCGCCGGCACCATCCACGCCAACCTCAACCTCCTCAGACGCAAGGAGGTGCGCATCTGCGGCGAAATTTTCCTCCGCATCCGCCAAAACCTCGCCGTAGTGCCAGGCGTAAAGATAGAAGACCTCACGGAAGTGCGCAGCCACTACATGGCTATCAACCAGACAAGGCAGTTTTTCCGCCAGTATCCGTACATCAAACTCGCCGAATGTCCCGACACCGCCCTCGGTATGCGCCAGGTGGCGGAAGGCAACCTCAAAACCGTTGGCGCAGTGGGCAGCGCACTCGCCGCCCAAAACTACGGACTCGAAATCATCGCCCCCGGCATCGAAACCTTCAAGAAAAACTACACCCGATTCATGGTGGTAAAAAACGCCATGGACAGCGGACTCGAAGAATACAACAAGGCGTCGCTCAACCTCGTCCTCAAAAACAAAGTGGGCAGCCTCGCGCAGATACTCAGCATAATGTCGTATTACGACGTTGACCTGACCAAAGTGGAGTCTATGCCGATAATGGGACAGCCGATGCAATACATGTTTTATGTGGATGTCAAGTTCAGCGACAGAAAACAGTATCAGGACATGATAACCGCCATCCGCCCCCTCCTCAACAAAATCCACATCCTTGGCGAATACATGGAAGGCTCCAAGTCGTGGGAAAAAATGCACGGCGACGACGACAACAAATCAACAAATCAATAAATCAATAAATCAACAAATATAAAGTGAAACTTTCAATCATAGGCCTTGGACTTTTGGGCAGTTGCATGGCGTTGGACTTGCGCAAACGCAAATTTGCCGACAAAATCTACGGCTACGACAAAAGCCCTGTAAACCAAGAATATGCACTCCGCGTGGGACTCATCGACGAGGGTGCCGACTCTATGGAGTCTGTAATCGCAAAAGGCGACATCATAATAGTGGCAATCCCAGTATCGGCGGCGTTGAAAATGTTGCCGCAGATACTCGACAAAATCTCCGACAACCAGATTGTTGTGGACGTATGCTCCACCAAACATTCGCTCTGCGAGCGCGTCAAGTACCACACCAACAGGAGCCGTTACGTGGCATGCCACCCGATGGCTGGTACAGAAAATTCAGGCCCGTGGTCGGCGATTTCGTGCATGTTTGATTCGAGGGCGGTGATAATGTGCGACACCGAAGATTCCGACGAAGAAGCCGTCAAGACCGTCCGCAAAATGTTTGAGACACTCAACATGAACCCGATGTTCTTCTCCGCTTCCAACCACGACATCCACGTAGCCTACATCTCGCACATCTCGCACGTAAGCGCATACGCACTCGCCAACACGGTATTAGACAAGGAGAAAAACGAGAAAAACATCTTCCACCTTGCCTCGGGCGGTTTCAATTCGACGGTGCGCATCGCAAAATCAAGCGCAGACATGTGGGTGCCAATCTTCGACGACAACAAGGACAACGTGATGACCGTCCTCAACACCTACATCGAAAATTTGCAGGAGTTCAAACGGCTTCTCGAAAACGACGACATCGCCGGCATGAACGAGTACATCACTAAGGCAAACCGCATCCGCAAAGTACTGAAATAAACTCACGCCGTAGGCGGCACAAAAAAATATATACGAAAAAATGGAATTTAAACAAATGTTCGGCGACCGTCCGTGGATAATTGCGGGCCCGTGTTCCGCCGAAACCTTGGATCAGACCTTGGACACGGCAAAACAACTTGCCGCAAATGGAATCCGCGTGTTCCGCGCCGGAATTTGGAAACCCCGCACACGTCCGGGCAACTTTGAAGGCGTTGGCGAAGTGGGCCTCGAATGGCTCAAACAAGTAAAGATGGAGACAGGCATGTTTACCTCCGTGGAAGTGGCAAACGCCAAGCACGTATGGGACGCAATACGCGGCGGCGTTGACATGCTGTGGATAGGTGCGCGCACCACCGCAAACCCATTCACAATGCAGGAAATAGCCGACAGTCTGCGCGGCTGCAACATCCCCGTCCTCGTCAAAAACCCCGTAAACCCAGACGTGGAACTTTGGATAGGCGCGATAGAAAGGCTCGAATCCGCAGGCCTCACCCAAATAGGAGCGATACACCGTGGTTTTTCGAGTTACGAAAAAATCCTCTACCGCAACGCCCCCATCTGGCAGATGCCCATCGAACTCAAACGCCGCCGCCCAGAACTGCCCATCATCTGCGACCCTTCGCACATCGCCGGCAAGCGCGAATACCTCAAAGAAATTTCGCAGAAAGCCCTCGACCTCAACGTTGACGGCCTGATGATAGAGGCGCACCGCAACCCCGACGAGGCATGGAGCGACGCCAAGCAACAGTTGACGCCCGCCGCGCTCAAACAGATGCTCTCCGAACTCGTAGTAAGGAAAGTAACACCAGAAAACGTTTCCATGGAAGACCTCAACGAACTCCGCTACCAAATAGACCAAATAGACGGCGACCTCATCGCATTGCTCCAAAAACGCATGGGAGTTTCCGTAAAAATAGGCGAATACAAGAAGGCCGCTGGCATGACCATCCTCCAACAGCAACGCTGGGACTCGATGCTCGCCAAGTACAACAAGATTGCACTCGAAAACAACCTCGAGCCAAAGATGGTGGAGACCATTTTCCGCGCAATCCACCAAGCAAGTATCAACGTTCAAAACAAAATCGTCAACGAATAATGATAGGAGAACCACGAATGTTGTTCGTATGCCTCTCGGCGGAGGGTGTGGAAAACGCCCTCCGTCAACTTGGCGACGAACCCTGCGCCGAACTACGCATAGACCTCGTAAAGCCTACCTTGGACGAGATGAAGGCAATGATCTCCGGACACCCCGACGTATGGTTCATCGTTACCTGCCGACCGGGAGTTTTCGACGAGGAAACATCATTGCAGTACCTCGAAACCGCCGCCAAATGTGGAGCGCAGTATATAGACATAGAATATGAACGCGGCGCAGAAGTAGCCGCAAGGATGAAAAAGGCTTGCGAAGGCACTGAATGTCAATTGATAATCTCGTACCACAACTTTGAATACATGCCCGAAGAATACACCTTGCTCAGCATCATCGACGAGTGTAAGGCTCGCGGCGCCGACAAGGTAAAGATAGCCTGTCAAATACCCAATCAGGGAGCCAACGCCGCGCTGTTGTATCTCAATTGCCTGCGCGAAGACCTCATCACGGTAGGCATGGGACGAATTGGCAAAATGGGACGATTGGCGTCGTTGTGGTGCGGCAGCGAATTTACCTACGTAGCCGCAGACCATGGCGCACCCACAGCACCCGGACAAGTAACCGTATCGGAGATGAAACGCGCAATAGATGCGATGGGTATGTTCAAGCCGTAAAATTTTTATTTGTCCTGTCCAATGGGCGACGCTGGCTCCAAGGCAAGTATCTTGGCGGTATCGAGGATGGTAACTATTTTGCCATCGTGGTTGTAAACGCCTTCGGCGAGCGACGCATCTATCTGCGAATCAAAATTGTGGATGGGTACGATGTCTATCGGCTTGATGCTGATAACGTCGCTCACACGTTCCACAATTGCACCTGCGGTGAGGTGCTGGTCGGCGTCGTCCCTATTAATTTCAAGAACTATTACCGCGCTGTCGGCTTCGTCGGTATTGCATATAATGTGGCACTTGTCCATCACGTCGATGGCGGGGAGTATTTCGCCACGAAAATTAAACACGCCCTTGATATATTGGGGCGACTGCGGTATCGCGGTAATCTTGGGAAGGTCAGTTACCTCCACAACGTCGCTGATATTGAAGGCGTATAGTTTGTCGTTGAGCCAAAACGAAAGGTATGGCGTGGCTCCGCTAAAATTTTCCATCGGCTTGAAGTTTTTATTTTTGCAAATTACGGATTAACTTGTTGGTATCCAACACGAGGGCTATGCTGCCGTCGCCGAGGATGCTGCCGCCCGACAGGTATTCCTGTTTGCTAAAATACTTGCCAAGCGACTTCAATACCGCCTGATGTTCGCCGCGCACCTTGTCTATTACAAGGCCAACACGCGAATCCTTGTATTTTACCATTACAACTATGCAATCGTCGGGAGGAGTGCCGCCCATATTGAGCGAAGTGCGGAGGTCGAGTATGGGAGTTGGCTCGCCCTCGTGGATAATGCGTCCATGCGATTGGTCCACCACGTCGCGGCGTATGTTGATGCAACTATCTATGATATACACAGGTATAAGCAACTGTGTATCAGCCACCGACACCAGCAAAGCATCCACAATGCTGAGGGTAAGCGGCAGTTTGATTGTAGTAATAGTGCCAAGATCCACCTCGCTATCCATCTCTATCTCGCCGCGAAGTTTCATAATGTGCTGACGTACAGCGTCCATGCCCACGCCGCGCCCGGAAATTCCGGTAATCTTTTGCGCCGTGGAAAATCCCGGCAAAAATACCAAATCGTACAACTGTCGGTTGGTCAAATGGTCGGTGGCCTTGATGAAGCCTTTTTCGATGGCCTTCTCGCGGAGGTATTCGGGATTCATGCCCGCGCCGTCGTCCTGCACTTGGATAAAGACGTTGTTGCCCGAATAGAAAGCCGTAAACTTGATGATGCCGTGGTCGGGCTTTTTGAGTTCGCGGCGACGCTCCACGGATTCGATGCCGTGGTCTATGCTGTTGCGGATAATGTGCATGAGCGGCACGGCGAGGTTGTCGATGATGGTCTTGTCGAGTTCGGTGTCGGTGCCTTCGGTTACAAAATCCACCTGTTTGCCAAGTTCGCGGGAGAGGTCGCGCACAAGGCGTTGGAATCTCAGCATCAAACTCTCTATCGGCACAAGACGTATGGACAACGCATTGTCTTTAAGTTTGTTAGACAGTTTGTCAACTTTCTCGTAAATGTCGTGCAACTCAGGAATGTCGTATTTTTCGGCTATCAGGAGCATCTCCGCCTTGGTGTTCACAAACTCCGAAACGAGGTTCATCAGTTCGTCCAACTTTTCGGAGTCAACCTTGATACCCGAATTTTTGGTGTCGGACGCCTCGATGTGCTTGGCGATGATTTTTTGCTCCGCCTCCGAATTTGGCTCCACTTTGGGCGGTGTAGCCGGTTCTGTCTTTGGCTGTTGCGACGATGCAACAGGCGCAGTGTTTTGCGGTTCCGACGGTTTGAATAAAAGCATTGCAACCGCCTTCAATTCGTCGGTATCTATCTGAGTGTCAGAAAGTTGGTACGCAGCAAGTTGTTCCTTAAAATCGTCGTTGGCAAAAAGATTAGCGTCGGCAATCTTGTCTATCTTCACCTCGTCGCTCACAAAGAGGAAAATCTCGTTGATTTCGTCAAAAGGCTTGTCGGTGGCAAAAATAGCCTCCCAATACATATAAAATTTGCCGTTGTCTGCCTTGTCGTCTGGCCACGAGCGTTCAAAAACCGTGTTTTCGCCGAGTTCCTTGATGCCGTCGAGGATGCCCTTGATGTTGACGCCACGGTTTGCGATGTCGGCTTCTGGCGCAAACAATACATAATAAGTGGCAAAATTCTGTTGCGGCGGGTCGTTGAGAAGAAACATTCCGCCGCTGTCGTCGTCCGCTGGGGCTGACTGTTGTTGCGCCGGAGGGTTGCCGCCGCCGTTGATGGCCGCCACCCGCGCAAGAAACTCGTCCACAAGCGCGTCGTCGCCAGCCGAAGGTTGGTTGAGGAGATGGCGCAAGAGATCCACACATTCGAGCGTCAACGTGCTGACCTCCTTGCTCACAGAGCCTTGGGCATCACGTATCTTGCTGTAAATGCCTTCTACGTCGTGAGTAATCTTCTCCACGGTCTTGAAGTCGTACATCGCGCTCGTACCCTTGATGGTGTGCATCACGCGAAACACCTGGTTGATTTCGTCGAGGCTCGACGGATTCTGTTCCAAGGTGAGGATTGCGCCTTCCATGTCGTTGAGCATGTCGATTACCTCCTCGACGTACTTCTGTTTAAACTGTTGTAAAGACGGCTGTTGCATTGGCGGACGGCTGTTGGGGGTTGATGGAAAATTATTGTAAAGCCCTCTTGATAAACGAGAGGAACTTGTCGATTACGAATGGCTTCTGAATCCATCCTGTGATGCCTATCTGTTTGGATTTCTGACGCTTTTCCTCGTTGATTTCCGTGGTGAGCAACAGGATAGGGATGCTTCTGTAAGCCGGGATGCCCTTGACGGTCTCGGCGAGTTCGAGTCCGTTTTTGCGCGGCATGTTGAGATCGGTAACAAGGAGGTCTATCTTCCTGCCGTCGAAGTATTTGAGGGCGTCTTGTCCGTCGGTGGCCTTCAAAACCTCGTAGCCAGCCTGTTTGAGCGTAAATTCGATGACAAACCTCGTGTTCTCAAAGTCGTCGGCGATGAGGATGGTCTTCTTGGAATTTTCGCCCACGTTCTTCTCCGGCGAAATCTCCTTGCTGAAGAAAACCTCCGCCCTCGGATTCTGCAAGATCTGACGGAAAATCTGCGAGTTGTCGCTCAGTTTGAGCAAATAGCCACGCGCACCAGCCTCGATGAGGTCGTTGACGTACTTCTTGTTGTCGTACATCGAGAGGCCGATGATTACGAGTGAGGGGTTCTTTTTGAGAGCCTCCTTGGTGGCTTCGATACCATTCATCTCGGGCATCTCGATGTCGATGAACACGAGGTCAGGGTCGCAGTCGTCCAAGAGTTTCAAAAACTCCACACCGTTTGACGCTTCGGCAATAATCTCGACGTCGCCGAGTTTTTGCAGAAGGGTCTTAATTGCGTTCCTGTAAACGAGTTTGTCGTCCACTAATATAATTTTCATGTTCTTTTTTCAGTATTTTATTATTGTTAACAATATTTATTTACTTAACTGTTGCGCGCTTCGATGGGCAGTTCGATGTCCACCTGCACGCCTTCGCCGGGCGCGGTCTTATATTCGCACGTGCCGTCGAGAGCCTTGGCGCGTCCCATGATGTTTGATATGCCCATCGTGAGACTATCTGGCGAGGCAAGATATTTGTCGAGGTCAAAACCCTTTCCATCGTCGGCGTAATGTATATGCAGCGTTGGTCTCGTGGTAGAGAGCGTCAACTCCACATTACGCGCCTCCGCGTATTTCATCGTGTTGTTTATCAACTCGTTGATAATACGGTATATGGAAAGTTCGCGGTCTTTGTCCTTCAACTCCTCGAAGGTCGAATGTTCAAAATGAAACTTTATCAGATGCGAACTTTGATGCACTTCTATTATGTTGCTCACCGTCGCCACAAGCCCAAAGCGCGTCAGGATGACGGGATGCAGGTTGTTGGCGATGTCTTTGACGGTTTCAATCGCCTGACCCACAAGTTCTTTGGTGAGCCTCAGCGTCTTAAAAATTTCGTCTATCTCCGCGCCGCCAGACAATATCAGGTTTATATAGATATTGATGCTCGACAGCACCGCGCCCAATCCGTCGTGCAACTCCTGGGCAAGCAACGTCCTCTCGCGCTCCTCCGCCGCCTGAGCCGCGTTCATAATCTCGTTGTCCATGTTGCGAAACTGGGTAACGTCGCTAAAAATCAGCATCAGGCTCGCGTCGCCAAAGGTTTTGAGCATCGAGGCGGTAATCTCGATGTAAGTCTTTGTGCCGTCGGCATTTTGGAGCGTTATCTGCGTGGTCTCGAAAATAGGCGGCTTGTCCACTTTGGAAACAAGATCCTTGATGACCTCCACCTGTTTTGGCGACAGTATTTTTTCGAGCGACACGCCAGTACAGTTGATGTTGCGGCGGATGCCAAAAAGTTCGAGAAAACGCCTGTTGTACCTGTGAATTTCCAGGTCGAGGCTCGTGGTCAATATGCCTTTCGCGCTATACTTGAAGATGCCAGCAATCTCTTTTTCAAGTTTTAATAGTTTGAGTTCCAACTCCTTGCACGTAGTAGCGTCCTCGCTGCCGCCAGGCTCCACGGTGCGTGTGCTGATGGCGATATATCCGTTGCCAAGGTCGCCCGTCTGCGTGGCGGTGGTCTCGAGTATGGCGGGGTCTGTGTCGCGTTTGCGCTGCGATATGTACCTCAGCGGCGCACCGTTTGGCGCAGACACAAGTTGCAGAATACTCTCGCGCTCTTGGTCGGAGAGCGGTATTTCGGCGATGTCCCTGCCAATGATTTCCGTACCCGACGGCAGACCGAGTATCGCGCCAGTGGAACGGGTGGCGGCCTCTATCGAACCGTCGGGACGACAGAGTATGATAGAATCCCTCACACTGTCGCTAATGGTCTGCAATGCAGCCACTTTGCCCAAAGCCTCATCGCGCTCGGCGGTGAGCCGACGGATGGTCTCCAAGATTTTGTCGGATGGGCGCGATGCGTCTATCCGGCGGCGGATGCGGAGCCTGAGTTCGTCGGTGCTGTAAGGCTTGCACAGATAATCGTCCGCGCCCGCCCTAAGCCCTGTGGCAATATCGGCAGTATTGTTTCGCGCCGATACAATGATAACTGGAATATCCTGAGTGTCAGGGTTTTTCTTTAAATCGCTGCACAGAGAAAGACCATCCTTGCCGGGCATGAGGATGTCGAGGAGAATCAGGTCGGGCTTGATGGCAGCCGCCTGATTTTCCGCGTCGGAGCCGTCGGAGAGCGTCACAACGTCGTACTCCGCGCTCAGCATCGCTTTGAGCATCACGAGGTTGACGTCGTTGTCGTCTATGGCAAGTATTTTGTCCTTCGTATCCATATCAGCGTAGTAATATTTTTAGCCGCGCTCCTGATAGTCAGCGAGCATCTGGCCAATAATGTCGTTGCAAATGTCTGCCCGGTATCCCCTCGCCGCGCCAAAACGCAAAAGTTTCTGCCATACCTGCGGCTTGGATTCGGTATTATCAATCCCCCGCAATTTTTTTGCCATTTCGTTGGCGACGGTCTTTTTTTCGCGCTCCGTGTCTATCGCCTTGTCGAGCGCGGCGGCTATCAGGTCGCCGGGGATTTGCTTCTGTTTCAATGCGGCGGCTATCTTGTACGCACCCCATTTGGCAAAACGGAACTTGTCGGCGGCAAAGGAGTCGGCAAACCTTTCGTTGTCCACAAACTTGTTTTCCACCAAATACTCCACGGCACGGGCGGCTTCCTCCTCGCTCGCGCCATGCCTCAGCATGTACTCCCGTGCGTCGTATTCGCTCTTCTCGCTGCGGGAACACAATGCCATCAAACGCCTTAATATTATTGCATATTCTTCCGTCATTGCACCATCGTTGAATCCTCGTTGTATTGATAGAACGTTATCTTGAAGTCGCCCTCACGTTCGATAAACTCGAGCCGTTCAAAGATTGTTCCATGCGAGTAAAACGTCTTGTACTTGATGGCAAGGCGCGTTACGTTGTCCACAGTGTACGACTCAAAATCCTGCCGCTGGACACTGAGCAAGAAGCCGAGTTGCCTGTCCTTTTCTTGGAGTCCGTTGAGCCAAATGTCCTTCGGCGTAGCAATGATAGCCTCTTCGTCCAGATATTGGAGGGCGAGGTCGAAGGTTCTGTTTTTGAGACAGTTGTAAAAACCAACCCCCACCTCGTCGCATTGCTTGAATGCTCCGCACGCCGCTATCGCTACTATCAATGCGCATACCGCAAACCGCCATATTTTTTTATAAATAGTCATCGCGTTTGTAGTTTGGTGATGTGTTTGTATTATGATGCGAAGATACAACAAATTTCGCTCACTCCGCCAATTTTTTTCAAGTATTTTTTTACCACAACTTCACGTCGATGTCGGGTTCGTAGTGCCACTTGCCTTTGTCATAATAATATCCGTCAAAAGACATATCAGGCCCGTAGTACCTTGGATTGTGTACATACTGCGCCGGCGCCGATAGGTGGTCGCCCACCACCATCTTGAGCCGTGGGTCGTATTGAAGGCTCATAACGGCTTTTTCCGTGAACTCAAACACGATGCGGTGCAGCCCGTCCGAATGTTCCGTCTCAAACGAGCCGCCGAACTTGGCGTTGTAATCGTCGTCGAAGGTCAACTGTTCCAACACTTTGCGGTTTGTGAACAAGTCTGCGCCGTCCCACCCGCAAACGGCGTACACCGGCTGCCGACGGCTGCCCATTTGCTGCACCTGATAATACACCGCGCCGTACCAATTGGCGGGCTGCATATCCACGAATTGCGGGTTGCGGGTCTTTTTTTCGTCGTCCACGAGCCGCGTTACCTTGATGCCGTCCTCCTCGTCGAAGTGCATCACAAAACCGTGGTACAGGTATTTTTTGCCTTTGTTCAATGGCACGGCAAAGGTCAGGAGACGCACCGCATTGTCGTCAGAATACACCGACGACACGTTTTTCAAGAGTTCAAACTTGTAATTGAACGCGGCGTCAAATTGCAGCAACTGGTGCAACTGTTCCACGGCCTTGCCCGACAAATCCCTGCGCTCGGCGTCGTCCTCGGAGGCAAAACACTTGTCGAGCAACGCCTGTATGGCCTCTTCGCCGCTCCTCAGCACAAGTGAATCCTGCGCCTGTGTGGTGATGCCCGTCAGGAGCAACACTATTATAATGAGTATTCTTAGTTTCATAATCAGCGTTTTTTATCAGTTTACAAATATAAAACTTTATTTTTTTACGAAAAAATTTTATAGACAAAAAAAATTCATAATTCACAATTCTCTATTCATAATCGCTGTCCTACGGACGCATAACTATGAATTTTTTGAATTGTGAATTATGAATTAAGATAGAAAATCGCTGTATCAATTTGCTATTTGATCTCCACCGATTTCTTGGTGTTTACAACAGCCGCCTTGGGGATGGAGAGCGTCAGGATGCCGTTCTCGTACTTGCCGCCAATCTTCTGAGCGTCAACGCCTTCGGGCAGAGTGAACGACCTCGAGAAACTACTGAAACAAAACTCCTGACGGTAAATCTGTTTGTTGTCGGGATTCTCAGTGTCCTCAGCGTTTGCCTTGCCCTCGGTGTTCTCTGTGTTGGCATTGTCGCCATGCTCCAAATCGACGGAGATTGTGAGCAAGTTTTTGTCAACGCTCACATTGAAATCCTTCTTGTCATAGCCCGGCGCAGCCATCTCGATAGCAAACTCCTTGTCGGATTCGGAGATGTTTACCGGCGGTACGCCATACATTCTGTTGCGGTCGGCGTGAAACATGTTGTTGCCAAACCAATCGATGTCGTCGTTGTTGAAGAATCTCTGTAACATTTTAGCCTCCTTGTTATAAAAGTTATGATGTCTCATTTTATTTGTCGTTTTTATGGTTCGTAATCTTGTTAATTGTCTTTGACCGGCCGCCTTATCAACCGCCGTTCACATACCCTATTTTCAATCTTAATGCCAAAGCCGATTTTGCGCATTTTTGAGGATTTTTAATGACAATCTGACAGTTTACGGTGAATTTTAGTCATAATTCGCTGACAAAATGACGGTTTTTGACATTATTTGCGGGATTTTGTTTACCTTTGCGGAGTTAACAATTTGGCACAGATGGACGCAAGATTATTTGAAAAAAGAATTTTTGAAGTGAAAAACGACGCTGATTTTGAGAAATTGGCGTTGCAAATATATGATTTTCAGAGCATTAACAATCCAACATACCGCCGCTACCTGCAATATTTGGGCAGGGACGGCAGGGCGGATTCGCTGTGCCAAATACCATGTATGCCCGTAAGTTTTTTTAAAGATTTTGAGGTAAAGACCACCCAATTTGCTGAGCAACTGATATTTACAAGTAGCGGCACAACTGGCAGACAGACGAGCCGACACTTCGTAAAAAATCCACGCATATATTATAAGTGTCTCTTGCGGGGATTCGAGGAGTTTTACGGCGACATCAGGCAATACACGGTTTTGGCATTGCTGCCGGCGTATTTGGAGCGGACAGGCTCGTCGCTCGTTACAATGGTGGAGCAATTGATGGAGGCATCCGGTAACGGCACGGACGGCTTTTTCCTCTACGATTTCGACGCATTGGAACGCCGCATCGACCATCTAATAGCCAACAACAACAAGGTGTTGCTCGTAGGAGTTACCTTTGCGCTATTAGACTACGCCGAAAAACTCCACAAGCATTACGGCGACCGCGTTATAGTGATGGAAACCGGCGGCATGAAGGGTCGGCGCAAAGAAATGGTGCGCGAAGAAGTACACGAAATACTTTGCAACCATCTCGGTATCAGCGCGATACATTCGGAGTATGGCATGACGGAATTGTTGTCGCAGGCATATTCTGATGGCAACGGCATCTACCGCGAAACCTCCACGATGCGCATCCTCATCCGCGAACACAACGATCCTCTGCAATACGTCGGCAACGGCATCAGCGGCGGCATCAACGTAATAGACCTCGCCAACATATATTCGTGCAGTTTCTTGGAAACGAGCGACTTAGGCATCAAATACGCAGACGGAAGTTTTAAGGTTTTGGGACGTTTTGACGATGCCGACCGTCGTGGCTGCAACCTCCTGTACGCGGGTTAGCGGCTGAGGACTGTTAGCCCCCTGCCCTACCCCATACGCTCTTCCATGCGCGAAAGCCGCGCCGCGATGTCTTCGAGCATCAGGGCGGTGTGGTCGTCGGCATCGTAACACTTTATAATATAGTGTATTCGATAACATCTCACGGCATCCGCGTCCCCCACCCTGCCGGTGGCAAGAGCGATGCCGGAGCGACGCAGGAGAAGGTGATGACAACCGTTGTCCACCCCCAAAAAATTGCCGCCCCTCAGCGCGTCCACAATCAAAATGCTCCGCCCAAACTCAATGGCAATCATGCCCTCGGCTACGCCCGGCAGTTGGATATATTGGCGGTAACTGTATGCCGCGCCATCTGCCACCGACGCCACAAAAGCCGAAATCTCATCCGTCTTTACAAACGGAACACCTTGATTGACAGCCTTTTGTGCAGCACCAACGCCATTACCTTGAATGTCGCGGCAGAGAAGGTCGTCGAGCGAAACACCCAACAAATTGGCAATCCTGACCACCACATCCAACTTGGGTTCGGCGCGTCCCTCCTCGTATGCGCCCACCGCCGTGCGCGTGATTCCAAACGCCTCTGCAAACGCTGATTGGCTCATTTGACGGCTGTTACGCAAAAATCTTAAATTTTGACCAAAAAAAGACATAAAAAAATTTTGATTAATAAAAAAAATGCTCTACATTTGACCTGACAAAATTAATAAAAATAAAATACAAATACTATGGGATTTTTTCAAAGATTATTCAGATGGGGCAAGTCCGAAGTCAACAGTGCAATGGACTCCCTCGAAGACCCTATCAAGATGACTGATCAGGGCATCAAAGACCTCGAAGAAGACCTCGAAAAGAGCATCAAGGCTCTTGCAACAGTCAAGGCAAGTTGCATCACAGCCAAGAACGACCTCGAAAAGGCAAAACAGGACATCACCGACTACCAAAACAAGGCGATGACCTTCATCAACGCCGCCAACGCTGGCAAGATGTCGCAAGAAGAGGCAGACAAATTGGCTACTCAATGTCTTGAAAAAAAGAGTCAAAGAAGTAGGGACCTCCCGCAGCTGGAGAGCAACTACAACAGGCTCCAAACCCAAGTAACCAAATTTGAGGACACCATCAAAAACCTCAAAAGCCAAATCGACAAGTGGAAAAACGAAGCGAAGATGCTCAAGGCTCGCGCCAAGGTGAGCGAAGCAACCGCCAACGTCAACAAGCAACTCGCCGGCATCGACTCCACCGACACCATCTCGATGCTCGAAAAGATGAAGGAGAAGGTAACCGAGCAAGAAGCCCTCGCCGACTCTTACCTCGAAATCGCCGCCGACTCCGGCGAAGCCGACATCGACAGCGCAATAGCACAACTCGGCGGCGGCATGGAGGCTCAGAACGAACTCCAAGCCCTCAAAGCCCAGATGCAAGGCGCAAAGGCCATCGAAGCCAAGGTGGACGACGCCAAGGCAATCGGCAACGGCACAGTTTCGGAACTCGACATGCTCAAGCAACAGGCCGCCCAACCGCAGGCTGCCACCGCATCCGCCGACCGCCCGATGCAACAGGCAGACCAGTCGCCTATGGAATAAGAGACTTTTTAACAAAAACACATATCAAAAAATACAGCAAGCCTTACAATCTAAAAATTGTGGGCTTGCTTTATTTTAAATAATTCATCTATTCATTAAAAGCACATGAGCCTTTATCAATTGTCTAAACGCATCGACAAGCATTACAACGAAATGACGCCCAACCAAAAAGCGAGCATTTTTATCGGGGTCATCGTATTGTTTTTGCTGTTGCTTTCGATAATCGGATGGGTGATATACAGCAAACACCGCCAATACGCTGAGGTAGAGCGATATATCAAGGAGTTGGAGGAGTCTAAGCAAAACTATTATCTGCAAACCATCGCCAACAGCAATTTGGAAAAGAAGTTGCAGGAGATGAGCCTCCGCCTTGCCGAAACCATCAACAACACCGTGGAACTTGAACGAATGCTCAACGAGTTGGACGCCGAAAACGTGAGCCTTGAAGAAATCCGCCGGGCTTTGGAAACAGGTCTCCGCCGCACCAAAACACAGTTAGACAATATGCAAGGCTCTGTAAATTCGTTGATTAACCAACGCGAAAAAACGCTCATCTACACCGAACAGCAAATCATCCACGAAAAATCCAACACCCACGGAAAATATTAACGAAAAACTCAAACGCCATCGCCTACGGCGACAGCGTTTTTTTATAAACAAAAATTACCGTCAATTTTTAATCAATTATCGAAAATTTTTCTTTCTTCGATAACTAAGACATAAAAATTGACGGTAATTTTTTGTTAATTGACGATAATTCACGTTCAAAAATCGTCGCCGTAGGCGGCGAGATTAACGTTGCTTGCCCGCCTTCAAAGTGTTTTTGAGGAGCGAACAGATTGTCATGGGGCCTACGCCGCCGGGGACGGGGGTGATGTAGGAACAGAGCGGCGCAACATTCTCAAAATCAACGTCGCCGCAGAGTTTCCAGCCAGATTTGGTCTTGTCGCTCTTGACGCGGGTGGTGCCAACGTCGATGATTGCGCAGCCGGGCTTCACCATGTCAGCAGTAACGAAACCAGGCTTGCCAATGGCAGCAACCAAAATGTCGGCTGTTTTGGTGATTTCTTTGAGGTTTTCGGTGCGCGAATGGCATACAGTAACTGTTGCGTCAACGCCCTTCTGACTCATCAGGATGCTCAGCGGACGGCCAACAATGTTGCTGCGACCGATGATTACGCAATGTTTGCCAGCGGTGGGGATATTGTAACGTTTCAGCAAATCCACAATGCCCGACGGCGTTGCCGATACAAAAGTGTCGAGTCCAGCCACCAACCTTCCCAGATTGACGGGATGGAAACCGTCAACATCCTTTTTCGGGTCGATAGCCTCGATAACTTTCTGTTCGTCAATGTGTTTGGGCAGCGGCAACTGCACGATAAAGCCGTCCACATCGCTGTCGTCGTTGAGTTTTGCAACGGTTTTCAAGAGTTCGTCCTCGGTGATGTCGTCCTCAAAACGTATCAAAGACGACTTGAAGCCGACCTCCTCGCAGGATTTAATTTTGTGCGCCACGTAAGTTTCGCTGCCGCCGTCGTGTCCTACAAGCACGGCAGCAAGGTGCGGGGCGCGTCCGCCGTTGGCGATTATCTTTTTGACCTCCTCGGCAATCTCCTGTTTAATCTCCGTGGAAGTTTTCTTTCCGTCAATCAGTTCCATTTTCTTTTATCTTTTCATCTTAGACATCAATCCGGCAATGCGACGAGCACCGCCGCCAGACATCATCTTCATCAGTTTGCGGGTTTCCTCAAATTGTTTGAGCAACCTATTAACGATGGCAACGTTGGAGCCAGAGCCTTCCGCAATGCGGCGACGACGGCTGCCATTAATAATCTGCGGATTTTCACGCTCATCGGGAGTCATCGACATGATAATCGCCTCAATCTCCTTGAATGCGTCGTCGGAAATGTCGAGGTTTTTGATAGCCTTGCCAACGCCCGGAATCATCGACGCGAGATCCTTCAAGTTGCCCATCTTCTTGATTTGCTGAATCTGCGCAAGGAAGTCGTTGAAGTTGAATTGATCCTTCAAAATCTTCTTCTGCAACTTCTTGGCCTCCTCCTCGTCGTATTGCTGTTGGAGTTTTTCGGCGAGAGACACGATGTCGCCCATGCCGAGGATACGGTCTGCCATACGGGAGGGGTAGAAGATGTCGAGCGCGTCAATTTTCTCGCCCGTTGACACAAACTTGATAGGCTTGTCAACTGTGTATCTGATACTTAACGCCGCACCACCACGTGTATCACCGTCGAGTTTGGTGAGTACAACGCCGTCAAAATTGAGCCTTTCGTTGAATGCCTTGGCGGTGTTTACAGCGTCCTGACCAGTCATGGAGTCAACCACGAAAAGGATTTCGGTGGGGTTGGTCTCCTTCTTGATGTTGGAGATTTCGTTCATCATCTCCTCGTCAACGGCAAGACGACCGGCGGTATCGATGATTACAACATCGTTGCCGTTTTTCTTGGCTTGCTCGATGGCTGCCTTGGCGATTTTAACAGGGTTCTTGTTGCCGTCCTCGGTATAAACCGGCACTTGGATTTGCTCTGCAAGCACCTTCAACTGTTCGATAGCCGCCGGACGGTAAACGTCGCCAGCCACAAGCAACGGCTTTTTGCCCTTGGTTTTCTTGATGAAATTGGCAAACTTGCCGGAGAACGTGGTCTTACCCGAACCTTGAAGACCTGCGATGAGGATTATCGCGGGGTTTGCTTTGAGGTTGACCTCGGTTTCCGTGGTGCCCATAAGGGTAATCAACTCGTCGTGAACGAGTTTAATCATCAGTTGGTTGGGCTTCAACTCGCCCTGCACCTGCGTACCGAGAGCCTTTTCCTTGACCTTGTTGGTGAACTCCTTTACTATATTATAGTTGACGTCGGCGTCGAGCAAAGCCCTGCGAACCTCTTTCAACGCCTCCACGACGTTGATTTCGGTGAGTTTGCCCTCGCCTTTTATCATCTTGAACGACTGTTCAAGTTTTTCGGATAAACTTTCAAACATTTTGCTTTGGTATTATTTTTACAATGCGGCAAATATAATAATTTTTTTTGGGATTTCGAGAAAATAATTGTAGATTTGTGGAAAAATATTTGAAACCCAAACATCAACATGACAAAACAAATCCTCCGCGCCCAAATCCGCGCCGCCAAACGCCAACATTCATCGACGCAACTTGCAGCGTTTTCCAAAAATTTATGCAACAAGATTTTGAATATGCCGATATATCAATCGGCGCACACCTTATTATTATATAGTCCGTTGACAGACGAGGCGGATGTTTCGCCAATTATTAATGATGCGTACGGAAACGGCAAAACCGTCCTATTGCCCAAGGTCGTGGGAGACGATTTGGAATTGCATATATATAAAGGTGTGGACACCTTGGAGCGCGGTGCTTTTGGAATTTTGGAGCCGAGGGGGGAAGTATTTTTAGATTACGACCAAGTGGAAGTTGCCATCGTGCCAGGCATGGCTTTCGACAAGGCGGGACACCGTCTCGGTCGCGGCAAGGGGTTTTACGATCGCTTGTTGCCACGGCTGACACAGGCGCATAAAATAGGCGTGTGTTTCCCGTTCCAATATCTTGACGAAATACCATGCGAGGAGCATGACGTGGTGATGGACGAAGTAATTTCTTCTTCCATAAATGATGAAATATGTTGACAACAGATTTTTATCTTACCAATTCGCCATTCTGACAGGTGCGGCACAAATAGAATACCGGCTCGCCGTATTCCTCGCCATTGAGCGTCCACTTGTCATCAACCTCAAGCCTACTCGTATGAACTCGCTTGAAATGGATACTATCACACGTGCCGTCAGCAAAGTGGATTACAAAATCGTCGTCATAATCACGGTAGCCATCCAATTCGCCGAAATAGAAAAACGGCTGTTCTGTGGCGGTACTATCGACACCAAATCCATCGTAAGAAAATGTAGAATCCACATTCAAAATGTCTTTCACAGAATAGTTCTTGCCATTGTAGGTGAGCGTGATGGTGTGAACAATGTCGTTGTAATTGTTTGCCACGTAATTGGTTCTCCAATTGTAATCCACAACGAAAATTTTCAGTACAATAGAACCCCAATCCACACAAATATAAGGTTCTTCGACATCCTCTTTGAGGAAGAATCGTTGCACGACGGCAACAACATTACAACGGCAGTCAAGACCGCAAGAAAGGATTTTAGTTTCATGTTTTTTTGTTATTTTTTGATTGTTATAAAAAACAGACGGCTCGTTTGGTGTTTTGCAGACGAGCCGTCTAAGGTCTATTAATGTTTGGCAGGCGAGCCGCCTGCACTCCAACTAATTAGGCTTCTTTGGTGATGTACTTGGCGCAAGCCCAACCTTCTACAACAGCCTTGATGCGGAACATGTTTTCCTGCTGCTCGATGATGTTGAACTTGGTGCCGGATTTGAGGTCGCTTACAAGACGGCGCGATTTTTTGCAGTCGCTGTAAAGCATGGCGGTATTGGTTTTGAGTTCGCCGTCGTACTCGCTGTCGGTGTTGTCTTGCTCGATAAACTCCTTGTCAATCCAGCCAGTGATTTCGTGCAGGATGTTGTACCATTCTTTGGTGGAGTCTTCACCAATGATGTAGACGTACGTACCCGCCGGCATCGGACTCGATTTGAGGGGCGCGGTGGTGGCGGGCTGCTGACGGAAATTGAGTTTTACCTTAGCCTTGCCAACCACGAGCGACGATGCAGCCGACTTGCTTACGGCATTCGCAAACATGTCGCTGATGCTGATTGTGGAATTTTTGGCAAAAATCTCGTCCCTCAGTGCGTCAAGCGGGAACGCCGGACCTGGGTCGCACTTGCGTCCGGGGGCAATCTCCTCGTGTCCAAGGATTTCGATGATATTGTATGCCTTGCAAATTGCCTTGCAGAGTGCCTTGACCGCCGCAATCTGCTCGTCGGTATATTTGTACCAATACGTCATGGTGGTAACGGCGTTGCGGTGCTTGCCGGTATAGACCATGTTGAGGGGCGTGGGGGTCTTCTTGTCCTTCTTCGCCTCCCACCACGTGTAATACTGTCCGTCTATTTTCTGGAGATAACCGGGGTTGCTGATCTCGATGCCGATGGAAAGGCTGTTGTAGCCCGACCTTCCGCCATAACTCGACGTGCCAGCATGGTACGCCCTGCGGTTGAGGTCCACCATCTGGGTTATCGAACCGTCCTCGCTCACCACAAAATGTGCCGAGGTGGTGGCTGACGAAGCCTTAAACAGATTGACCGTAGCCGCACCGCTTGCTCCGGCGGTGTAGTGTATTATGATGGCGTCGGGAGTGATGACTTTTTTCTTGTCGTAAGCGTGCGCCTCCACAAAGGCGTTCACCTTGTCGCCACTGCCACCGACGAGCCTGTTGTTTTTGATTTCCATAATAAAAGTTTTTGGTATGTTTTAATCAGCGCAATTTAGCGCAAATTTTGATTATACGCAAATTTTTTTTCAATTTTTTTTTCAAATCGTGTAGAACGTCTTGAATATGTTCTTGATGTTGAAGTGGTCATATACGCCGCAAAGTTCTCTAATAGAGTGCATTGCGAGGATTGGCGTACCCACGTCAACACATTTGAAATCGGTCTGCGAGGTGGAGATGCTGCCAAGCGTAGAGCCGCCCGCAAGGTCGCTCCTATTAGTAAAACGCTGCACTGGCGACCCGGCAATCTCCGCCAACTGCGCAAAAATTGCCGCGCTCTCCGCGTCGGTGCAGTATTTTTGGTCGGCGTTGTACTTGATTACGGGGCCTTTGTTGATGATGGGATGGTTGGTGGGGCAACTCATCTCGGAATAGTTTGGATGCAGGCCGTGCGCGGGGTCGGCTGAAATCATGAAGGAGTTATATACAGCCCTCATGTACTCCTCCTTGTCGCCGTTCAACTTATATATAATGCGTTCCAGGACGTTTTTCAGGAACGGAGAGGCGGCTCCCTGACGTGTGCGGCTGCCAACTTCCTCGTTGTCAAAACATACCATCATCTGCGTTGCGTTGATGTTGGGGCTTGTAAAAAGTCCTTCCATGCCGGCGTGAATCATGGCGAGGTTGTCGAGGCGGGCGCACGATATGAACTCGTTGTTAGCACCTATCAGACAACCTTTTTCGGTGTCGTAGAGCGAGAGGTCGAAGTCGAGGATTGCGCCGGGCGACACGTTGAGTTCGCGGGCGATGATTTCCACAAGGTAGTTTTGGTTTTCGAGCGGCGACTTGATGCAAGCCAGGAGCGGCGTGAGTTCTTTCTGCGGATTGATTGGCACACCGTCGTTTACCTTGCGGTTGAAGTGGATGGCGAGGTTGGGGATTTGCAGCAACGGACGCTTGATGATGAGTTGGCGGGTTTCGGGTTTGAAGGGCGTTTTTGACTTCAAGACCACGCGCCCCGCAATGCTCAGCGGACGGTCGAACCATGTGTTGAGTATCGCGCCGCCATAAACTTCGGTGTTAAGTTTTATGTACGAATTATTAACTACGATTTCCGGCGACGGCTTTATCTTGATGGCGGGCGAATCGGTGTGCGCCGCAATGATGCGGAAGCCGTCTTTTTCGGGCTGTCCCATGCCAACGATAAACGCTGCGAGCGTCGTATCGTTCTGAGCGACAAAGTATTTGCCCTCCTTCTCTATCTGCCATGCCTCGGTGAGCGGCAGTTCCTTGAATCCCTTGCGCAAGAGTGCCGCCTTGATGTTTCTTACAACGTGAAACGTACTCGGACTGTACGAAACAAAGTCTATCAAGTCGTTGGCAAATTCCTGCTGTTCGTCGAGTTTCTTGTTCATAGATTTTAGCGTTAATTTATTTCTCGCAAATATAAAACAAAATATTAAGTAAACAAAAAATATTTTTGCAGACGATCCCATCTAATTGCCATACGCCGGACAGATGGAACGTCCGCCGCCGCCACTACCTTTGCCCGAACGACCATACCGCAGACCTACCAAAATGCCGAAGGCCATCTGTATTTTGTGTTTGACAATTTCCGAATTTAACACACCAACATATTGCATAGACTTGTAATCATAGACCTGCCCGGAGTGGTCGTCCATACAGTTTGAGATGCCATAACTACCATACAATCCTACAGTTAACGAAAGATTATCTCTAATCCCGCGCTCTACGCCAACCTCGCCGTATGCACCTACTGACGGTTTATATTTGTAGTTGCCGCTAAAATCGTTGACGTCATAAAAATCGTGCTGGGGCATCTCGTCGAAGGTAACATTGTCTTCGGCGTAATACCCAATGGTCTCTACCCTACCGGCGGCTATTTTGTAATTGTTGGCAACGGTGGTCTGCACCCAAACTCCCGCGCCAACATTCAATTCGAGATTTTTGGCAACGCCGTGGCGGAAATACGCACCCACGGGCAACGAAATATTATATTGTATCTGTTTCTCCTTCAACGACTTATAACGAACCTGATGCTCATATTGTTCGCCCTCGCTATCTATGGCATCGTCAATAGTTTCCGTAAAAGAGAGCGTACAATTGGTGGCGCAAGTCTTGAAAACCACGTTGATGCCCACGCCCAAAAAACTATCAAAAAAATGCCTGTAACCGCCGCGCACAGTGATTCCAACTCCGGGTTTTACACTGCCACAAGAGTCGGTTTCGTATTTCATACTATTGATGCCGCCGCCAATGTCCAAGTGCCAAAAGTCGTTTTGAGCGAGGCAAATGCCCGGCACCAAACACATTATCATATATAGAAGTTTTTTCATTGTTCCACCAATATTTTAAATGCAATTTTATTGCCCCCGTAAACCGCATAGCCGACATATCCGCCCTTTGGAAGTGTAAGATAATTAGTGAGTTGCGCATTGTCAATACGTTTAACAAAAGAGCCTGACGATGTAAAAACCAACAATGCCACACCCTGCGAAATGTCCATGTTTTCGAGTTGCAAAGTAATTTGTTCACCCGGCTCGGCAGGATTGGGATAGACATTGACGTGCGGAGAGGAAAGGTCTTTTTGTTTCACTTTTGACAACGGACAAGTCTGGATTTCGTTGCCGTCTGCGTCCTGAGCCACAGCATAATAAACGCCATTCAATCCGCCCAATTCATTATAAAACTGTTTGGTTGCGCCATGGATTTCCTCGTCGTCCCTGTACCATTGGTATTTCACAAATTTGTTGTCGGGATTAGGAAGATAAACCACGTCATCCCACTTGGTTTTTAGTGCGAATGACCCAACAAAAAAAGAAACTTCCATCACTTCGCTCTCCGCCTTGGGATGACGAAGCCTAAAATTTGCCTTATAATTGCCCGAAGGAATTGAGGTTGGAATGGCAAAAACAATAGTTTCGCCGTCAAAAACCGCGTCTTCCTCCGCCTTGAATCCGGCGGCTGAAAATGAAATCGAATACTTGTCGGGCATTACGTTGTGGATGTTTGATAAGCGGATTTCAGCCGTCGCCCCGCCACAAAAATTTTTGGAGGCAAGTTCATAATCGGCGGTGATGTAATAATATTCTTTTACAGTAATCTCAAAATCCTGCGAATAGTCGATTGTGCCGTCATCAGACATGAACCGAATGGTAAGATTATAATCTCCAGGTTCCGAAACCTTGTCGCCAACCTCCTCGCCATCAAGCAAATACGAAAAACTGCCCGTCTGCGGTTTGCCAAAACAAGTTTCCTTGGGGTCAAGCCCAGCCTCCGCCCACGTAAGTCCGTAGTCAAAAGCGTTTTTTTCGATTGTAATCCTGTCTTTGGTAAAATAGCCCGAAGTCGGGTTTGCCATTGCGACAGTGGTCTTGGTAGTGTCGAAAGCCACAGCACCCACCAAATTGCTATTGCCCTCAAAAATCTTGGCATCCGACAAACGGTAATTGTTTTTGCTCCAATTGTTGCCGCAATATATGGTCTGCAAATCGACCGGAAACATCGCCTCACAATCTGTCAGCCAGTCAACCTTAAAATTATCTATATACAACTCAGTCAACGAGTTGCAGCCACGGAACATCTTGGTCATGTCTGAAACATAACGTGTATCAAAATTGCTCACGTCGAGAGCCGTCAACAATTCGCAGCCATAAAACATGTACTGCATACTCCTCACATATTTGGTGTCAAATCCACTTACATCCAACTCCGTGATTTTCTTGCAGTTAGTAAACATATACGCCATGCCCGTAACATTCTCTGTGTCAAAACCTCTTACATCAAGAGCCGTCAGCGATTCGCAGCCGTAAAACATTTCGCTCATCTCCTTGACTTTCTTTGTGTTGAAGCCGCTCACATCGAGGCTCGTCAACGAATTGCAATCGCAAAACATTCCCCGCATGTCAATAATTTCGTCCGTACACAGGTTTTCGATGCCGGTGATTGACTTCATATTTTTGCAGTTGCAAAACAGATAGCGGGTGCGCGTCATCTTGTAATTTTTGAAAGAAGGATCGATGACGGCATACTCTATCTGCAATGCAAAATCTGAACATCTAAAAGTGTTGTCGGTATCGTCGAACAACGACTCCTCCGACACCCATCCCGGCACCAGGCGGTAGGTGTATTTGAGGGTGGTGCTCTCTATCTCATTAAAATGGTCGCCGCTCCATACCTGCGTAACTTTCTGACCATTAAACACTTCGCCCACGCCATACAACTCGCCATAATAGAACGTAAGCGTCCTATTGCCCTCCGTCCATATAGCCTGCGGTGTCTGCGCAATGCCATAAATCGAACACAGCAAAAAACAAAAAACAAAGAAGATTGCTCTCATTTTCGATAAAAATAAATCATTATTATTCAAAACGGAAAATCGTACAAATTTATGCAAAAAATACCGAAAATTTCAGATGCTTAATTGTTTTTCGTCTCCACTTTTTTTGTCTTTTTTGACTTTTGTCTATTCTTCTGAAATTGCTACCGATGCACCACCTCTGCAATTACTGCCACGACGGTCTTGTTGGTCTGTGCGGAAAAGGAGATTGTATTTTGTGAGAAATTAACGTCGCTGCCAGTTGCCAATTATGTAGATTAACTATGTTTATTCATTTGTCATCGTAATGTCCGTAAACGGAAATGACAAGCACTAAAATTTCTTTGCCATTGACTTCGTAAACCAATCGGTGTTTGTCGGTGATTCTCCTTGACCATCGCCCATGCTTATCCCCCTTCAAAGGTTCGGGCTTGCCCGCTCCTGTAAGGGGATGCTCGCGTAGTTCTTCAAGAAGCCTCAGCAACTTTTGATACGCCGTTTGCTCCGATTTTTTTAGTTTCAGAAGCCCATCGTTAGCAATGTCGGTGAAATCTACATCATAAACCATTTTCTATCCGTTTTACATATTCTTCGATAGATTCACCTTTGTGCCAACGGTGCACTTTGCCTTCTTCGGCTTGCTTTGACGATTTGTCAAGCATCGCGAAAAACTCATCCTTTGTCATCAAAGAATCGTCTTTCTTCTTGGCTATCAAGGAGTCCAAAAACTTAGAAATCTTTTCCAAGACATTGATGTTGTCGGAAAAAAGTCCAAGTTTGTTTTGGATGTCCATATTTAACTGTACCGCTGTCATTTCGTTTACTTTCATTTACGGCTGTAAATTTAGAGAGTTTTTTTGATACCGCCAAATTTTTTTACAGAAAATTTGTCTAAAATGATGTTTATTGTTTTGTATAACAATGTTTTCAAGTGTATATATTAAGAAAACAGACCGCCAAATAATTGGAGGTCTGTTTGGACTTGAACCGTCGGAGTAGTGCGACTCGAACGCACGACCACTTGCACCCCATGCAAGTACGCTAGCCAACTGCGCTATACCCCGATTGATTGGTGTCATCCTTTTCAAATGACGCTGCAAAGGTAAACACCTTTTGCGAACTGACCAAATTTTTGAGCAACTTTTTTCGCAAAAAAATGAAAAATTAGTTTTCGTTCAAAAATTTCTCTACGTCTAATGCTGATTTGCAACCACTTGCAGCGGCCACTACGGCTTGGCGATAAACCGGGTCGGCACAGTCGCCAGCGGCAAAAACGCCGAGAATATTGGTGGCGGTGGAAGGTTGGTTGGTCAAGATGTAACCGTTTTCGTCCATAGAAATCTGACCGGCGAAGATGTCGGTCTGCGGCTTGCGTCCCACGGCGGCAAAATATCCCGTTACGGGGATGCGGCGCGTGGTTTCGTCAGGTGTGCCACGGCGGAAGACAACTTCTACGCCCTCAACACCATTTTCGCCGTAAATATCGGTAACTACGTGTTCGGTAAGCACCTCAACATTAGGCAGTTCCTTCATACGCTCTTGGAGTATTTTGGAGGCGCGGAGATACGGCTTGCGGACTGCGAGATACACCTTGTTGCAGATTTTGCTGAGGTAAATTACATCGCCTACCGCCGTGTCGCCGCCGCCAACGATGATTACATCCTGTTTGCGGTAGAAAAATCCGTCGCACACCGCACACGCCGAAACGCCCTGACCTCTGTATTTTTGTTCGGCGGGAAGACCTGTGTATTTGGCAGTTGCGCCCGTTGCAATGATTACAGAATCTGCTGTGAAAATGTCGCCCGCATCAGTGGTAAGCGTGAAAGGACGCTGCGAAAAATCTGCCTTAACTATTTCGTCAGTAATGAGTTCCGTACCAAACTTAACTGCTTGTTGTTCCATCAGTTGCATAAGGTCGTAGCCGCCGATTGCATCGGGGAAACCGGGATAGTTTTCTACTTCATGAGTGTCGGTGAGTTGACCGCCTTGATGAGGGCCGGAGATGATTGTGCTTTTGATTCCGGCCCTCGAAAGGTACAGCCCCGCAGTGTATCCTGCAGGACCAGAGCCTATTATAAGGCATTGTGTATGAGTTGTAGCCATAATAATTATTCTTTTTTTAATGGTTAATATTGTGTATTGGTGTGTCCTAACGGACAGAAATTCAACAAATTTTTTCAAATCGTTCAAAAATGTATTTGAATGATTTGTAAAGATTTTGAAAAATTTCTCGCGAAGCGATTTTATTATCGTTTCAAAATCAGGAATATTGCGGGACGCTTGTCGATGTCCATCTTTTGCTGTTTCCACGCCGATACGGGCATTGTCTTTATGTATTCCGTCGGCAAGGTGATGTCGCAGGCTATTGTCAACAAAGTATTACCACTCAGCGTGTTGCATAGGGTTTCAATAAAACTATTGTTGCGGTACGGCGTCTCAATGAAAATTTGCGTTTGGTTGAGTTTTTGGGAAATATCTTCAAGCCGTTTGATAGCCTTGCCACGCTCGGGATTTTTGATGGGGAGGTAGCCATTGAAGGCAAAACTCTGACCATTCAATCCGCTCGCCATCACCGACAATAATATTGACGACGGCCCCACAAGCGGTATAACGCGGATGCCCGCCCTATGCGCACTTAACGCAACACTCGCCCCGGGGTCTGCAACGCCGGGACATCCCGCCTCCGAAATCACACCGAGGTCGTTGCCTTGTTTCACAACATCAAAATACACCGAATAGTCAAAACTCTTGTTGTGCTTGTCCATTTCGTGTATTGTAATCTGCGACAGCAACTCCCTCATTCCCAACGAAATGAAATAGTGCCGCGCAGTCTTGGCGTTTTCAGCGATGAAATACCTCAGCCGTTTGATAATATCCAATACAAACGGCGGCAGAAACACACTGTGCTCCACCTCGCCAAGGTTCATCGGTATCATATAAATATTGCCCATTGCTTTCTTATTTTTTAATGCATAATTCATAATGCATAATTCATAATGCATAATTCATAATTCATAATGCATAATTCATAATGCATAATTGCCATCCGGCGGATGCCCAATTTTTAATTTTTAATTTTCAATTTTCAATTCTCTCTCCTGTCTTCCCAATTCTCCTCTTCGGCAGGAGTTTCGGGTTCGGTGGTTTCAGGTTCGGAATTTTCGTCGGGGATGTTAATATCAATATCAACATCACCTTCAACCTCGTCAGCGTCTTTCTTGATTTTTTCGCGCTTGGTGTAATACTTTTCGCCCTTGCCGAAGGGTACGAGGTACGATACGCCGACAGCAACATTGCGCGAAGTCATATAGTTCATCAACGATAGTTTGCCGAGATCCTTCATCTTCGACATTCCGACAGAGCCGCGCCCCAATATCTCAAAAACTCCGTATTTGGTGCATATCGCAATGCCCGCCTCGCCGTAAAGACCGTATGAAAGTTTATTGTAACTACCTGAATGTGTGCGAGATACAATTGACGAATCAATATTGTCGATATTGTGACGTGGCTTGGAATAATCCACAAGCACATTGAAATACGGGCCTATCGCAAATATAGCCTTCACCGAGTATTTGCCGATGTTGACGTGCGCCAATAGCGGCACAGTGATATATTTGATGTTTTGCTTGTAATACGTGGAATCTGTTGGCTCGATGCGGAATCCCACATAATCATAATTAACCTCTGCCTGAAAACCTATCAAGTTTCTCAGTTCCATGTGTTTGTACACGAAGCCGCCGCCAAATCCCGGCTCTGCAAATATCTTGCGTTTCATACCCGAGGAGTCCACAGAGATGGAGTTCATCGAGTAGTAGCCGTTGACGCCAAAAAGATTCTGCGCCGTGCAATCCGTCTGCACGACCGCCGCCAATACTGCCAATATTATTATTATCCTTGTCATCTGTAAAAAAATGATTTTCATTCGGACGGCAAAGTTACAATTAATAGGCAACTTTTGGAAATTTCCCGTAACAAAAAATTATCGGGTCGGGCGTATCGAGCGATTTTCCGCACTGTTGACTCGCCGCACGGCAGCCTCCCTTGCAGGTAGCAAACTTGTTGCAGTCCTTGCAAAAATCCGGCACGGCGTCCTTCCAAAGCGTTAGCGACGGATGATTCCAAATCTCCTCCACCGTATCCGTGAAAATATTGCCAAGCACCACCGGCGAATGGTTGCAAAACCTCAAATTCCCGTTGTAATCTATTGTAACAGGGCGTTTTGCGAGGTCGGTGCTGCACGACGAAAATTGTATTCCGCGATAATCCTTAGGGTTGAGGATGCACACCGGCGTACAAACGCTTGACAATATCGTAAGTCCCTGAGACAAAGCCATATCCGATACTTCACGGTATGCCTTTATCAATTGCTCCTCCGTCGGCAATATTTCAGACGGATTGCCAACGCCCGCACCGCCAATGTTGTAACGGTTGAGCATTATCCTCTTGATGCCAAGGCTCGATATAAAGCGCACTGTATCAACGGCTTGGTCGGCATTATACTTTGTAAGCACAATTACCGCAACGGGCGTCACGCCATTGGACAGGAGTGTTTTTATTACCGTCAACGACTTACTATGCGCCCCATCACGCCGCGTCATCAGGTCGTGGATTTTTGGGTCGTGACAGTGGAGCGGCAATTCAAAAAGGCTGACACCAAGTTTTGTCAATTGTAGATAACTCTCTGGCGCGGCGAAGTTGCCATTGGAGATGATGCCAACTTTTGCACCGTGCAGCCTTGCCGTCAATACAAGTTCCGAAAACCTCTCGCCCATAAAAGGTTCGCCGCCGGTGAATGTTATCTGCCCGACGTCAAACTTCTTGAAAATCATCTTCAAAGCCTTCCTCGCATCGCTGTAAGACGACGGCGCAGGCATCGCTCCCACACCTTTGTAATGATTGTAACAAAACAGGCAATTGAGATTGCAACTCATTGTTACCTCAAAACTTACAAGCGGAAGTTTCGGTTTCATTTGGTATCGTCTTTTATATCAAATGTTATTGTGGTAACGTACTGGCAATTGTCGCCATACAGCGCGCCCTCTGTGAGATGGAGTTCATAACTGCCCGGAGTGGCTTTTTTGCCTGTTGCAATTGTAAATTTGCCCGTTGTGTCCAATTCTATCGCACCTTTTGCAAACTCCACCTCGCTGTCCTTCGGCGTAATTTTATAGAAAAATTTGCCATCCTCACCTTGTTTTTCGCCGGTGATGGTAAGCGTGGGTGTGTTGGAGATTTTGCCGAGGTCAAAACGGTACGGCTCGTATGCCACATCGTAGCACGTCACTTCGGGTTCGCCAGTGTCGGGCGGACGCGCCGTGTCGTAGCAAGTCGGCTGGAAAACTCCGCAGCCGCTCGCACCGCCAATAATGCTCGAAAGGGTCAGGAGCATACCTCCAACCTTCAATTTCTTATCAACCCAAAATTCCGACCTGCCCCGCGTCAAAAACACCACGACCGCCACAAGCCCAAACGCAATGCCCACAAACACGATTGCAAACACCGCCAATATCCTGCTTCCCATATCGCTGTATATTTTTAATGTTGATACTTGCCGTCAAAGATAAGAAAAAATTTTATAATTCAACAAGCCGAAGTAAAAAAGTATCTTTACTTTTCGTCGTCATAGTGTCCGTATGCGGAGATAACAAGTACGAGGATTTCTGCGCCGTGTATTTCGTACACAAGCCGATGCTTCTGCGTTATACGGCGTGACCACGCGCCTTGTTTGTCTTCGCGGAGGGGTTTGGGTATGCCTGTACCAGTAGTGGGATGCTCAGAAAGTTCATCAAGCAATTTACACGCTTTTCGGAAGGCTTTGGAATCTTCTTTTTTTAACCTTTTGAGATCTTCTTCCGCGCTTTCAGTGTATGATATTTTGTATATATTCTTAAAGCGTTTTTAACCATTGGTGCATTTCATCAAGGTTGGAGAAGGATTTTACTTTGCCCTCACGTGCCTGTTGGCGAGATTCTTCAAGTTTCTTAAAGAAATCCTCCTTCGACATAAGCGTAGGGTCTGGTTTCTTCCGCGTAAGTGAGCGGAAAAAATCGAGCACCTGCTGGAGTATATCTTCATTGTCGGCGTATTGGTCTATTTCATGGGTCAATTCCGCCCTGAGTTGTATTGCTGTCATGGTGTTTTGATGTTTGGTTTGTGAGGGCAAATGTAATCAGGATGTTTGTAAATTCCAAAAATAATAATGTAAAAATGCAATAGCGCAGATTCAACTCACAAGTGCAATTTTTTTAATAACATTTTGAAACGCCTTTAC
>CAMJWL010000020.1 GCA_946409405.1 uncultured Bacteroidales bacterium
AAAGGGATGTTTTTCCGGGTTATAAGAGTCAAGTGCTTGAAGACAAAGATTTTACGACTATTTCCGCGCCGTGCGCCGGCATTTTTTACAAGTTGAAATCCTCCGGCAGCGAAGCCCGCCGCTCCGAAACCATCGCCAAAATCCTCGACCCTTACGACGGAAAAGTTTTGGATGAAATCACCGCACCCAAAGACGGCGTGATATTCTTCGCACACTCCAAGGCGTTGATAATGGAAAAGACAGCGGCGTTTCAGATGGTGTAGGGGAGGGGATTCGTCAACTTACCTTCCACTTTCTGTGTCATATATTTATTAAAACCTGAGTCCTGACCTATCAACAGTCTGACGAGTTTATATACCATCGTACACGGATTGTGCGTGGAATAACGCTTGTCCGTGTATTTTTTGCTTTGTGCTTCGGCATACAGTATGGCATTATCCATCGAGCCGCACGTGGTTATTATCTTATAAAGATTTTTGTCAGGTTTATCATACTTGAACTTCTTTTTTTCTTTGTAATTTGACGACTTGTTCACAGCATCGGAAATAGCATCAGCGTATTCTTTTCGGCTCATCGCCGTAACCCTGTTTTGAAAATGGTACAAAAACCACAACTCAAACGCCTCATTGCTCCAAGCACAGCCAATGCCGTTTTTTTCAGCCTTTATGATGGCGGCGTTGAATCTATCGTCAGAAAACGAATCCTTATCAAACACTGCCCAAACGCTGTCATATTTATCTTTTTTACTTAGTTCTATCGCCGTATTAACCACATTGATAGTATTGTCGGCTTCACCTTTTACTTCAACATTGACAATATACTTTCCCATTTCTCTTGAATCGAAATTCTTGAAGTAATTTGGCTCTGTTTTCGTTCCCTCGGACACGATGAGGATTTTACACACCATCTGCCTCGATTTGCGCCTTTGCTCCTGACGAGCGTAGCGACGTTCAAGCGCGGGGTCTAATTTGATTCTGTTTGCCGGCATAATAGTTGATTTTTAGTCGTTAACAATATAAGGAATTGCGCCGTAGCGTCCTGCAATGTAGTTTTTCTCGTAATTAGCATCGTTGCGGGGTTTGGAGCCGTCGGGCAGAACAATGTCTGTAAGACAATACAAATCAGTCTGTTCCACATCATTTTTCTCTGTAAACCAAATCTGATCACGACGGAGCATTTTGGACGACAAGAGATGCGTATCGTGGGTGGTGAAAATCAACTGCGCATTCTTCGGGTTGGTTTTCGGATTATTGAACAATGCAATAATCTGTTGCGAAATCAACGGATGCATCTTGGCGTCCAACTCGTCGATTATGAGAACCGTACCTCTTTCTAACGCGTCAAAAATTAGACCTGACATGTCAAACAATTTTTTTGTGCCAGATGATTCAAAATTGTCAAAAGGAAAATTAACATGTCCACAGACTTCGTCATGTTGATTATACAAACGGTGAACAGATTCAATTTTGATGCGTTTTAAATTTGCCACAGAAAACGAGTCTCTGTCATTTTCTTCTGCATAAGTAATTATATCATCAAAACCTAATTGAAGCGCTCTGAAAAACTCCAAAGACCTTTTACTTACCTCACTATTTTCACGGAAAAATAATTTCGAAATAAAATTGTAATCTTGATTATTAAGACCTGAAAACGGACCAAGGTTTGATAACCACAATATCACCTTACTTGAAATCTCACCACCAAGTTGTGCACATAGAGAAAGGAAAAGACGATTGTTATTCACCCTTGATTCCAATCCAATTCCTTCCGGAAACCTTTTGTCCTCAAAAGCAATTCCATCTTCGTTCCTGATAAAAATTGCCTGTTCCTTGGAACGTGGAGTAGTTTTGCAGAAAAGCCATTCTTCTACAATGTCAGTTTCATTATATGAGAAACCATAACGATAGCAAAAATCGTCTTTTAAGAACGTTACCTCAAAAAAGGTCGGCTCCAAATTGTCTTTTAAAAGTAAAAAAGGCTTGTATGGGAGTTTATCTTCTGGATTAAGTTTTACAGAAGAAAGAACAACATTTGTCATCATTTTTATCGCTTCAACCAAATTAGACTTGCCACTCGAATTGGCTCCATAAACCGAGATAGTTTTCAATACATTGTACGACAATACGTTAGAAACATTTTCCTGAGGCTCCTCTTTAAGTGATTGCGCCTCCATGGAAAGCGTCTTCTTCTCGTAAAATGACCGAAAGTTTCCTACTGTAAAATCAAGTAACATAATAATTTATGTATTATTGGTGTTAATAATCCATCTGCAAAGATACAAAATAATGACAATTCGTGTCGAAAAATGAGAAAAAATCTCAAAATTTAACATAAATTAATATGCATTGCAATTAAATTATTCATCAAAATAAAAAGACTTTGGCAGAAATAATCACAAAAAATGTTTATCTTTGCCCCAATCAAAACCAACAAACTCAAAAACATTATGAAAGTTACTGTAAAACACAACCACACTAAGGAGGAGGCGACAGAGCGCGCTAAGAAGTTTCTCACTAAACTCAAAGAGGAGAACGGCTCGCGAGTTGACAACCTCCAAGAAACTTGGAACGGCAGCACCGGCGACTATTCCTGCACATTCAACGGAATGAAATTCGCCGCCCACATCGTCGTGAAGGACGACGAAGTTGTTGTGGACGGCAAAGTCCCCTTCCTGATGAAACCGTTCTCAAAAATGTTTGAAAACGCTATCCGCGACAGTATGTTGAAGGCGATGAAGTAGCCTAACGCTTCGGCATCGAATTGCCATCCACCTTCACAACCTCACCCTGCAAATAGTCGAGAGTGGATTCGAGTAGGCCGTCTTCCGTGTAGAACCGCCAAGTGCCGTTCTCGTTGCCGGCGGCATACTCGCCATCCACCGACAGTTTGCCGTCGGGGAAGTATTGACGGTACTCGCCGTGGAGATTGCCGGAGAGGTATTTGGCGGCAATTTTCAACCTCTTGTCGGGCATATAATACACCATATAATCGCCGTGGAGCGTGCCGTCGCTGTATTTCTCTATCACGAGGGCGTCGCCGGTGTTGGTGCGCCACGTGCCGTCCTTGTCGCCCGCGTAATACTGACCCGATTGCAACGTGTCGCCCGCGTGGGACAGTTCGTAATACTCGCCGTCCTCCTTGCCCTTCGCAAAATTCTCCACGCGGCGTATCTTGCCGTCCTGAAAATACCAAACCCATTTGCCGTCGGGATTGCCGTCCTTGTAACTACCCTCCTGCGCTACCTTGCCATCGTCAAAATAGAAAACCCACGGCCCTTCGCGCTTGCCATTCCTGTAACTGCCCTTCGCATTCACCGCGCCAAGACTGTCGTAAAGCGTCCATTTACCTTGTTCGCGGCCGCGACCGTCCACAATACCGTCGGCTATCTTGTGACCCTCGTTGTCGTAAGTAATGCCGCCCTTGATTTTGCCCTCCTCGTTGTACAGGCGGTGAACGCCCACGGGGATGGAATCCTTGTAACCACCGCTACTCTTGACCCCGCCATTGGGATAATACTCGTTTTTGACCTTCACGGCGTCCCGGTTGGAGGCGAGCGAATTCTTGTCCTCGTTTTGGAGTTGCCCCATAATGTAACGCGCCACCTTGGTCTCCTTGCCGCGTTGGTCAAATTCGCGGTAATAACCGTTCATATAGTCGTCTTTGTAGTAACACTCCCACTTGACCTTTTTATCGGGATAATAGCCGCGAAAAACGCCTTGTTTGCGCCCTTGTTCGTCGATGCGGTTGATGAGGTTTTTGTCGAGAAGTTGGCCATATTTGTAAGTCAATAGTGCGACGACCGTCCCTTCGCTGTTATATTGGTACCCTTCGCCGTGCTTTCTGTCGTCCTTGAAGGGAATTTCGGTGTCCAACACGCCCCGCACGTAATAATACGCGAATCCTTGCCGCTTGTCGTCCTTGTAAAGTTCACGCGACTTCACTATGTTGTGGTGAAGCGAATCGTTGTAACTCTCGTAGGCGCAAGAATAGCCGTTTTTCATATCGTGATTGTAATTGACGAGGCTCGTAGTGTCGCCATTCTCGTCAAAAAACAACCAAGTGCTATCTAACTGAAAATCAGTGCGTCTGCCAATGGATTTGAGTTGTCCGTTAGGGTAATACGTCTTCCAAAAACCGTCGGGCTTGCCGTCGCGGAGATTGCCCTCTGACGAAATGCTCCCGTCGGGGTAGTAAAACTTGTTGTAACCATTAGGATTGACCTCCTGTGCGTGGCAATAGGTCGCCGCCACAAATATTGTCATCAACAACAAAAATACTCTTTTCATAATGTTTTTAATAATCATAAAATCAACGATTTATGTATATCGTATGTAGAGACGATGTACACATCGTCTCTACAACATCCATCACTTACTCATCTCCATCATCCTCTCGATGCACACCTTCGCCTTCCTCGACAACTCCTCCGGCAAATCAACCTCCGGAAACTCGTATTTGAGCGTCAAGTAAATCTTTTTCAGCGAGTTGCGCTTCATATTGACGCAGACATTGAGCGGGTGGCCGTTCTCGTTTGGCACGGGGATGAAGGTCTTGTTTGGGCTGCGCTTGGTCATCTCGTAGAAGATGCCCGGCTCGGTGGCAACTATAAACTCAGTCTCGGGCAAATCCTGCGACGCTTTGAGCAAACCCGAAGTCGCACCGATGACGTCAGCCTGCGCCAAAATCGACTCGTTGCACTCCGGATGTGCGAGAACCTTTGCCGAAGGGTGCTCCTTTTTAAGTTCGGCGAGCCTCTTCGCATCGAAATGGTCGTGTACGTGGCAGCCGCCGTCCCAAATCACCATATTTTCTCGGCCGGTAACCTTCTTGACATAATTGCCGAGATTGCGGTCGGGGCCGAAGATGATGGGTTCGTCCTTGGGCAGTTGCGAGACAATCTTCACCGCGTTGGACGACGTTACCACGATGTCGGTGAGAGCCTTCACCTCCGCAGTGGTGTTCACGTAGGAGATTACGGTGTGATTCGGGTACTTCTTTATGAACTCCGCGAGCGACTTCTCGTTCACAGAATCCGCCAATGAGCAACTCGTCGCAAGGTCGGGAATGAGCACTTTTTTGTTAGGCGACAATACCTTCGCAGTCTCCGCCATAAAATGCACGCCCGCAAACACAATAATATCTGCGTCTGTCTTGGCGGCTTGTTGGCTCAGGCCGAGGCTGTCGCCGGTGTAGTCGGCGATTTCCTGCACCTCTGCGGTGGTATAGTAATGCGCCAAAATCACGGCGTTCTTCTCCTTCTTCATACGGGCGATCTCCGCCCTCAGATCAATGCCCTCGGGGACATCCATATCAATATGTCCGTTGCGGAGGGTTGGTTTTTGCTGTCCTTCCATTTCGTCGTCGGTTTGAATTATTATTATTTTTTTTTAATTTTTTAAATCTATTATGATTTTTATTGCTTGTTGATATTGTTGAAAACTCAATTTTCTGTAATTTTGTATTGAAGTTTTCAACATCGTAACTTTTTTTCGCAAAAAGTTTTCCACCGTTGCAACTGAGTTTGCGTTAACGGCTTACGAATGTTATCAACAATGGGCGAAAAAAAGTTACACAAATTTTACACTTTGTAACTGTTTTCGGTTTCTAAGTTACAAATTTGTGGAAAAACGGTGAATATTTTGTGGAAAAAAAGTTGTTTTTGTTGATAATTTTTAACTTTGTCGCCGATTTCGCGAGTTGTCAACTAACAACCCACACTTTTCCACACCGTTGTTAACACTCATTGTTGAAAACCTCGCCGAAATCCTGACTTATAGCGCGTTACAGCGGTTTTTGTGATATTTTTATATAACGCTAATACGCTTAATTTCAGTATTTTGGTTAACTTTGCTGTATAAAAGTTATCAACACTGTGAATTTTAGTAAACATTTTAAATACTTTTTTATAGTTAATATTATGAAAATCAGCAAATTATTCATAGCCTCCGACCACGCGGGCTACGAGTTGAAACTTTTCGTCAAGGATTACCTTGCTAAGAAAGGTTTCGATGTAACTGACCTCGGCACCAACTCCGCCGAGAGTTGCGACTATGCCGACTACGCTCACCCCCTTGCAGTGGAGGTTGAGAAGTCGCCCGACTACTACGGCATCACCATCTGTGGCAGCGGCAACGGCATTGCAATGACTGCAAACAAGCATCAGGGCATCCGCGCTGCACTGTGTTGGAACGAGGAAATCTCGCGCCTTGCACGCTCTCACAACAACGCCAACGTGCTTTCGATGCCCGCCCGCTTCATCTCGAAGGAGGAGGCAATCAAGATTCTCGAAATGTTCCTCAATACCGAGTTTGAGGGCGGCCGCCATCAGCGTCGCATCGAGAAAATGCCCGTCAAGTAGCGTTATTTGCGGCTTTTGGCAAAACTAATCAGCCATTTGCCCACCAATATTCCTGCCAACGCGCCGAGGGTGTCGGCGAGCATATCAGCCCACTCAAAACTCCGCCACGGCAGGAATGATTGTATTACCTCTATCGCCGCGCCGAATGCTGCGCACAATGCGAGTGTGAGCAGGTCTGCGCGGCGTTTTTCGTAGGTAATCAGGAATCCCAACACGCCAAAAATGCCAAAATGCACAATTTTGTCCATATATGGGATTTCGATTTTGGGCATTTCGTCGCCCGGCTTCATTGTGGTAGCGAGGAGCATTATCAACGCCCAAATGATGCTCAGTTTGTATTTTTTTAAAAAGTTCATTTTTGTTAATACTCTGTATGTCAGGTCTTTATGTACATATCCCGTTTTGTGAGAGCAAATGCGGCTATTGCGATTTTTACTCCATAAAACGCTACAAAGATAGTGATTTTGCGGCAGATTTCATAACCTCGGTGGTCGATGAAATCACGCAGAAGGCGTATTTGTTTAAGAATCAGATAGTTGACACCGTTTATTTTGGCGGTGGAACTCCGTCGATATTGCCCTTGAAGCACTTGGAGCGCATTTATAAGGCAATTGCCGACAATTACAATCTTTCCTCATCCCTCTCTCCTCGCTCCTCGTTCCTCTCTCCTCGTTCCTCGTTCCTCTCTCCTCGTTCCTCATTTGAATGTACATTGGAGATGAATCCTGAACACGCGACTGACGAATATTTCTCTGATTTACAACGACTTGGCTTTGTCAATCGTCTTAGTACAGGCTTTCAGGCGATGACTGATGAAGGCCTCAAATACCTTGGCAGACGTCATACAGTAGAGGACAATTATAGATACTTGAAACTCTGCCAAAAATACGGCTTTTCCAACTATTCTGTTGATTATATCTTTGGATATGAGATACTTACGGCTGACGAGATTGAACGCGCTTTCCGTTTTCTGATAGGTGAGGGCGTGCCGCACATTTCGGCGTATAGTCTTGGTATTGAGGACAATACGCCTTTTATGCTCAACCTTCGCAAAGGCTTGATACACAAGATGGACGATGATTTTTACCTCTCGCAATTCTTGCAAATCCACAATCTTTTGGAGTCCAATGGCTACAACCATTACGAAATCTCCAACTATTCTTTGCCCGGCCGTCATTCGCGCCACAATTCAAACTATTGGGAATCAGTGCCTTACCTTGGTTTTGGACCATCAGCCCATTCGTATTATGACGGCACGCGCAGTTGGAACGCCCGCAAACTATCTGATTATCAGCAACAAATCTCCAATCACGAACTATATGCCGAACACGAAATTCTTTCCGAAGACGACCTTTTCAACGAGTACATAATGCTCCGTCTGCGGACTCGCCAAGGAATCGACATTGAGTATTTGACGTTGCATTTCGCCAAATATGTTTCACATTTCTACAAAATCCTTCGTCGTAAAGAAATGCTTGGCTATTTTAACGTTACCGACCGTTATGTGAACCTCAATTTGAATGGCATTTTCATCTCCGACCACATAATATCAGAATTTTTTGTCTAAACGAGAATGACCGCCTTGCGGCGGTCTTTTTTTAACGAAAATTACCGTCAATTAATCAAAAATTACCGTCAATTTTCTTTCTAAATTAGAAATTTTTGCTAATTATCGATCAATTTCGGTAATTATCGTTTAAAAAATATTCAAACGCCGCAAGGCGTTTGTCGTTAGAATTTCAGTTTCAATGTCAATTCTGTTACAGAATCGTAATGACGGTACTTGTCGCTTGGGATTTCGGAGCGAAATTCGTAGTTGTAATGCAGGTCGATATAGAAATGTTTGCTAAGTTTGTTTTCCAAATGGAATGTTACATTGAGAATGTAATCATTAAAATTCTTGATTGCTGGTTGGTAAAATGCTATTAATGAGAATGTTAGATTTGGACTGAGTCGTTGATAAATCTTTGGACGCACTGAGATACGCCACACCTCTTTATTAAGATAAGTGTCTTCGTCGGTGTAATTAACATTGTCATAGACGATTGCGCCGCTGAGAGAGTATTCACAAGTGTCGGGTTTGTAAATGAAATTGTACTTAGAGCCGGTGAGCGCACTCATCTTGCAATCGTAACCTTTATAATGATTGCTCACCATCTCCAACGCCACGAAGACCGACCATTTGCCAAACTTGTAGAAGTCGTAATTAAAACTTCCGTTGAAGCCTTTGTTGCTTTCGTGTCCATTTTCGAGTTGGTAAATGAACTTGTATTTGGTTGCAAAACACATTGTGGAATCCTCGTAAACTACTGAGCCTGTGTTTTTTAGGGCGAAGTTGTCAACATTGCCTGAGTTGTCGGTCGCGCCGAGCCCAAGTTCCGAATTCCACTTCTTTTGTGCTGAGGATATTGCTGTTGTCATCAGCAGCGCAACGAGCAATATGATTTGATTTGTTTTCATATTTTTTGTATCTTTGTATTTTGATTATAATTGTTAAATAATTGTTAAACAAAACGTTAAATGGGCAAACTCAAACAACTTGCAGGCCAAACATTTATCTATGGGCTGAGTTCGATAGTTGGGCGCATACTCAACTACTTTCTCGTGCCGTTATATACCCACTGTTTCCCGTCGGAGGAGTATGGTGTGGTTGTCGAAATGTACACTTACGTTACATTCCTGTTAATCATACTTACCTACGGTATGGAAACAGGCTTTTTCAATTTCTCCAAGTCGGAGAATAATCCCGAACTTGTGTTCACTACGAGCATAACTTCCTTGTTCACAACGAGTTCGCTCTTTATTTTGTTTGGTCTTTGGTTCGCGCCAAATGTTGCCCATTATCTCGGATACGACAATCACGTCGATTTTGTGTCGTATGTTGTCATCATCCTTGGACTCGATGCGCTTACAGCGATACCATTTGCCCGTCTTCGCCAACAAAACAAAGCCATCAAGTTTGCTGTATTTAAGTTGATTGGCATCTTCGTCAACATCGGTCTCAACCTTTTCTTCATACTTTGGCTGCCAAAGTTAGCGCAAAATTATGAAATTTTCGCATCAATCTACTCAAAAGATTTTGGTGTGGGTTATGTTTTTGTGGCAAATTTTGTATCGAGCGTTTTGACATTGTTGCTCTTTGTACCTGATTTTCTGAAAGTTAAGTATAGTTTTGACGGTAAGTTGCTCCGTCGGATGTTGATTTATTCTCTGCCGCTCGTGGTATCGGGATTGGCGGGTATGATTAACGATTTTTTTGATCGTATTGCAATCAAATTTTTCTACACAGTTCCCGATTGGGTAGAGGACGCTAATAAGTTCATACTCAGTGAGATGGGCATTTATGGTGCTAATGCAAAAATTGCCGTCTTGATGACATTGTTCGTACAATGTTTCCGCTACGCCGCCGACCCGTTCTTCTTCTCGCAGAAGGGCAGCAAGGATTTCAATCAGTTGTTTGCAAACGTCAATAAGTACTTGATTCTGTTTGGGTTGTTCATCTTCCTTGGCATTATGGGCTATATGGACATCGTAAAACACTTTATAGCAGCGTCTTATTGGGATGGATTGAATGTAGTGCCGTTGTTGCTGATAGGTCATTGGCTCGTCGGGATGGTTTATTTGCAGTCGTTTTGGTACAAGTTGGACAACAAGACGGTCTATGGCATTTATATCTTCTTGGTAGGCAGCGTGTTAACTATCGTTTTGGACTATCTTCTCGTGCCGAGGATGGGCTACATCGCCTGTGCGTTGACTAATGCTGTAAGTTCGTTTGTGATGCTTGTGATTACATTCGTGTGGGGCAGGAAACATCTGCCGTGCGAATACGACTTCCGTAACATCATCATTTTCTTTGCGTTAGCCTGCGTGTCATATTTCCTGATTACGCTTGTTGATGATTTTGACTTTTGGATCAAACTTTCAATTAACACATTGATAATCATTGTATTTGCGTCAATTGTTATAAAAGTTGAAAATCTGTGGCAACCGCTAAAAAACTTTGCTAATAAATTGTTAAAGCGGTGAATTTTGATTAATTTTGTCAGATAATTTATAAATTGGATATATTATGTTGGTAAAGATTATAAATAAGAGCAACAATCCTCTGCCGAAGTATTCCACCGAATTTTCGGCGGGTATGGACATTTGTGCGAACCTCTCTGACGACCTGATTATCAAGCCGTTGCAGCGTGTTTTGGTTCCCACGGGATTGTTCATCGAACTTCCTGTTGGCTACGAGGCGCAGATACGGCCGCGTTCAGGGCTTGCCATCAAGAGTGGAATCACCGTCCTCAATACGCCCGGCACTATCGATTGCGATTACCGTGGCGAGGTCAAAGTGATTCTCATCAACTTGTCTGACCAAGATTTTACGGTTCACAATGGCGATAGGATTTGTCAAATGGTGATTGCTAAGTACGAACAGGCTGAATTGCAGCAAGTTGAAATCTTATCTGATTCTGTAAGGGCCGATGGCGGTTTCGGACATACTGGTGTATGAGAAGATTTTTTGTCATATTAATATCTATTATAACATTCTGTCCTATTGCCACTTACGCGCAGAAGGACAGTACTAAGGCATTGTCGCCGGAGGTAAGGTTTCAAGATTCGTTTTCACAGGCGAACATTCATCTTATGAAGGGCGACAGTGAAAAGGCTTTTGCGTGTCTGCGCAACTGCTTGAATATCAAGCCTCAATCGTCGGCTGCAAATTTTGAATTGGCTCGATTGTATTTTGGCGGACGCGATTACGATGCTGCGCTCAATTATGGTATGAAGGCTCACAACCTCAAACCCGACAACAAATGGTACTCCAAGTTCATTGCGGTGATTTATGAGGAGATGAACGATTATAACAACGCGCTCAAATTTTACCAAGAGTTTCTGAAATCCAATCCTACTTACGACGACTACGAGTTGTTATATACTTTTCAATTGAAATTTCGGAAAATTGACGATGCCATCGCGACGCTCAACAAGATGGAAAATCTTTTTGGGTACCAAACTTTGTACTCGTTGCACCGCGCCGAACTTTTCACGCAAAAAAATGACATTGATCGTGCCGCCGAGGAGTACAAACGCTTAATTCGTACAGATTCCACAAATTTGAGTGCATACGGTTTGCTCGAAGAATTGTATTATAACCACGGCAAACTTGCTGAGGCTCAGGAAGTTCAGAAGCGAATTGCGCGAATTGACCCGAATAATCCGCTCTCACATCTCTCTCAGGCTATGCTGTGCCGCACGTCGGGTCAGAAAGATTGCTTCTATGAAAATCTCGTTGAGTCTTTCAAGAGCGATAAGATTAATGTTAAAGACAAACTGTTGATAATCTCTGATATTTTCAAAGACAGCAAAATTTTTGATGAAGAAAAAGTAGAAACACTTTTTCAGACGTTGAACGATTATTTCCCGGAGTCGGCTTTGGTGCATACCAACTTTGCGGATTTTTATCTTTATGTCAATAAGCCCGCCCAAGCACTCGAACAACTCGAACTCGCTGTCAAGCACAATCTCTCCGACTACAAAAATTTTCATACGATTTTCCAACTCTACTTCATTTGCGAAGATTACGAAGGTTTGCGAAAATTTGTTGACAATGCTTTGGAGATGTTTCCCGATGTAGCCGAGGTTTATATGTATTCGGCGGTTGCGGATATGGGCTTGAAAAAATTTGACGATGCGTCAGAAGGTTTTAGCAATGCGCGAGATTTTGGGATTGAGTTTTCGCCTGTGGCAAACGACTACCGTTTTTATTTTGGGCTTTATAACTATTTGCTTAAAAATAAGAAAGTTGCGTTTGATTATTTTGACAAATATTTTAATGCCGGCGAACTTGATTGGTATTTCACATTGCGATACGTATTTTGCCTTGTGGATTCGCGGGAGAATCTCAAACGTGCCGAATCTCTCCTGACTTCGCTCGACAAGGAGCATCACAAATATTACTATTATTATTATGTGAGTGCTTATTACAAATATGTGAAAGGTGACGTGTCAGGTGCAAAGACTGACATTGAGACAGCGTTGCGACTTGGGGCTGACAAACCTTCTGTCCGTGCGCTTGCAGATGAAATTAACAATAAAATGTAACGATATGAAAATTAAGGTTTTATTTGGACTTTTGGCTTTGATGGTCTTGATTGCCTCCTGTGGGCGCAAGAAAAAAAATCGTGACAACAATCCTGACAAACCGTCAGTAGAGATTGTCAATAATGTCAAGTCGGATCCTGCGTTGAAGGATGCCGTCAAGAATTATTTTGCCGAAAAAGATACTTTTTCCACGGTAGAAATTTCATTCAACTTGAAGTTAAATTCGCCTGAAAGAAATCTCTCTGCGTCAGGGCAGTTACGCATCGCAAATGATTCTGTGATTTGGCTATACGTGAAGGCTCTCGGCTTTGAGGTTGCACGTGCAAAATTCACCAAGGATTCTGTGGCAGCCGTTGTTAAATTGAAAAACAGTTATTTCAAAGGTGATTACTCTCTGATGAAACGTTATATCCCTGTGGCAGTGGATTTTAGCGTGTTGCAGAGCATCTTCCTGAACCAAATTTTCTTATTCCCGGAGAATGATGTGAAGAACCTCGCTTACTTTTCGTTCTTCGATGATGGCGAATTGTTGAGTGTTACATCTTTTGGTAATCCGAAGTATGCTAAAGAGTTCGGTTTCAATTATTTGTTCAACATTGACAAATCTAACAAACACCTTAGCAACGCCACTGTTGAAATTCCAAAATCTCATAAGATTGTCAAGATAGAATATTCTGACTATAAGACAGTTGCCGGTCACTTGATGCCGCACGAAATGAAAATAGATATGGATGACAGTGAGGTGATTTTTACGACCAACAAGATTACATTCGGGAAAAAACTTAATTTCCCGCTCACAATACCGTCAAGTTACAAACCGTTTCAATTTTAAATGAAAGTGTTTAGGAAAATATTAGTAGTTTTAATTTTGGCAATTTGCGCCGGTAACAGTGTGGCGCAGATGAATTTGCGCGAACAGAACAAGTTTTTGGACGAAGTTATCAAAGACATGTCTGATTCGTCGAGTGTTGCTGTGCCTATTCTCGAACAGCAAGTTGCCATCAAGGGCGAGGTTATCAAAATGTTGAAAGACTCTATCGTTCAGATAGACAAGGACATTTTCAACCACGAAGTTTATTACGAGAGGCTCAATTCGCAACTTGATTATGAGAAAAATATTTACTCCGATTTGATTGTCAAGGCGCACCGTTTGCGTAGTTTGATGTACGAAAATTTTGATATTTTTAGTTTCGACAATCTTTATACTACTTACCGTCAGTTCTTGTATATTAAATGGTTGACTGATTATCGCAAGAAAAAAATTGTTCGTATCAACACTCTGAAACGCGAGATTGAAAAGGTGGTTGCCGAACTCGAAACCAAGAAGTCGGATAAGAGCGAAAAGGCAAAACAGCAAGGTGTCGAGGAGGATTTTCTGCGCAAATATAATTCGCGTAAGTCGGTTTTGCTCAAACATTTGAGCAACAATTCTGTGGCTGTCAACGAGATTCATAACAACAATCTCGATTCCATCAGGAGCGTATCGACCCTTACTGTCAACGAATCTGATGAAGATGTTTCAACTTTGTTCAAATTGCAGGAAGGATATTTGATGTGGCCGGTGCATAAGGCGGTTGTTATCAATTATTTTGGCGAGAAGAAACATCCCGTTTTTGATAACGTAATGGTAAAAAATGATGGGCTTGATTTTTGTGTGCCGTCGGATTCCAAAGTGCAGTGCGTCTATGGCGGTGTGGTTGCAAAAATCACCCTTCTTCCTCGTAATCAATATGTTGTGATTGTTAGACATGGCAATTACTTCACGGTATATAATGGGTTGAACTACATTAGTGTTTCCGTTGGAGATGAGTTGGAGCGCGGCGATACTATCGGCACTTTTGACACCGAACAGACTCACGCCAACTTTAATTTTCAGATTTGGAAGGGGACGGAGTGCCTCAACCCGTATAAATGGTTAATTAAATATCCGAAAAAATGATGGAGTCGAAGTTTTCAATCATAGAATCCAAGTTGGACGATTTTGTTAGAAAGTTTTATTCTAACAGGATAGTCGTGGGCGTTTTGCTGTTGCTTTTGGTGGCGGCTGTATCGCTGTTTTCTGTGTTTATGATTGAAAGTTTTGCGTTTATGTCGCCTGTTGTTAAGACTATTTTATTTTACTTTTTGATATTTGTATTTGCAGCGGTTTTTGTGTTTTTTATCGGGATTCCGCTGTGCAAATTGTTAAAAATTGTGCCTTATATTTCATACGAAGAGGCGGCGGGCATCATTTCTGAGTATTTTGCGGACGGCAACGATATGTTGCTGAACGTCATTCAGTTGAATAGGGGAGAGAGCAACGATTTTCTTGTTGCCGCCATCAACCAAAAGATTGACAAAATTTCCCCGTGGAATTTTACTCATGCCATCAATTTTAAGAAAACCCTTAAATTTTTGTACATTTCGGGTGGTGTTTTGATGTTTTTGTTGCTGATAAGTTACTTTTTTAGGACAAAAATGTCGTCGGGTGCAACTCGATTTATGAATTATTCGGTGTATTATCAGCCTGATAATCCGTATTCTGTGCGCATTTTAAATGACTCTTTGCGCTGTGCGAGCGGTGATGATTTCACGGTTTTGCTTGAAGTTGACGGCCCGTCGTCGCCGCAAGATGTGTTCTTGAAAACGTCTGTTGTCAACGCCCGTATGAATGTGGATTCTGCCAACCATTATTCCTATACTTTCCGCAATTTGACGGATTCTGTGGAGTTTTCGTTTGCATATTTGGGCTATCAAACCGACGATTATACTGTTTCTGTATTCCAAAAACCGCAAGTTTTGGGTGTAACAGTGTCGGTAATTCCGCCCGCTTACACCAATTTCAAGAGCGACGAATTTGAAAATACAGGCGATTTTACTGTGCCTTTTGGGTCGCAAATTAGTTGGAAATTTGATGTTGCCAACTGCAAAGGCTTCAATTTCTATGCTGATACTGCGCGTGTGAAGTCGCAGATAGACGGCGACAAGGTGGTTGCAAAGTGCAAAGCCCTCAAATCTTTTGACTATCATTACGACGCGGCGGGCGAAAACGGTTTCAAGTTTTCGTCCAATTTGTTTCACGTGAATCTTTTGCCCGACTATTATCCGCAGATTCAGGTAGTGTCGGCGGTAGATTCCACGACGGCAAACGCTGTATTTTTCTCCGGACATATTGCTGATGATTACGGTTTTCATTCGTTGACGTTCAATTATTACGACACCAAAACACCCAACGCAGTGAAGAGTCAGGCGATAGATTTTGCGCAGTCGGTGTCGCAAGATTTCTATTTTTACTTCGATTTCAACAACCTGCCCAAGTCGGTTTCGTACTATTTTGAGGTACGCGACAATGATGCAGTGTCGGGTTTCAAGGCGTCCAAGACTCCAGTTTCGGTATATACCACCATTACAAACGAGGAAAAACAGGAGCGCGTTGACAATTTAAACACTTCAATCTCTGATAAAGTTGACCAAGCCAAACGCATTTTAAATGAGTTGAATAACGATTTGAATGATTTTCAGAAGTCGATAAGTAGCAACAATCAAGTTTCTGATTGGGAAAAACAGTTGAAATTGAACAATTTGATGGAAAAACAGAGCCGTTTGGAGCAACTGATGCAAGATTTGTCGCAAGAAAATATGTCTAAAAATGCTTTTGAGAATCAGTTGACACCCGAAATGTCTGACGAATTGATGGAAAAACAGCGTCAGTTGCAGGAACTTTGGGACAATCTCATCAGCGACGACATTAAGGAATTGCTTGACAAAATCAATGATATGAAGAACGCTTTGAACGAGAAAAATCTACGTGAAAACATATCGGATTTGAAGTTTGATTTTGACCAAATCAACGAACAACTCGACCGCAACAGCGAGTTGATGAAGATGTATAATGTGGATAATAAGTTGCAGAATCTCTCCACAGATTTGGATAAATTGGCGGAGGAATACCGCGAATTATCTAAGGAATTGAAGGATAATCAAGCCAATTCTGATGCAAAAAAAGGCGACAATTCTAATAATAAGAACGACAAAACCGACAATAAAGGCGACAAATCTGACAACAAAGGCGACAATGCAGATAATAAGGATGTCAAAAACAACAATCAAGGCGACAAATCTAATGAAAAAGGTGCCCAAAATATGAACGCCAAAGACAATAAATCTGATGCCGAAAAGCAAGATTTGGCGGAGCGCATGAAGGATTTGCAGCAACAATTTAATAAAAAACTTGACGATTACAAGGATTTGCAGAAGTTGAACGAGGAGTTGGGCGACAACAAATTGCAGATAAAAGACTTGAAAAAAGAGTTTGAGGATTTGAAAAAAGCCCTCGAAAACCAACTCAACGAGATGCAAAAATTGGAAGGCAAACAAGATAATCCTGATACAAAGTCTGAGAATGGAGAGCAAAATATCGACCAAAAAGATGGTAAAAAGGACGGACAGAAACAAGATTCGCAGAAGTCGGATGGACAAAAATCTGATTCTAACAAGAGTCAGAATCAACAAAACAACAATCAGAATCAACAAAATGGCGGTCAAAATCAACAGAACAATCGTCAGCAACGTGAACAGTTGTCGCAACAGATGGAGCAATCTGCCGAGGATATGGAAGAGTTGTCGGACGAATTGCAGGGGTTTGAACAGCAAAACCAACAAAAAAAGTATCAGGAAAACCTCAATGACATACGTCAGATTTTGGACAATTTGTTGACGATTTCCTTCAACCAAGAGAACATGATTACTTCGTTGAAGTCGCACACACAAAGCGTTTACATGTCAACTGATTTGCTACGCGCCGAGAATTCGATTCAGAAGGATTTCGCGCTCGTTAAAGATTCAATATATGTGCTTGCCAAGCGTGTGCCGGAGTTAGGACATGCCGTCTATGAAAAGATAGACGACATCAACACGTATTTCAACAAGATTTTCAGCGGCATCAACAACAATTCTCGCTCCAATGTGATGACTGCACAGCAAAGTTTGCTCACCAACGTCAATGATTTGGCGTTGATTTTTGATGAAATTGCCAATCAAATGCAGAATCAACAACAGCAACAGGGCAGCCAGAGTCAGCAACAACAAGAAGAAAATACTTCACGTAACAAGAAGGAAATGCAACAGCGTCAGCAAAATACTCAACAGATGAAAAGTCAGCAACAGAAACTCAAAGAGAATCTCCAACGTATGCTCCAACAACTCCAAGACGGTGGCAAGCCTTCCGCGCAGAAGTTGGCTGAGAGTCTTAAAATGCAAGAGATGATGATGCAGAAGTTGCAGGAGATGAAAAACTCGCAGGGACTGTCTTCTGAGGAACAGAAGTTGATGAACCAAATCCAACAAATGATGGAGCAAAACAAGAGCGACATCATCAATAAGAACATCAACCGCTCTTTGATTGACCGTCAAAACATGCTTTTCAACAAACTTCTTGACCTTGAAAAAGCGGAAAAATCACAGGAGTTTGAAGAAAAACGAGAGAGTAAACAAGGTTCGGATTTTCAAAATTTTAATCGTGATAATCTAAACCTTAAATTGAAGGATTTTGGTGTGAAAGAATACATCAATCTTTCGCCCGTAAATTTGAATTTGTTTTACCAAAACATATACAACGACTACATACAAAATTTAGACTGATTGTTTCACATGAAAACATTTATAACTATCAAGTCGGACATCGACAACATACCCGCCGTGGAGAGTTACGTTGATGAGTTGTGCGCGGCGTACAGCATCAACGAGGAGATTTACGCCGACATAATGGTTGCCGTAGTGGAGGCTGTTGCCAACGGTATCAAGCATGGCAACAAACTCGACCCTTCGACGTATGTCTATATTGATGCTAAAATTACGGACGGCTCCCTTGTGTTTTCCGTAAAAGATGAGGGCTTGGGCTTCGATTTTAATTCCGTTGCTGACCCTACTTTGCCTGACAATATTGACAAATTGAGCGGACGCGGCATATATTTTATGCGCACTCTTACCGATAAACTTGAATTTTTGGAGGGCGGCACCCTCGTTAAATTGCACTTTAATTTGATAAAATGAATATAGATTTTAATTTCGAAGACGTTGATTTCAACCTCCTCGACGAACAGTCTCTTAAGGATTGGATAGCGTTTGCCATTCAAAACCAGCATTGTTTCACGGGAAACTTATCGTATATTTTCTGTTCCGACGAGTATCTGTGGAACATGAACAAGCAATATCTCGGCCATGATTATTATACCGACATTATTACTTTTGATTATGTCGAGGACAAAATTGTGAGCGGAGATATGTTCATAAGTTACGACCGTGTGTGCGACAATGCGGATAGGTTTGGTGTTTCGCGTGAAACAGAGTTACTTCGCGTGATGATTCACGGTGTGATGCACCTCGTTGGATACGACGACCAGACCGACGAAGAGGAAGCCGAAATACACAAAATGGAGGATTTTTATATTGATGTCTATAACAAACAATTCAGGAAATGATTGAGAAATATGATGTGATTGTGATCGGCGCGGGACACGCCGGATGCGAGGCTGCGGCTGCGTCGGCAAGACTCGGCGTGAAGACTTTGCTCATCACGATGGACATGACCAAGTTTGCCCAGATGTCGTGCAACCCTGCCATTGGCGGCATTGCCAAGGGTCAGATAGTGCGCGAAATTGATGCACTCGGCGGCTATACTGGCATTGTAACCGACATGAGTAGCATACAATTTAGGATGCTAAACCGTTCAAAAGGCCCGGCGATGTGGTCGCCACGCGCCCAATGCGACCGTGTGAAATTTTCCGTGAATTGGCGAAACTGTTTGGAAAAGATACCAAATTTGTATTTTTGGCAAGATGCTGTGAAAAGTATCGATGTTGAAAATGGTGGGGTAGTGGGCATTGAAACTGTTTTTGGCGTGCGGTTCAAGTGCGCAAAAGTGGTTGTTACGGCCGGCACTTTTCTCAACGGACTGATGCACGTGGGCGAAAAACATTACGAAGGCGGTAGGATAGGGGAGATTCCAAGCCATGGTTTGACCGAAACTCTACTCGCCGCAGGCGTTAAGACCGGCAGAATGAAGACTGGTACACCCGCCCGAATCGACGGCAGAACGATAGATTTTGGCAAGATGACAGCACAATCTGGCGACGAAAATCCAGATTCTTTTTCGTATATGAGCGACGCGATAGAGCGTTTGCCGCAGAGAGATTGCTATATTTCTTACACAAATCCCGATGTCCATGCCGAGTTGCGGAAGGGTTTTGACCGCTCGCCACTTTTTAACGGCACTATCAAATCCATCGGCCCGCGCTATTGCCCAAGCGTCGAAACCAAGATTGTAACCTTTGCCGACAAGGATTCACACCCTGTTTTCCTTGAACCCGAAGGTACGGAAACTTGCGAATATTACTTGAATGGCTTTTCGTCGTCGTTGCCTTTTGAGGTGCAATACGCTGCCATTCGCAAGATTCCAGGTCTCGAAAACTGCAAGATTTTCCGTCCGGGATACGCCATCGAATACGACTTTTTTGACCCGACACAGTTGCTTCACACCCTCGAATCTAAAGTGGTAAAGGGGTGCTATTTCGCGGGACAAGTTAACGGCACTACTGGCTATGAGGAGGCGGCTTGCCAAGGTTTGATGGCGGGTGCTAACGCTGCATTGTCGTTCCTCGGCAAAGACGAATTGGTGCTGTCGCGCAAGGATGCTTACATCGGAGTTTTGATCGACGATTTGGTTACAAAGGGTGTTGACGAACCGTACAGGATGTTTACGTCGCGGTCGGAATACCGCATACTTCTCCGTCAAGATAATGCCGACGAGAGGTTAACTCCGCGAGGTTTTGCTGTGGGTCTTGTGTCCCAAGAACGTCTCGACACTTTCAACCGTAAGGCGGATAATGTCAATTGTATCCTTGGATATTGCAAGGAAACATCTGTTTCACGTGAAAAGATAAATCCGTACATCGAATCCAAGGGCGGTAAACCTCTCGTGCAAGGCAACAGACTTGCGGCAATCGTTTTGCGGACGGAGGTTGCACTGTCTGAATTGACAGATTTGTTCCCGTTCTTGAAACGTTTTGGACGCTACGAAATAGAATCGGCGGAGATAAAATTGAAGTACCAAGGCTACATCGAGCGCGAGGAACAGACGGCGGAAAAGTTGTCGCGGCTGGATTATGTGAAGATTCCCGACGGTTTGGATTACGAAAGTTTGAAGTCTATCTCCACCGAGGCACGTCAAAAACTCGCCCGCATCCGTCCAGCAAATATTGGTCAGGCGTCGAGGATTCCAGGAGTAAGTCCATCGGATATTAACACGCTGTTGATACATTTGGGTCGGTGATTTTTATTCTTGGCGTTTTCCTTGGGTATGAGGATTTGAATAAAATTTTTTTTTTTGAACAACAAATTAAACGAATTAAGACGAAATTTGTGTGTCGGTTTTGTAATGTAGAGACGTTGCACGCAACGTCTCTACGGGTATAATGGACATGACGAATACAACGAATACTAAATCATTCGTTTGTTATATTTCAATTAATTGAAAAAATAATTCAATATTAAAACTATGAACGACCCTCTTGAATACAAAGTGAAGACCTTGCCATTGTCGCCGGGGGTGTATAATTTCCTTGATGAAAATGGCACGGTGATTTATGTGGGCAAAGCGAAGAATTTGAGGAGTAGGGTTTCGTCGTATTTCAGGGAGCGAAACCAAGTGGGCAAGACAAAATTTCTCGTGCGGCATATCCACGACTTGCTTCATATTTGTGTGGACACCGAGACCGACGCGCTCTTGTTGGAAAACAAACTGATTAAAAAATTTCAGCCTCGTTATAATATCCAACTTAAAGACGACAAAACTTATCCGTGGATTTGTATCACAAACGAGGTTTTTCCGAGGATATATTTTACGCGAAAAAAAGAAAAAAATGGTTCACAATATTATGGCCCATACACGTCGATTAACGCGATGCGCGATGTGATGGAAATGATACGGCGGCTGTTTTCGTTGCGCACTTGCAAGACTGTTTTAACCGAAGAAAACATTTCAAAAGGCAAATACGATGTGTGCCTTGATTACCATATCAACAACTGTTGTGCGCCGTGCATTGGCAGGGTGGGGAAGGAGGAGTATGCAAGTTTTATAGAATACATCCGCAAAATTCTCAACGGCAAAACCTACGACGTGCTTAATATGCTCCGCGCCCAGATGACCGAACTTGCCGAAAAACTCGAATTTGAAAAGGCTCAGGTCGTCAAGGAAAAATATGATTTGCTCAATAATTATCACGCCAAGAATGTTATCTCCGTGCAGGTGTTCAACACGGTGGAGATTTATTCTATTCTCAAAGACGAAAGGGACGATTATTATTACGTCAATTTTATGAAGGTGAGTTACGGTGTGATTATCCGCTCTTATACGCGGGAGATTAAAGACCGCGCCGACGATTCGCAGGAAGATATTTTGTTGACAACGTTGACCGACATACATTTTTCGGAACTCAATATCGGCGAAAAGGCTACTGAATTTCTTTTGCCGTTTGAGGTGGATTATAGCATCGACAATATAAAACCTTCCGTCCCGCGTTTTGGCGACAAGAAGAAACTCCTCGATTGGTCTATCCGCAACTGTCGCCTGTATATGGCGGAGCAACAACGTCAACGTTCCCTCGTGGATCCCGATGCTTCTACGAATAATTTGATGAAAAAAATGAAGGAGGATTTGCAGTTGGATGTGGAGCCGAGGCATATCGAATGTTTTGACAATTCCAATTTGCAGGGTACAAATCCCGTGTCGTCGTGCGTGGTTTTCAGGGATGGCAAACCGTACAAAAAAGATTACCGTTTGTTTAACGTGAAAACTGTGGTTGGTGCGGACGACTTTGCAACGATGCGCGAGGTTGTATATCGCCGTTACAAACGGTTGAGCGACGAAGGCAAAGAACTGCCGCAATTGATAATCATCGACGGTGGCAAAGGTCAGTTGCGCTGCGCATACGAAACGTTGCAGGAGTTGGGACTTGACAGCAAAATTGCGGTGGTCGGTTTGGCAAAAAGGTTGGAGGAAATTTTTTATCCTAACGATCCTATTCCGCTTTATCTCGACAGGACTTCGCCGACGTTGAAAGTGATTCAACATCTCCGCGACGAGGCGCACAGGTTTGGCATCACCTTCCACCGCGACAAGAGGTCGAAGGCGATGATACATTCTGTTCTCGAAGACATTCCCGGCATCGGCGGAAAAACCATTGAGAAACTTCTCACGACGTATGGTTCTGTTAATAAAATTGCAGAACTAAATCTCGTCGAGTTATCCAAAACGATTAATCTCGACCGCGCAACCAAGATTTTCAAATTTTTCCACCCCGAAGAGGAAAACACGACAGATTCGGCTGATTCGACGGAAAAGACTGTTTCGGTGGAGTAGGGGAGAAGTTGCTGATTATCAGTATGTTAGATTAATTTTGCGATTTTTATATCTTGATTTCCTTTGGATGGTTTAGGGTTGCGTGGGCGGCAAGTGGAGATGTGATAAGGAAATTGAGATGTGTTTGGAGTGCGGGCGGCTCGCCCGCTGCATTAGAAAATGGGAGGAAGTTTGGAGTGCAGGCGGCTCGCCTGCCGATGTTAGCGGGCGAGCCGCCCACACTCCAGCATATCGCGTACAATGCCGATTTTTGCGCCGATTTTGGGCGTTGATTGGCGAAATCAATAAAAGACACGCTTTGGCGAAAACGCGCCGGAAAAAAGCCACAAAATTTGACCAAAATATGGGCATAAAAAAAGACCGGCTAAAAAAGTGCCGGTCTTACTACTCAAAAATCAAACGTACAAGGAAAAACAAAAAATATCTAATCTTCTCTTCTCTTTAATTTCGTTACATAAACTGCACGGAGAACCCGATCTTGTTGAACGGGAGCATCAGGAGTTCGGAGTATTCCTGGCCTGTTTGCTGCATGTCGTCGTCGTCGTCGGGGTAATACCAGTTGATTACGACGTCGTTGCCGTTCTTGTACAAGGTCTCCCATCTGTTGAACATCTCCAACAGAATCTTGGACGAGGCTGTGTTGAAGTAGTCTAACTTCAAGTTGATCTCGGTCTTGGCGCATGGATTCTTGCCGTATTCCTCTATCCAATCGATTACCGGCTTGTAGAAGGCGGTAACATCGGCTGGGAACGATTTGCCTGTAAATTCGCACACACCCGTGCTCGGGTCCATGTCTATGCCCGGGGTGTCAACCGACTGTTCTAATATCAAGTGTTCTATCATGGCTTTATGAGTTTTGTCGTATTATAGCATCATTTTTACCATTTTATGTAATAAAAATTATGCCAAACTATGCATTTTTCACGTAAATTTTCGCTCTTCGCACTTTTAGAGACGATGCGACAATTCCGCTACATTATCGTGTTCCTCGTTGTCGTTGAGGAAAAACTCGATGTCTGCGTCCTCGCAGTCAACTCCACGAGGCACTACATAGTAGTATGTAACCGTTGCGCGGCGCGTATGGTCGCTAAACTCTATCTTGGTGATAGTGTCCTTCTCAGTTACATGAGGAATAGCAACAAACTCACAAAGTCTTGAAGGCGAATACAGATTGATTGTGTAGCAGAATACTTTGCAACTATCAGAAGTGATAACATTGATATCTTTGATCGTTATCGAGGGATTGTCCAATGTTAGCATTTCCGTAGATTTGATTCTGCACGCGGTTGTTACAATCACAATCGTTAATAGTAGAATCAATAAGTTTGCTTTCATAGTCTCTTTGTGAACCGTTTATTATTTCACGGCTCAAATGTAAAAAATTTTTTTGATATGAACCAAAACTTTAAGCAACTTTTTTCAAAAAAATTTTAATTTCGCTATTTTAGACTATTGTAGGCAATGTATTGATTTTTCGGAAATTTTTGACGGTTCATTTAATTTGGACGATTATTGGTTTATCAATTACCGTGCCAAATCTTTTTTTTGTCATTTTCCGGAGAGCGTTTTTCGATAGAGAATCGAATTATTTAATACTTCGATGGCTTTCTCTATGAATTGGTCGTTTTTGAGCGAATACCGTATCATTCCCTCGTCGTAATAATACCGCCTGATGATTTCGGAGCCGAGCGCGGTGCGTATCTGAGGCTTGTTTCGCTCAAATTCTTTCTGTTTCTCGGCCTCCACTTGCTTTTTTAGTGCGTTTAGATTGGCGGTAATCGTGGCATTGCTGTACTCTGAGGCGAGGTCGGAGGCAAGGTCTTCGATGTCTTCGTCCACCATCGTCTTATACTTGTACAGGCGGTCGCCCGCAAATGCCTTCAACTCAGCAATTTCGCTATCCGTTACTTCGTACTCTTCGGGACTTTTGACAGAGGCGTTCTTCTTGCGGTATTGCGTGGCGAAGTCGAAGATTATGTTGTTGTCAATCAAATTCTCCAGGATGTACGCCATCGTGTCGCTGTTTACGAGAATGTCGGGCATGATTCCGCCGGCATCTTTCACAGGTCGTCCGTTCTTGGTCTTAAAAGTACGCAACTGCGACTCTTGTATCTTGGTTGCCTTGCCTGTGGAGTCCTTGTGTCCGTAGTCAAGTTTTTGGATGCAACGTCCTGATGGAATGTAATATTTGGCTGTTGTAACCTTCATCGTGGAGTTGAAAACCAACTTTTTTGTGGTCTGCACGAGGCCTTTGCCGTAGGTTTTCTCGCCCACGATTACCGCCCTGTCCAAATCCTGCAACGCGCCCGACACAATCTCCGCAGCCGATGCAGAATTGCCGTTGACGAGTACCACAATGGGGATTTCGGTATCGAGCGGCGCATTGTCGGCATGGAAGACGTTGTTCCATTCTTGCACGCGACCCTTCATCTCCACAATCGCCTCGCCCTTGTTGACAAAGAGGTTGACGATGTTGACGGCTTCCACAAGCAATCCGCCGGGGTTGTAGCGGAGGTCGATGATTAGTTTGTCGATTTGGTGTTTGTTTTTCAAATCCACAAATGCGTCTTTGAATTGCTTGCCACAGTCCTGTGTGAAGCCGGAGAGGTTGATATAGCCGATCTTGGGCGCAATCTCGCCGTAATACGGGATGTCGGGGATGTCTATCATGGCGCGTTTGAGAGTGAGGGTCTTCTTTGCGCCGTCGTGCTGGTATTGCAGGTTGACGGGCGTGCCAGGTTCGCCTTTGAGGATGAGGTCGAGTTCGTCGTAAGATTTGCCGGCGAGGTCTTTGTCGTTGATTTTCAAGATGATGTCGCCAATTACAAGACCAGCCTTGTCGGCGGGCGAATCCTTATAGACCGACGAAATCACGTATTGCCCACGGATGGTGTCGAAGTTGGTGCCGATGCCCGCGTATTCGCCGGTGTTCATCATGCGCACGTCCTCCACGAGCGATTCGGGGTAATAGACGGTGTAAGGGTCGAGAGTTTCGAGCATCTTGTCGATGGCGGTCTTGATGAGTTCGCCGCTCGAAGTCTCCTCCACGTACATCACGCGGATGTCGCGCATGAGGGTGTGGAAGATTTCGAGGTTTTTTATCAACTCGAAGTCGTCGTCGTCGTCCTTGGTGAACGACAACAGCGGAATAATCACCGCAATCGCTACCGAGGCGGCAATTATTTTTGGCTTAGTGAATTTTTTGATTTTCATTACGTTTGATTATTTAAATTAATTATTTAATTTAACAATTAATTATACGAATGTTGTATTCGTTTTTGTGTGTTGTTAAAAAAAAATGATTTTATTCGTCTGTGTCCTCGGCGTCGTCCCAATAGCCGATCTGGATGGCGGAGAGTCCGTCGGTGTCGAAGATTGCCATCATGTTGAGGTCGTCGAACATGAGGATGCGCTCCTTGGTCTCCTTGTCAACCTCTACTTCCGGATCGGCGGCTTTGAGGTTGTGGATGTATTTTAACAAGGTCTCCTCCGTGTCGCCAAATTTTATCTTGTTGTCCAAGGTGTATTCGGGGTTGGTGCAGAGGATTGTGGTGAGTTTATAGACATCGTTGCCGTCCTCGTCCTCGTCGAGGTCAAAGGAGAAGTCGGTCATCAGCGTGTCGTAGTAGAGGGTGAGGGTTTTGAGGTCGGGGTCGTCGTCGTAGGATTCTTCCTCGCGCTCGTCGGGCTTGCCAAAGAGGTCGAGGATTTCCTGTTCTGTCATTCCAAATCTTGCCGGGCCTACGCCCTGGCCGATTACTATGTTTCCTATTTTGCTCATTTTTGATATGTAATTAATTGTTAATGAAATACTTTCTGCAGCACTTCGAGGCTCTTGATGTTGTCTAAGGTCTCGAAGTGTAGGCGGTAATATTCTATGGTCTTTTGCAACAGGTAACTTCGGATGTCTCCGGTTAGTTCTATTTGTTCGCAACCAACAAAATCTTCATGCAACATTCGGTTGAACGTCAACGAGTATGGCGGCATTATCGGTAGTTTTGCTCCAATGTCTATGCCCATGTATTTAGACAACTGAATCAGAAACTTGATATGAAAGTTTGCACCCTTATATTGCTGGTCGTCAAGGAGTTGCAGACTCGTTGCGATAAAAGAGTACAAGTCGTAGTTTTTCTCGGCGTATGTGAGGGTTTTGGTGAGGATTTCGGCGAGAAACATTGCCACCGACATTTTGGCGGTGTCGAATGGTATCGTCCTGTATGTGAACGCCGGCATTATCTTGTCGGCGCGGCGGATGTTGTCGTGGACTGTGTATTCGATTTCGTTTTGGAACAGCGGCTGACAATAGGGTAGGGCGGAGGCTTTGTGGCGGGTTTTGGGTATGGCAACCCCCAACGTCATGCGCCCGCTCTCGCGTGTGTATGCGTTGAGTATCAGTTTGTTGTCGCCGTACTTGACGCTACTAAGTATTATAGCCTCCGTCTTTTCCATGGGTTACTCGTCGGTGTGTTTTAGTTGGATGTTGTAACAATCGATGTGCTTCTTCTCCGTCTCGTTTGAGTGGTCGAGTACCCAACCTTTCAGTTGTTTGAGTTGCTTGTTTGGGTTGGTCTTGAGCATCACGCTCACCTGCCGTTCCTTGCCGTCCTTCACAACGCCATATACAGAGTTTTCGTCGGTGGTGTTGTCGGAATAGACGGCTATGAGCGTGGTGCGCGGATTGTCGGAGAGGTCGTCTTCGTAGTATGTAACGTCGCAAGAGAGAATGTACGTGCCGCCCTTCTTGACGTCGATGTTGAAGGCGATTGGGTTGGTCTCGCCGTCGAGGGGGAGGTTCCAATCGCTGCGCATGTTCCATACGTCGTTGGAGTCGCGGTCGGCCTTCACTTCGTAGCGGTGTTTTTCGTCTTGCTCCATCTGCGACATTTTCTTTACCACCTTGTCGTAGAGGTCTTTGTATTGTTTGGGGTGGTTGACATACCAATCTATCGCCTCCAAAAACTGCCGGCGCGTGATGCCTTGCTTGATGAACAAGTCGTTGTAATACGACAGCGAATCGTTGTGCAGGCTGCCGTCGCTGAGTCCCTTGACGTAGAGAATAGCGTCGGCGCGGTGCATTTGGAAGATGATTTCGGCAAACTTGTCTTCCGGTATGTCGGGCTGCGGCTCGCCACACGCCGCCGCAAGTGCAACAGAGAGGGCGAGTGTCAATATTTGATGTTTTTTCATTGCGTTTCGGTGTTGTTTTCCGTTGGCAAAAGTAACAAAAATTTTTTGGATAAGGGGAGTTTTTGTTTATATTTGCGGCTGAATAATGTAATTACGACTATGAAAAAAATTTTTACCCTAATCCTAATGCTACTGCCGCTCTGCGTATTTGCGCAGAGTAGGGAATCAAAGCAACTCTACAAGCAAGGCATTGAACTCTACGACGCCGAAAAATATGAGGAGGCGTTGACGTATTTCCAAAAATCTGATTCGTTGGATAAGGCAATATTAAAGCCGACGCACAATAATTATTATCGGGCGGAACTCGCAATGGCGAAATGCTATTATAAACTTGCAGACCAGGCCGATGAAGAAGGTCGTTACAATGATGCCGTAAAATTTCAAACCAATGTAGTAGAAATCCGCAAAAAAGTTTTGGGCGATGCACATCCTGATTATGCAGATGCATTAAGTGACCTTGCATATTATTATGACGCCCTTGGCAACTACACCGAGGCAATCAGGCTTCAAACAAAAGAAATTGCAATCACGAAGAAAAATTTGGGCGAAGAACATCCTGACTATGCAACATCACTAAGTAACCTTGCAAATTATTATGACGAACTTGGCAACTATACCGAGGCAATCAGGCTTGGAACTCTTGCATTGGAAATTAGGAAGAAAGTTTTGGGTGAAGAAGACACTGACTATGCAACATCACTAAGTAACCTTGCAATTTATTATTCTGACCTTGGCAACTATACCGAGGCAATCAGGCTTGGAACTCTTGCATTGGAAATCCGCAAGAAAGTCTTGGGCGAAGAACATCCTGATTACGCTTCATCACTAAGTAACCTTGCAAATTATTATTACGAACTTGGCAACTATACCGAGGCAATCCGTCTTGCGACTCGTGCATTGGAAATCCGCAAGAAAGTCTTGGGCGAAGAACATCCTGATTACGCTTCA
>CAMJWL010000021.1 GCA_946409405.1 uncultured Bacteroidales bacterium
TAGTTAATCCCATATATGACACCGTCTTCAAATACATAATGCAGGACGAAAAAGTAGCCAAGGTGTTGATAGGCAACATCTTGAAAACCAAGGTAGTATCTATTCAGATGAACAACAACGAATATGCGGCGATGCTGCCCGACGGAAAAAAGGTGTTCAAATTGGATTTCTCCGCCACCATCTTGGATCGTGACGGCAAGCATCAACTTGTCCATATCGAAGTGCAAAAAGCGTTGGAGGAAGGCGAGATAATGCGTTTCCGTCATTACCTCGGTGCCATCTATATGGATTCCACCAAAAAATATCAGGAAACTATCAAGAATCCCAAGACCAAGGATGAAATCACCGTGGAGCATCCTCTGCCGATACATACCATCTATATTTTAGGACACGAACTCGGCTCCGGTCTCAACAAGTCAGTAATGCACGGCGAAAATATTTTCAAGGATCAGGACGGCAACATCATTCAAATTCCACCTAACAACGACTACATCAACGGTCTTACGCATACTGTTTCCTTTGTGATTGCGCCGCTGACCAAGAAGAACGTCAAGACGCACCTCGACCGCCTGTTGTCCATATTCAGCGACTGCGAGCCAAACAAAGAGGAAATCGAAATTGATGAATATTTTGACGATTCAGACGACTACCGCACCCTGATGAAAGCCTTGCAAAAGGCGTCCGTTGACAAGCAACTTCGCGGCAACCTCGAACTCGAACAATACGAATGGGCAAAGCAGACCAAACTGATGAAGAGGAATATAGAGTTGCAAGGTATGATCGATGAACAGGAAAGGCAACTTTCACAGATAAACGCGAAACTATCACAGAAGGACGCTCAACTATCACAGAAGAACGCGCAACTATCCGCCGCTATCAAAGCCCTTTCTGCTACCAATTCAGCGGAGCAAATCTCCCAAATCCTCAATGTTGATAAGCAACAGGTAGAGGAGGTTTTGAAAGGTTGAATTGTATTAAGCATTTTTGTTTGATAGTTGTTTTGCAAATATGAATAATGTTTGTTATTTTTGCGAAAACAATTTTTAATCTTTTCAATTATGCAGTTAGGTTGGATAGATTTTTCGGACACGGATAGGAAAAAAGCACTCGGCATCTTGACGATGATGGACGAGGAGGGGGCGGTTGACGAGATTGGCATTGGGCGCATTAGGGATGCTTTCGCCAATATTTTCTTTCCAGGAACATCAACCATTATGACAAGAGCAAAGTATTATTTCATCGTGCCGTATGCCTTTAAAGATGCTCTTGCAAACCGTAACTTAACGAAATACAAGGAGATTATTAAAGAGGTAGAGGATGGCATTGAGCGCAAATGCGCCGAAAAAATGCTAAAAAAGAATCCGGGAAGCGGCAACGGCATTATTGGCGCAAGGTCGCTTGCTCGGGGCGAATGGGTGTCGCGTAAGCCGTCGTCGATTTATTGGAATGCGCTGAGGACGGTAGGAATGTTTACTTACGAAAATATCTCGACAATAGAAAGTTACGTAAAAGTCGCATTGGCAAACCGTGATAATATTATTGATAAAACTTCTAAATCAGATGACGAGGAAGATGACCGTGATGACAGCGACGCTTTTCACCGCAAAATGAAGCCGTTTTGGAATTTGCCCGAAGGCGGCTATAACAAACGTTGGATTACTGATATTTCTATCGACTTGACATTTGACGAGGCTGATTTTTTGCGCAATCAGATTTCAACGCGGTATCAGGATACGCTTTTTAAGGTGATGCTCGACAACAATATCCGTTTGCCCGAAAAAATGTTTTTTGGAGATGCCACAGAATTGTTTTTCAACATTGTTTCGCCTCGTAATCAACATCTTATAACTCTCGCCAACAAGGTTAACCTCCTTGTGTATATGATTAGGGTTCGTTATAATAAAATGCTTACACGTGGGCTTAATCAGAATGTTTTGGATGTTTGGGAAGATTTGAAAAACGAAACTGAATATTTCGCCGACCTCGACATCAGACAAATGATGTACGAGTTGAAAGTTTACGATACGCTGACAAGGATATTCCTTGAATCTGCAAAAACACTCTTATTGGAAAAACGTATCGATGAACTCGATAGGCTTATCTATCAACGCGAAGTTGCTTTGAAGGGTCAACGCTCAAAACTTGCAAAAGCCAACGAATACGACCCGAAGAGTCTTGTGGCGGATTATTGGCTTGATTTCCGAATGAACACAGCACGTACTATTATCAACGACATTTTAGACGCAGAACAACGAAATGAAAACGATATTTGACCCAAAACAAAACCGTCTTGACTACGGCGAATTGCTTTTCCCTCCCAACGAATACGCGCTCGAAAAGGCTCTCAGTACAACTTATTCGCTTGATTTGCAGACGCTTGTAGCGGCTACAAATGCGCTTGGTCTTGGCGAGGCTACGGATGCCGAACTCGCCAAAAATCCGATTAACTTGTTGTATGCCTTACAGAAAGTTACCGACAAAATGTTGGTTTTCTGTGATTCGTCGCAAATACACGCTGTTCAGGAAAACAAGCGAAATCGTTTTCTCGGATTGATAGAAAAAGCCATCGTACCCGTCAGCCTTCCGCCCAAGTGGGGTATGAAAGATTATCCGTCGTTTCATCCTAAATGTTGGATTTTGCAGTTTAGGCACGTAAAGCACGCCAATCGCCTCAAATACCGTCTGATAGTAATGAGCCGCAATCTTACATTCGATAGAAGTTGGGATGTTTCTGTGAGTCTTGATGGCTACGAAACCAACGAACCCACCGTTGACGCTCAGACGCAAAGATTGATTGGTTTCGTTGATTTTTTAAAGAATCAAATCGAAAAAAAAGACCCGTTGATTGATTCTAAATACAGGTTTATCGATGAATTGACTGCCGGACTTGCCAAAGCGAAATTCAAAACAGATAGAGGCGATTTTGTAGATTTTGAATTTTTGCCGATTGGTACGGGCGCGTTGGATATTAATAGGGATGCCCTTTTTGCCGACCACAATATTTCGAGCATTACTGTAATGTCGCCGTTTGTGTCTAAATCGGTGATTGATAGGTTGTTGTGTAGGAAAAATGGTTATAATGCGCAAAAACTCATTACTCGCGAATCCGAATTGTACAAAATTAAGGATTTGCCGAGGTATTTCAGTGTCTTTTGCCTCAAAGACCAAATCATTGACGGAGAGGAGATTACATCGGAGGCAGGCAACGATTCCAATAATAATGAGGACATACACGCCAAAATGTATTTGACGCAAAAAACGAATGGCACAAAGTATCTCTATCTTGGCTCGATGAACGCCTCAGAAAACGGAGCAAACCGCAACGTAGAACTTTTGGTGAAACTCTCGTCCGTCAATTATGCTCCCTTCGATTTCGCAGAAGAACTTGGCCTTTGGGAATCTTCGGGAATGTTTCAAGAAAAAGATTTTTCTGATTTCAAACCTGTTGAAACAGAAGATGTTGAAGACGAATTTAATAAAAAACTAAAATGGCTTTGCCACCTCAATATGTCGGCGGTTGTGGTAGAAAATATCAATGGTATTTTTGATGTGGAAATCTCTGTGCCGGATTATCAGGCTGACGGATTTAAGATGCAAATAAGTCCGTTTTTTGCAAAAGGTATTGTAATGGACATTGAGCCGTTTTTTGTTATTAAAAATCTGACATCCAATCAGTTGTCTGAGTTTTATACAATTTCGACGACACTTTCCAAAAGCAGAGGTGCGGAGCACATTATCAAAATCCCCACCTCAAATATGCCTGATGACCGTGAAAAAAATATCATAACATCCATAATATCAAGCAAAAAGAAACTATCCGAATACATTGCGTTTATTCTCGGCGATGATGCTTTGACCTCGTTCGTTGAGGATATTGTGGATGTGTTGGAAGGTGATTTTGACGAAAAATCAGCCTCAAAACGTCCCGATAGCAGCGACGAAATGATGCCTATTTATGAGCGAATGTTGAAGACTGCCGTTACAAATCCCGACCGCATCAAGGAAATAGAATCAGTTATCAAAATGATTGACGACGAGAGCATTGTAACGCCGGAGTTCAAAAAAATGTACGAAACCTTCAAAAATACCCTGAAACTATGATAATTGACGAACTGACTGAAAAAGAAAGAGTTGTAATGGCAAAGTTGAAAGATTTTCAACGTGCCACGGTGGAGCGTGTAGATTATCTTTTCCGCCATCAACAGAACCGTGTGCTTGTTGCTGATGAGGTTGGGCTTGGCAAAACCCTTATCGCAAAAGGAGTTATTGCCAAAACCGCTAAACTCCGCTACGAGGAACACGACGATCTTTGCAAGGTGGTTTATGTTTGTTCCAATCAAAGCATTGCGCGTCAGAACCTTACGGAACTCAATATTTTTAACAATGGAATCGACAGTTATAGCGGTTACAGATTGTCAATGCAGTTTTACGCCATTGAGAAACGCGACAAGGAAATGAAAGACAGCGGTCAATACGTTCAGTTGTTGACACTTACGCCCGAAACGTCTTTTAATCAGCGAGGTGGAATGGGAACTATTCACGAGCGTATGTTGCTTACCGCAGTCCTCGACCAAATACTTGATAATGCGATGGATGACATAGAGCAAAGACGGTTGTTCAAGCGTCGTCTTCACAAGATTATGAACGGGCGTGGCAGAGATACTTGGGACAGAGATTTCACTTATTGGTGCTACGAAGTGCAGAATGTGTTTCCGTGGAAGTCCAAAATACACAGGCAGTTGCTAAAAGACAGGGGTTTTATGTCGAGGTTTTATGATTATTTACTCAATTATAATGGGTTCAAGTCAGAACGCGGTTTTATTGGTTTTGTGCGCCGCAAGTTTGCCGAAATTAGCGTTGAACAACTCAATCCTGACCTTGTGATAATGGATGAGTTTCAGAGATTTAAGTTCTTGATTGAACCCGACGAGGATTCTGAAACGGCTTTGCTCGCCCGCAAATTCCTCACTTCGGCAGACAAGTCTTCTGCAAATTTAATCCGAGTTTTGTTGCTATCGGCAACTCCGTACAAATTGTTTTCTACTCTTGACGAACTCGGCGACGACAATGATGACGAACACTTCAACGAGTTTAAAAGTGTTGTAAATTTTTTGTATAGTGATGATGCAAAATTCAATGATTTTCAGGATGTTTGGAACAATTACTCCACGTCATTGAAAGAACTGAAAAATGACCAACTCGCAATTCTGAATCTTCGCAATAATGTAAGACTTGCCGAAGAAAAACTCTACGGCTGTATGTGCCGCACGGAACGCATTTCAGTAATGGAATCCAATGATTATATCGACGATTCGTCAAAGGATAACAAGTTGGAAATCAACGAAAACGACATCAATTCGTATCGCGAAATCATTAACGTAATCAATAATACGCAGGTAAAGGCAAAATTTACTGTTGATTTTGTAAAAAGTTCGCCATACATATTGTCGTTTATGCAAAATTACGACTTGAAACAAAAATTAATCAAATATTTCAAGGCTAATCCTGACCGACTTTCCGATGCGCAAGGTAAGTTGTTGTGGGTTAACAAGAAACTCATTAATGATTATGAAAAACTTCCGGCAGTCAACTCTCGTTTGACACGTCTTTTGGATGAGGTTTTCAAGTCTCAGTCGTATGCTGTCAACAATCCTGCATTGTTCTTGTGGGTTCCGCCGTCGATGCCGTATTATGAGTTTGGTGGTGTTTACCGTGGCAGTGAAGGATTCTCGAAAGTTCTCATTTTTTCGGCGTGGGAAATGGTTCCAAGAATGATTGCAAGCCTTGTGTCATACGAGGAGGAACGACTTTCCATCGGTCGTCTTGACAAGAAATCTGCATATTTTGCCTCTAACCGCACGCCCGAAAACCGTATTGGTTTTAATGAAAATTATATTTCGTGCCTTACATATCCGTGCCGTACTTTTGCGGATATGTTTAAGCCGCAAAATGGAGTGGTTAAACGACTTGAAACGTTGCGAACTGCATTGGTAAATAAAATTAAAGATGAATTGTCTTTGCTTCGCGCATCGTTTCAAATCGAAGAAACCAACAAAAGTAACCAATGGTATTTGATGATGCCGCAGTTACTTGATTACATACATTACAAACAAGAACCGACAGATACGAATGTTAAAGAGGCAATTCAAATAGGCAAGGTAAATCTCGGTCGTCAGCCCGACGATTTGATTGAGGTTTTGTGCAATATGGTGCTCGGCTCGCCCGCAGTGTGCCTTTATCGTGCTCACAACGATATGGCGTGGGCGACAGAAATAGCACGCGAGTTTGTCAATTATTTCAATACGCAAGCCAAAACTGCCATTGTTGAACTTGCAAATACAAAAAAAATCAGCGACAATAACCATTGGCAAAATGTATTAATGTATTGCACCAACGGCAATTTTCAGGCGATGATTGACGAGTACATACATTTGTTGAAAGGCATTAGACAAAACGATTGGGAGTTTGTTAAAAATTCCTTTAAAGAGGCTCTTGGATTATATACCACTACGCTTGCCGTGGATTCATACGATGAATTTTATGATGCTATGCGCGGCGAGGGAAAATCAGCAAAAGGTATGAGGTCGCATTATGCGGTCGCCTTCATCAATGCTAAAAGCGATGAAAAGACCGTCAACCGCAAAGATTCTATCCGTAAAACGTTCAATTCTCCTTTTTGGCCTTTTGTGTTGGCATCCACGTCGATAGGTCAGGAAGGACTTGACTTCCATTTGTATTGTCGCAAAATAATGCATTGGAATCTGCCGACAAATCCCATCGACTTGGAACAGCGTGAGGGGCGCATCAACCGTTTCAAGTGTCTTGCAATCCGTCAAAATCTTGCGCGGAAATACGCTGACCAAGTGGATTTTACAAAGTCCGCCGACCCGTGGCAACAGATGTTTGATGCGGCATCCGCCGATAAGCCGCAAGGTGTTAGCGATTTGATTCCTTTTTGGTGTTTCGGCAACAATCAGGAAATCAAGATTGAACGATTGCTCGCTTGCTATCCGTTTAGCCGTGATGAATCGTCGTATGAACGTCTTGTAAAAATCCTCTCGCTTTACCGTCTCACTTTGGGGCAGCCGAGGCAAGAGGAGTTGTTAGAATATGTTTTCAGGGAGTTTGGCGATGTGGAGGAGTTGAAGGATTTGTTTATAAATCTGAGTCCGATTGCAAAAAAATAACAATTCTATCTCATCCCCGCCCTTTTCGCCTCGGTATTCTTGCTCTGCCTATAAAACCTCCGCACCTTGTCGCCGCCGAATGACCACGATGCGATGAGTGCGACGCTGTGGGGGTGGACATAGTTGGATGCATAGACCGAATAATCGGCGTAATGACTTATTGTGCGAGTGATGTTTTGACGGAAAGGGTCGCTGACGCTGAGGCTCAGGCGAAGATGGTTGTTGAAGGCGGAATATCGAAGTTGGGAATAAAACAAGACCAAACTTTTTTGCTTGGTGTTCATTTCAACATACGGAAAATAATGGGTGTAATTGACGCTTAAAACAAGTGTGTGATTGTGGTTCAAGAAAAAGTCTGTGCCGTTTTCTGATTTCCCGCTCCATAGATAAAGGTTTTTTATCGAGGTTGATTGACCTGTTGTAACGCATTGAGAATAAAAGACTTCGCCGCCCAAATTGATGCTCCACCAATCGAATATATTTTTCTGCCACGAAACATAAAGACCGGTTTTGTCAGACGTAAAACAATTGTCAATCGTTGTGCATTGAACTCCGTCGGACGAAAACGATGTCGTGGTGCCCGGCGCATCTTTTTGATGACTTTCATACAGGACGGCGTACAGGCCGCGACCGTTGTTGAAATTGATTTCAAAATTGTCGGTGGCTCCGGGCGTCAGATATGGATTGCCCGCAAAATAATTGCTTGGCGTCATATAATAGCGGAATGGGTTAAGATTCTGAAAATCAGGTCTTGCAATGCCTTTGGAATACGCCGCGCCAAAATGTATTTTGTCCGTCGCCTGCCATCCAAAATGAATCGATGGAAAGAGGTAAATGTATTTGTCGCTGTTGGATTCGTCGATGGAAACCTGCCGACCCGAAGTCCACGTTTTTTCTATGCGGAGACCCGCTTTGAGGGAAATATTCTTTGGCAATTGCCGCCAAGCCGACACGTATGCCGCCGCCGTCTGTTCGGTGTAGTCGTATTCGTTTGATAGATTGTCGCTTTGGTTCCTCAAAATGTTGACATTGGAATTGTTGTTGATTTGGGTGTAATGCAGACCTGTTTCTATGAAAAACGGTGCAAAGGGCAATCCAAAATCCGCCTTCCAACCGTCGATGCGGTAACGACACGCTCCTGTCGTCGTAATGTTTTGATTTTCAGAAGTTAACCGCTCGTCTTGACAAGCATAATTATTGAGATAATCGTATGTCAACGACATCATTTTGCCTGTAGAATCAAGCGTCAAGTCATAAAACAATTCGGCGGAAAGATTGTAATTGTCGGGTTTTGGCGAGGTTATATCGGTGATGGTTTCTATATTTTTTTCGCGTGTTACGTCGTGCTGATTTATTTTGATGCGGCTCGTTGACAGCGCACCCAAAAGTCCAAAATTTGAACGGTCGGTCAACTGATATTTCGCCAAAATATTTGCGTTGTAGATACCCCAATCAAACTTCCTGACGTATTCGGAGTGGCGTTCGTGGGTCTTGAAAATTGAGGTCTGAGTGTGGTCGTTGCTGCCTTTTGTGTTGCTCATCCCGCCCGAAAACGACAAGTCTAATTTCCGTGTTGCATAGTTCAACGACGACGTTAAGTTGCTGTTTATGTGTTCTTTGAAATATACGGCTTCCGTCAAATCGCCCCGCAGCCCTAACGTTTGGTCTTTGCGAAGTACGATGTTGACATATCCGGCGTTGGCTTCGGCTTTGAATTTTGCGGGCGGAATGGTGATTACCTCAATGCGCTCTATGTCTTCGGATTTCAGAGTGTTAAGTTTTGACGCTGCCATTTCGTCGGGCAGCAATCGTCCGTCCAATAGAAAATGTGTCGCACTTTTGCCAACGATGCTAACGTTGTTTCCCGAAACCGTAAGCATTGGCACTCTCCTTGCCAACTCTTTGGCTGACAATCCTTTGGCGAATTGGTCTGCCGACACGACGTATTGAAGCCTGTCGGTTTCGCTTTTGATGACATCGCGTCTGCCGGTGATTACGATGCCGTCTATGACAACCGTTTCGGGCGCAAGGCTGATTGTCCCCAAATCGTTGCCGTCCGTCAATTGAAAATGCGTCTTGTAACCAATGAACGAAATTTTAGCAATCACTTTGCCACCTGTATAGGGAATTGCGAAATGTCCGCTTTCGTTGCTGATGCCGCCCGCAATCAGCGTCGAATCGCTCGCCGTAAGCAATGCAACATTCGCGTAGGCTATCGGCAGGTTGTTTTCGTCAATGATTAATCCCGTAAGTCTGCAACTTGATTTTTGGATGCACTCCACATATATTTCGTTGTCGTCGTTGACGGTCATTCTTATCGGATAAAATGCAATCATTTGCCGAATTGCTTCCGGCACAGATTTGCGGTTGATTGTGGTTGAAATCCTGAAATCTTCGAGGTCGTCATATAGAAAATTGATTGTGTATTCGGATTGTTTGCCGTTGATTATCCGTAGAGCCTCGCTGAGATTCGTGTCGTCGAAAGTGATGCTGATGTGTTGCGCGTACAGGGTGTCAATGGTGATGATTATCATTGATAACAAGATACTTACACGTTTCATTTTACAATGAGTTTGTTGTTTTTGATGGTGATATTGATGGCGTTGAAAGTATTGAGTTTTTCCACAATACGACTGAGAGTGTCCTCGCTTTTCCATACGAAATGGAGGCGTAGGGAGCGTTTTTTGTCGTCCTGAAATTCTACTTGGACATTGTAGGCAACGGCGATTTCCGAGAGTATTTCTTCAAGCGGAACGTTGTCGAAGATGCGGTTGGTGGACGGGATTTCTGTATTGTTTTCCGTTGGAGTGGATTGTTTTTTCGGAGTGTTAATTATATCCTGTTCGGGGCTGACGCTCTGATGGTCCTCTGCATAATTTTGCACGTAATGTATTGCTGCAAAGGTGATTCCCGATACGAGGACAATGCCGACAAATACCGCTGCAATTTTGCGCAACACGGGGAACAACACCACTTTTGCCTGTTTGTGTTGATGGTCGAGTTTAGAAAGTTCGTCGGCGTATTTGTCGGCGAATTTGTCCCACTCAGCATCCACCGACGGCGTTTCAGATGCCGCCTCTTGGTTAGCGAAAGCGCGTTTTGCAAAGGCAAGTTGCTCTATCAGAAGGCGCATTTCTTTGTCTTCCATCAATTGTTGCAACTCTTGTTCGGTCATCCTTTCGGGATTCTCCTGCAATTCGAGGAGGTCGTCTATACGTTGTTTTTCGGTCATCATAATTGTTATATGTTAGATGTGAAAAATGCTCTTATTTTCTCAATTGATTGTTTCAAATGAGTGTGGATTGATTGACGGCTTATACACAGTGTTTTAGCCATTTCGTCAAAAGTCATTTCCTGCAAATACCGTAGCCTGAAAATATTGCGGTCCATTGGCGGCAAATTGTTTTCGACATAACGCATAAGTTCTTGATATTGCAACTCTTGGTCAATCGCATTGCCGCCTCCGAAACCGCTGACAATAAGACAGTCTTTGTCGGTATATAGGTGTACTAACTTTTCTTTTAATTTTTTATGTGCTATGACGTTTAGGCAGCGGTTGCGCGTGCTCGACATCAGGTAATGCTCCTCCGTATCGGCTTGTAGCACAGTTTGATTGTTGATTATCGTTGCAAACACGTCGCTCACCACATCTTTCGCCGCGTCCTCGTCATAGAGGATTGCTCGCGCCACACGGTACATTTGGGTGTAGTAGGTCTTAAACAATGTTTCTATTTCGCTTCGTGTCATTTTTTTTCTTTTTCGCTAATAATACAGTTGAGGCGAGGGTTTTGTAAAGCAAATATAAAAAAAGGGATGGCAACGCTAAAAATTTGGCGTTGCCATCCCTAATGGAAAAAATTTACAAGTTGCTTATTTTTTGTTGCCGTGGTGGTAGGCGTGATGGATTGCCCACTTAATCAGCAAAAATGCGGCAGCCACCTCTGCGGCTACTCCAAACCAGTTGAAATCCAAATAATAGTTCATAATCTTTTTGTTTTTTAATTGTTAAACATTCTGTTTCTTTTTACACTGCAAAATTAGCCAATGTGCAGGGCGTGGAGAAATGTTTTGTACGTTTTTTTCTAATTGTTGGATATTACAAAAAAACAAGTGCAACTATAAGTTTTGCTAATGATTGATATTTTGTCGTGTAGAGATTTTTGTGTAATTTTGTGGCGTAAAAACATTGTAATGGAACTCAGACAACTCAAATACTTTATCAAAGTAGCCGAAACTCTCAATTTTTCGGCTGCGGCAAAAGAACTTTTTGTGACGCAAAGCGCAATAGCACAGCAGATTATGCGCTTGGAACAGGAATTGGAGCAGCCTCTTTTTGAGCGCAACAGCCGTCAGGTGCTGCTCACCGAGGCGGGACGATTGTTGTTGCCCCTCGCCATCAAGACCGTCAACAATTCGCAGGAGTGCAAGCAGCAACTCAACGACTTGAAGGATATGAAGACGGGCGAATTGAATATTGGCGTCACGTATTCGTTCAGCAGCGTGGTGAGCGAGACGATGCTCGACTTTTTCAAGATGTATCCGGGCATCAAAATCAACGTGATGTACACCCACATGTCGAGGCTCATCGACGAACTCCTGAAACACAACCTCGACATCGCACTTGCTTTCAGACCGTCGGACACCAATCCAAACATCGACAGCCAAGTCCTCTTCAATAGCCACCTCGCCGCCATCGTCAACGAATACCATCCGTTGGCAGACAAAAAGTCGGTAACGCTCTCGGAACTAAGCCGATACAACCTCGCCTTGCCGTCGCGTGGACTTCAAGCCCGCAACGCCTTCGAGGATATTGTGGAGGGCAAGGATTATTCGTTTCATATCAAGGTGGAAATCAACAACATCCACATGCTGTTCCGCCTGATACGCAATACTCAGTTTGCAACGGTATTGAGCGAGAGCACCGTCATCAACGAGCAGGGTGTCAAGGCTGTGAAAATCGACGAGCCGGGCAACGTGATGGTCGGCTGCATCCACACATTGAAGGACGCCTATCTCAAAGATTCCGCCAAAGAGTTCATACGGATGCTGCGTCACTCCACTGCATTGCTGCATAATGCGGTATAGATATTTGTCGTTTTTTTCTTGCGTAACTTGCGAATCTTGTGTATATTTGTCCCTGAAAAAATAAACAAAGATTTATATGCTTCAACTGAATCACATCACCAAAAATTACGGTTCGTTCCGTGCCGTCGATGACCTGTCCTTCACAGCCGAGGAGGGCAAGATAATTGGCATTATTGGTCCTAATGGCGCGGGCAAATCTACCACCATCAGGTTGATAATGAACATATTGCAACCCGACGGCGGCGAAATCCTCATCAACGGCAAACCATACAGCGACGAAGACAGCGACCAAATAGGCTATCTCCCCGAAGAACGCGGACTTTATAAAAAGCAGAAAGTCAGCGAGATGCTCCATTACCTCGGCGCGCTCAAAGGTATGACCAAAGACGACTGCGAACATCAGATAGACCATTGGCTCAATAGGTTTGGGCTTACGGAGTGGAAGGACAAGAAGGTGGAGGCTCTTTCCAAAGGTATGTCGCAGAAGATACAGTTTATATCTTCGGTGATGCATTCGCCCAAAATCCTTTTCTTGGACGAGCCGTTTTCAGGTCTCGACCCCGTGAGCAGCGACCAACTCCTCGCTGTAATCAGGGAAATGAAGGAGCAGGGGCGCATCATCCTGTTTTCTACGCACGTGATGGAGACCGCCGAGATCATCTGCGACCATATCATTATGCTCAACCACGGTCATAAAATCCTCGACGGCACAATCCACGACATCAAGCGCGAATTTGGCAGCGACACACTCACCCTTGACATCACCGGTAACCATAGTTTCTTGCAAGGCATCCCCGCCATAGTTGATGTGCGCGAGAGAGGCAACTCCCTCAACATCGTCTTCCAAAAAGGCACTGACATCAATGCCCTCATCGTTGAGATTGTCAACAAAGCCTTCCAAAACGGTTGCGCAATCAGCAGCCTCAAGGTTGACGAGCCTTCGCTACACTCGATATTTGTGAGCATTGCCGGCGACAAAAACGAATCTGAACCTCAAAAATAAGTATTCCAACCATGAAATCCAAGATAAAACAAATCATAAAATTTGAATTCCTGCGGACGGCTAAGACCAAAGGATTCATCATAGGAGTCATATTGGTGCCGCTGCTTTTTTTGGGCAGCATAGCAGTAACGGCTTTTTTTGCCGCCATGAGCAACGACCATTCGGAGGAAGAAATCACCATCGGTGTGCTTACCAACGAGCAACAAAGCACCGTCTTCCGCGAAGTAGTGGGAATGATACGCATAATGGATTGGAAAATAGTGGAGAGTGCCGACAGCGCGTTGCTCCGTCAGATGACTTTCGACAAGCAGATCAACGGCTACATCAAGTACGACAGCGTGGCGGGATATAGTTTCTATTCCGACAATTATACCGACCTCTATGTCTCCAACACCATCAACGGCATTGTGCATAACGTCAACCGGCACAACGAAATCTCGCATAGTGGTCTGTCGGAGGAGCAGGTGGAAAAAATTCTCAACCCGCCTTCTGTCAACACCTACAAACTCAGCGAAGAACATCCCGAAACCGCCGAAACGTCCGACGTACACGAAGAATCCTTCAAACGGCAGATGTGCGGCATGGCGTTCGCGTTTTTGATGTTGATGTCGGTGATGATGTTTGCGCAAAACATTGGACAATCGGTACTTGAAGACAAATCCACCAAAATAGTAGATGTTTTGCTCACGTCCGTTACCCCCACGCAACTGCTCACTGGCAAGATAATGGGCATCGGCGGCGCGGGTCTGGTGCAATTTTTGGTGTGGGTGCTGATGGCGGTTTTCGCCACCAACAATGCCGACGTTGCTGCTATTGGCAGTCTGTCGGAGTTTCTCACGCCGCAGTTGTTTGTATTGTCGTCGTTGTATTTTGTCTTTGGGATATTGACGGTGATGGCTGTATATGCCGCGATAGGCTCCATGGCGGAGACACAGCAGCATTACAACCAGTTGGTGTCGGGCATTAGCATCTTCACGAGCCTTCCGTTCATCATCATTACGCCCGTAACTCTGAACCCCGGCTCTACATTCTCTGTGGTGATGTCTATGCTGCCAGTATTCTCGTCGTCATTGATGCCGGTGAGGATTATTGCTGGCGATGTGCCAGTATGGCAGTTGCTGCTGAGCATTGTAATACTTGTTGGCACTGGCTTTATGATAATCAAACTCGCCGCCCGCATCTTCCGCAACGGCATCATGCAGCAGGGCAAGGACTTCAAGTTCAAGGACATATTTAAATTGATGAAGAAATAATGGCTACTTCCAAAACACCAACCCCACCGCCGCCACGAGCAGCACGAAGGCGAGGGCGTGGTTCCATTGGAGGTTGAGCGAGCCAAAGAGCATGCCCGACACGATGGTGAAGACGATGAGCGACAACGCCTCCTGAATCACCTTCAACTGGATGAGCGAGAACGGGCCGCCGTTGTCGATGAAGCCGAGCCTATTGGCGGGCACTTGGCAGCAATACTCAAAGAGTGCGATGCCCCAGCTAAGGAGTATCACGCCATAGAGCGGCAAGTTGGAATACTTGGGTATCTGCGAGAGGCGCAGATGCCCGTACCAAGCCAAAGTCATAAAAGTGTTGCTAACAACGAGCAACAAAATTGAAAAAATACCTTTTTGTAGCATAATTTTTGCATTAAAATTATTAGGGTTAAGCCCGTTAAAAGTGTTATACTTATAAGTATCTAAGTTACGTAAAATAACATTAAAATGACATTAAGTAATACTAAAATAGTTTTTATATTATTGTTAACAACCATAATGTGCGCGACGCAAGGGTGCAGCATGGCAGACGATGAAGACGCGGATAGCCTTGAGGATTTTAGGAATAGCGATATATACGAGAACAGCAAAGGCGACTTCCCCGAAATGCTTGCTGCCAACTGCATGATTTTGCCTGGCAATGGCGATCCGTTAAGCGGTCTCGATTCGCTGAGCAGCGACACGCTCAAAGTATTTCCCGACGATGAGGCGTTTCATAAGTTGCTGATGCAAAGTCTGTTGTCGTCGCAGGGTATGGTTAAGTTAATAGCGCGCTCCATTGACGCTGCCGTGTTAGGGCAAGCGAGCAGTGGGTGGATGAATTATTATAAGCCTTATCTTGGTGTGTATTCGTCGCCCGACGATTCGCGCTCCAAGCAGTGGAATCTTGAACAAGACGCCGAATACAATGGCGAGGTGTGGGCTTACCACCTCACCATCACCGACCTGCCATCGAGCGACATAGACGGCAGCCAGGGCGAAAAGGCAGTGGAACTCTTTTACAACGAAAGCATGAAGAAGGGCGTGATGATATTTTCGCCCACCGACTTCAATGCCGTCAGGTTTCCTGTCAAGATTTTTGGCAACGACATGAGGGGCATCCTCACCTTCTCGAGCGAGGGCAGTGTATCCACCAACGAACTATACCTCACCAACATAGGCGTTAACAACAACGTCAAGTACATCCGCAATATCTATCTCGGAGCCGAACTTTCCAACGATTGTGTAGCCATCAAAGCGATGGTAGATTTTCCGGCATTGTGGTTCGACAACAAGGAAAACGGCGGTTACACTATTTCGGCGGTGGGCGCGTGCGATATGAGTACGCTCGGCGCGGTGATGTATGCTGGCATAGTGCGCAATAGCAGCAAGGAGACAGCGGCATCCACTCTTATCGTCAACAACCCTTCGGACGAAGTACTCGAAAGTTATTATCCCAAATGGGAAAACATGATGGAGGAAGCAGCCAAAGCCGCCAAAGAAAGCGCGGCCGCCTCCGACACCACCGCCACCGAGGGCATTGGCTCCGGCGTAGGCGGCGTAGTGCAGTCGGTGGATTCGAGGGGCGACAAAGTGGCTGAAACCATCGAAAAAGTGTCGGAAGAATACGGCAAACCAGGGTATTACATCAATGGCGAATACGTGCCTACATCAGATGTGGGCGACAAGGGGCCATATCTCCGTGCGCTCAATAAGAGCATGGACTTGATGGAGGCCATTTTCCCAATCTCACCTTACAAAAACTCCGTCAACCAGATTGAATGGTCGCCGTCCGAAAAATCAAGGTAAAATTTTTTTTTTCATTTTAGGCAGGACATTACAACAAAAGTAGTATATTTGCATTACAAAAATACGCGTGTTTGCAACAAAAAGCGCGGATATGCGTTTATATTAACATAAAGAAGTTACTAAACAAATAAAAAGCAGCAAGATGAAAAGACTTTCACTTTTAATAGCGACATTGCTCTGTATCTCTCTGGCGGCTACCGCGCAGACCAAGCCCGACATGGTGCTTGTGGAGGGCGGCTCGTTCCAAATGGGCAATCCGGGTAACGCCGCGCCCAAGGGCGACAACGACGAAAGACCCGTGCATGCTGTCTCTGTTAAATCCTTTTACATCGCCAAATACGAACTGAGTGTAAAGGAATACAAGCAGTTTATAAACGATGCATCGGTCACCATTTTCTCTAACAAGAGGGATCACAAGATGCCCGCCGCGCCCGATTCGGCATGGTACGCCGAGCATCCCGACACCAAGAAATTCTACCCGCTGCCCACGAGTCCGTGGTGGGACTGGGTGGACGACTTGCCGATGCAGAAGGTAACGTGGTACGATGCAGTGGCTTATTGCAACTGGCTCTCCGAGAAGCAAGGCCTGCAAAAATGCTACGTTGAGAACGCCGACGGCGGCATCGACCTCGACCGCACCAAAAACGGCTACCGTCTGCCCACCGAAGCAGAATGGGAGTTTGCGGCAAGGGGCGGCAACAAGTCAAAAGGAACTCTCTTCGCCGGCAGCGCAAATGCAGCCGATGTATGTTGGTACGACGACTCCTCCAAACTCCGTGGTCCTCAGAAAGTTGGCTCCAAAAAGCCCAACGAACTCGGCATCTACGACATGAGCGGCAACGTCTGGGAGTGGTGCTCCGACTATTACGACAAGACATACTACGCCAAAAGCCCGCAGGCAGACCCATTCAATGCTGTTTCGTCGGCATACAGGGTACTCAGGGGCGGCTCGTGGCACTATCAGGTGGAACACGCCACCGTTACCTCCCGCGACGGGCCAGAGCCACACTACACCAATTTCAATTATGGCATAAGACTTGCACGTAACGCACAGTAAGCAACCATAAATAGACAGAGGTATGAGACAATTAGGTACAATAACTAAGACGATACTTATGGCGGCAGCCTTCGCTGTACTCAGTACGGCGGAGGCTTTCGCGCAGAGTACCAATCCGCCCGAAATGGTGTTTGTAAAAGGCGGTTCTTTCAAGATGGGCAGCACCGAAGGCTATCCAGACGAGTCGCCGGTACACAGTGTTACGCTCAGCGACTTCTACATTGGCAAATACGAAGTTACCGTGGCTCAGTACAGGCAGTTTTGCAACGCCACGGGGCATCGGTTCCCCTCCGAGCCTACCGACAAATGGTATGAGGAGCATGGCAACGCCGTGCAGTGGCAGTGGAACGACACGTACCCTATTGTCAATGTTACATACTTCGATGCCTTGTCTTACTGCAAGTGGCTGTCTGACTTTACCGGCGACACCTACACGCTGCCTACCGAGGCGCAGTGGGAGTATGCTGCCAAGGGCGGAACGAAGTCAAAGAACTACAAATACGCCGGCTCCGACGACATCGACGACGTGGCGTGGTACGACGAGACCACACGCGAGCGCGGGCCGAGGTCGGTAGGCAAGTTGAAGCCAAACGAACTCGACATCTACGACATGAGCGGCAACGCTTGGGAATGGTGCCTCGACAACTGGGGCAATTATACATCCAAGGCCGTTAAAGATCCTACGGGACCCGAACAAGGCGGTTTTAAGGTGATACGTGGCGGAAGTTGGTATTACGTGGACGACATGGCGCGGCTCACATCAAGGGACGGTCCAAAACCAAGGGATACCAATTTTAACTATGGTTTCCGTGTGGTGAAAATCGCAAAAAAATAAACCAGGTATTTTCATTATGATGGCAAAAAGAATGATGATTGTGTTGGTAGTAATGGCGTTTGCGTTGCTGCCTGTGGCAAGTCTTGCCCAACTTAATACGAAGGTTACCATATCCCCTCGTCTTAAGGTGGGCTGGACTTTCTTTACGGGTTTCAACTACGGGCTTGAACTCAACTTCGGTCTTTTTACCATCAAAAAGGAGAATCCAGAAATCAATGTAGGCCTGTCGCCTCAGTATATGCTCGTCAATTACAAGGGCAACGTGCATAGCATTGTATCCATCAACGCCACTTTGGAGGCAGACACCTACCGCCTGATGGCTGGTGTGGGTCAGGCGTTGACCAAATGGGGCTTCCATGGTCGCAACTCTAACAAGGCTTTTGGTTACAACATAGGCCTCGCCCTCTCCACCGAAAACCGCCACACGCCGTGGATAGAGGGCAACGTTTTCGCTTTGAAAAATGGATATTGGGAATTTTACGGACGGCCTTATTACCTATCTACATCGATGTTTTTCCGCGAGGCCGACCCATATATCGTTTATCAGAAGAAGTAATTGAATGAATTTTCCTCGTTCCTCAAAAATCATTCCTCACTCCTTTAAAACCGTTTTGTTTTGTTGATTTCCGCAATTTCGTTAAGGTGGTCGATGATAAATTGCTGTGCCTCCTTGGAATACAAAACCTTGGTGAGCGTAGAGCCGTTGCTCTGAAATTCTTTGAACTGTATTCCGAGTTTCGTGCCTTCTTCCGTGGGGATAATTTTGCGGCGCACACGGTCTATCATCCCAAAATTGCATAATACTTCCACCGCGCTTATTGCTTTGAGTTTGCGCATGTTAGACGACGGGCGCAGATGGTTGAGCATGTTGCACACGTCAGCCAGTGAAACCGGCTTGTCGGAGAGTGTGAGGTTGTGAAGTTCCTTGTCGGAGAGTTCAAACTCGATAAGTTCGTTTTCGTTGTCGGCAACTTTGGATTGCGCTTTGTCTTCGAGCCGGTTGATTTCGTTTTTGATGTACTCCGACAGAAATTCCAACTGCCTCGACACCTTATAATCATATATCACTTCCCTCGTGCTGATTGGCTTGCCGTTCACCGGGTTGATGCCCTCCACGAGTTTGTCTATATAATCCTTTGATTTTTTGAGGTCTGCAATCAGCCCCTCTGTATCGTATTTTTTCATATTATTGTAGCCATTGATTGTTTTTCAAAGATTGACAAAAGTAGTGATATTTTTTAATCCGACAAAATAAAAATTGATTTTTTTAAAGTTTAATGTAATTTTAGGCAACAAAGTTACTAATCGTCAAATATTTTCGGGGAATGTTTTGGTGTAATTAGGAACAATAGTTATATTTGCGGATGGTAATAAAAAAGACACTATGGAAGATTCTCTTACGATAGATATGCTGCGCGACTTTGCACAAAAGACAATGATACCCGGCAGCAAGGTTTGGCTTTATGGTTCTCGGGCGCGGGGAGACAATGGCCCCAATTCCGATTGGGATCTCCTTATCCTTCTCGACAAGGACAAGATAAGCCACGACGATTTTGCCAAGTACGGATTTTCGTTTATAATGTATGGAACTCTGCACGATGCGGACGTGAGTCCGCAACTTTATACTTTCTCGGATTGGGAAAGATGTAGAATTTCGCCGTATTATCAGAATGTAGAAGAAGATAAAAAAGCAATATATGGGGCTTAATGATACAGATAGGGCTACACTTGTGAAGATGTATTGGGAGCGAAGTTGCAGTATCCTTGCCGAGGTTGATGTCGCGATTGCCAATGCGTGTTGGTATGCGGCTGCAAATAGGATTTATTATGCTGTTTTTTATGCGGTTAGTGCTCTCTTTATAAAAGATGGATATCCTGTCAAGTCGCATCGTGGTGCAAAAAATGTCCTAAACAAAGAATATGTTTTAACTGGCAGGATTGATGTTGAGTCTGCACATTTTTTTGCCGAGTTGGAGTCTTTGCGTGATGCGGCGGATTATAATGTTTTTTTTCAAGCCACCGAAGAAGAAATTATGGAATACCGTCCAATGGTTGATACTTTTATCGCGGACATTAAGAATTTGATAGGGAAGATTTGATTTAGTTTGATTTTTTACGAAATGCTGCATTTCTATAAAATAACTTGCGGAAAAATTTTGCTATATCAATAAATGATGTTATGTTTGTAGGCGAATAACAAACATAAAAAAAACTCAAAACAATATGGCACTTTACCAAGTTACCGTAAAAAAACAATGGTTTTCCGCCGGACAAGTGATTGAACCCGGAATGAGCGTCCAAGTATCGTCGATGATGATTGCGGATCCAATTCTTATCAATGGAGGACAACTCGTAAGAGATGCATTCTTGCGCATCTATGGTGTTGATTTACAGCAGATGAACGCGCTTAATGGTTTGGTGTTGGAATCTAAAAGAATCGGATAAAACAAGCAAGATGAACAAGGATATTATTGCAAATCTTAAAAAAATGATTGACGTCAATACGCCAATCATTTACATACACGACTACGACTTTACGAGGGTGGATTTTCTTCTCCAAGAAACCTTGGGCTACAATACAGAAATCCTCGAATGGTCGCCCGCGCTCGGCTATCAAAGAATTTTTTGCGACGAAGATGGGTACATTCAGAGGAACAAATACTCGTCGGGGAAAAACGCCGACCTTTCTGACGTGCTGCAAAATTGGTACAACGAGGAATTTGTTAAAGGCGCAAAATATCTCGTTCTCAGGGATATACAGGACGGCATTGAAACCCCAAAAGTAAAATCCCTGTTGCAAATGATTGCGCAGAGAAAACTTTACGACTTGGATTTTGAACTGACTATCATCATCAATTCGTCCATCAACCTCGTGCCAAAGGAAATCGAAAAATATGTTTCATTCCTCGAAATTCCATATCCCGATGAGGTGGAAATCAAAAAAATAATCAATGACCACGTAGAGACCAACGGCTACAAAGATTTTGACACAACAGCCATTGATACGCTGATGCCGTCGCTAAAAGGTCTGACACTCTTTGAGATAGACCGTATGCTTGATATGGCGATGTCGTCGGGCGGCACACTTACCAAAGATGACAAGGAGATGATACTACGACATAAAAAACAGATGGTAAAAAAGTCAGGTGTGCTTGAACTTGTGGATTCACCCGAAGACATCAATTCTATCGGCGGTCTCGAAACCCTCAAAAAATACCTTGAAACCAAATCAAAGGTAATTAAGCGGATCGGCGAAGCAATGAAAGCAAAAGTTGCAGTTCCGAAAGGCGTTTTCATTGTCGGAATGCCCGGCTGCGGCAAGTCGCTCTGCGCCAAGGCAACGGCGGCACTATTCGAAGCCCCGCTCCTGAAACTTGATATGGGTTCGTTGATGGGCAAATATCAGGGCGAGAGCGAGAAAAATCTCCGTCAGGCAATCAAAATCGCCGAGGCAGCCGCGCCGTGCATATTGTGGATTGACGAAATTGAAAAGGCATTTACGGGTGTTGGCGGCAGTGAAATTTTGACGCGAATGTTTGGCTATTTCCTTTCGTGGCTGCAAGAAAAGACGTCGAGCGTTTATGTAATTGCCACCGCCAATAACGCTGCAAACCTTCCGCCCGAACTCAAACGCAAAGGCCGTTTCGACGAGATTTTCTGCGTGAAATTGCCCGAAGATGAGGAAAGGAAACAGATTTTTGAAGTCCACCTCAAAAAACGCAAAAAGACTATCAACATATCCTCAGATTTGATAAACGCCACCAAAGGTTTCAACGGTGCGGACATCGAATCTGTCATCAACGAGGCGGTGGAGGATTGTTTCATCAACGAAAAAAACTTGACGGAAGGCATTTTGCTCAAATTCGCCAAAAATACAGTTTCCATTTCAAAATCCTGTAAAAAACAGATTGACGATATGGACATAATTTTCAAAGAATCTAATTTCAAAAACGCATCATAATATTATGGAAAACAACAAGAAACTCGAAGAAATCTACGCTGCATTGCTTGACGGCTTCCATCAGGCGCAGCAACAGAATCCAAGCCTTGACGTTGATACCTACATAATGGAGCATCTCGCGGATTTCAACGCCAACAACTTGAAAGAAAACGTGAAAGAATCGTTGGATTTCATTACCGACGTTGACAAAAACACCGCCAAAGTCTTGGAGGACACCAAGCGAATGAGGCTTGACTCGTGGGTTCGCAAAAACATCGTCGAACAGGTGAAAAATCCCGAAGAACGCGCCGAATTGGAAAAAGGTCTCCAAAAGGCATCCGAAGAAATTGTATCACAGACTTTTAAAGAAAACGAGGAGGGCAAATAATGTTTGATTTGGATTTGTTCAGAAGTGCGGCAGAGGTCTATGAAGGTGTCAACGACACCGTACTCGCGCAAGACGCCGCTGAAATCGTAAACGCGGAAACCATTGCTGAATCACCTGTGGTTCAGGATTATATTGACGGTCCGATGACCGGCAATACGGCGGCAAAAAAACTTATGGCGGCAGCAATTGCAATCGCCAATGACAAAGGATATATTCCTTTGCCCGAAAAATACTCCAATCCTCAATCCATCGCAACGATTGCCGACAAAGCCGTGGAGACAATCAAGATTGCTCACGATGTTGCCACCGGCGCAATGAGTGCAGATGACGCTATTGACTTTGGCATCAAAAAAGCCGCCGCCGTGGCAAAAACCGCCGTTGACTATCTGATTAACAAAGGCATACCGCTTGCAACTGAGGTCATTACCAATGCCCTAACATCGGTATTTCCGGCGGCTGCAACTGCGAAACCATTCATCAGGATGGGTGTTCAATTTGTGTCTACGAAAGTTAAACCGTTGATTCACAAAGGCATCGACAAAATCGCCGAAGTTGCCAAGCCGGTAGTTAAAGCGGCTATCGAAACCGTAAAAGAAGTGGCAACTTATGCTTGGGACAAAGTGAAAGAAAAAGCAAAGAAGATATTTGGTTAAAACTATGAGATTCCAAAACAAATCAAAGCCCATAAAATTCAGCCTTGTAACGGGCGGCAAGGAGTGCAGGACTGTTGACGAAGTCAAAAAGAATTTTGACTTCAACAGTCTGTATGAGAATTTCTCAAACGGTAGCCTTCAAAAGTGGTTGAAACAAATTTCGGAAACGGATTTGGCGCGAGAAATAGAAAAGATTGCAGGGGCGGATATTCTGACACGGAAAATCCGTCTGTTCAATCTTTTTGCACCGGAAAAAAATGTTGACGGAGCCATTGTGGTCAAATTGCTTGAAAAAGGGTTCATTAAATTCGACGAAGTTAAAAACTCGTCATTTATTGACGATTTAATAGTCAAACTTTATGCTCTTGACTATGCAGATAATGAAACTATCAACCGTTGGTGTGAGACGACAGGTATTAATTACCTGTCAGACGTTTACCAAAAGAAGTCATTCGAAATTTTCAATGCGAAAAATGCAAGGAGATTGATAGACGAACAGATTGTTTCGGACAAGGCCACTATTGCTGCAATTGCAATGAAAAACAATTTGTCTGACATTTTGGAAAATGATCGAGAACTAAAAGAATTATCATTGCAAACGACAGACAATGCAACTATCAATCGTTGGTGTGAGAATGATTTAGAATTATTGAAATACGTGTATTCACAAAAGTCCTACACGATTTTTAACGCACAAAACGCAAGACGATTGATTGACGAAAAGATTGTTACGGACGAGAATAAGATAGTTGACATTGCCACAAAATATAAATTTTCTGACATATTGGAACGATATAAACCTGATTCTATAACTATCAAAGTTGGCGATACAAACATCGATATGATTTTGGTGAGAGGTTTTTCAGGAGGAGATTTTTATATCGGGAAATATCCTGTAACTCAGGCGCAATGGAAAGCAATAATGGTTATTAATCCAAGCAAGTTCCAAGGCGATGACAATCCTGTGGAGAGCGTTTCTTGGGATGATTTCCAAGTTTTCATAATAGGACTCAATTTAAAAACAAGTCGGAAATTTCGTCTGCCAACGGAGAAGGAATGGGAATTTGCAGCCAAAGGAGGTCTTCGCCACCATTACATTCTGTACAGCGGCAGCGACAATATTGATGAAGTTGCTTGGTACGCCAATAATTCCAATGGGGAAACTCATCCGGTCGGAAAAAAGAAACCAAATGAACTTGGCATTTATGATATGACAGGTAATGTTTGGGAATGGTGTGAGGATTCTATTCAGGGAATGAAGCGAACTATACGCGGAGGCGGATGGAGAAGCACTGAAAACAACTGTCGCATTTCACTACGTAGTGGTGAACTCCCAAGCAAGCATAGTAATTTCTTAGGCTTCCGCCTTGCTCTAAGTATGTAGTTGATATTGAAGCCAATATTTCAATCCCCCCTTGTGCATTGAGAAATATACGGCGATGTGCGGGGGATTGAAATATTTTTTTGCGCAATGAAAAGTTTTTTTTTGGAAAATAATCATTCAAAATATTTTGCGAATATCAAAATATAATGTAGATTTGCAGAGTACAAATCATCAACATAATTATGCTATGAAAACAAAAAACATCACAGTATCAGTTGATTTGCCAAAGTCGTATCGAGTAGGTTTGCTACAAGAGCAACTTACAATATACGCGCAATTGCTGATAGCGCAGTCAAAGCCCAAGAAACGCCATCGTCGTCACGAGTCGTTGTGTGGCATTTTCAAATCAAATGCCTCCGAAGAAGAACTCATAGAAGAGTATCTTCAAGATAAATATGATATCAACAACAAGTGACTATGAAAGTATTTCTTGACACAAATATTTTTCTTGAATATTTTGAACAACGCCGTGAATATCAGTCTGTTGCAAAGATATTTGATGCAATTGAAGACGGAAATGTAAAGGGCGTTGTTACAATAGGTTGTGTATATACGTTGGCATATCTTATCAGAATGGAGTTGAAACGGCAGGGCATACATCGCCCTGAACAGACATTGAGATTACGTTCGACGCTTAACACCATTTTGTCAATGGTTTCAACTGTTGGCATCACGCACAAACGGATAGTGCAAGGTGTCAATGACACTTCCTTTGATGACATTGAGGATAGTTTTCAATATCAAAGCGCGCTGCAAAGCAAATGCAACGCACTAATTACCATTAATTTGCGTGATTTTAGTAATGTTGATGCGGGTAAAATAGAAATTATGTCGCCGACAGAGTTCGTGAATAAGTATTTATAATTCAATGTGTTAAAAATATTTGCCTCTAAGGTCAAAAAACTTGACCTTAGAATAGATTTTGATGTCAAATTTTTTGACATCAAAAATTATGATATCATGCAAAACTGAAAAACGAAAAGGAATATCGTGCGGCATTGAAAAGGATTGACGAACTTTTGCCTATTACTGGTGACGGCACTCCGGCTGACGACCCAAATATGCTTGAACTCGACATAATTTCGTCCTTGGTTGAAGAATACGAACTCGTACATTATCCGATTGGCAAACCAAGCACTCGCTATCTCTTGCCCGCACAATAAGTCAAAAACTAAACATTGAACCGTAAATTGTTTTGGGGGTATAGGTGTTGTGGTGTATGCTCTCCGTCGGTCGGGAAACGGTCGGCGGAGAGGGGATTAATTGATACATTCAGTGTTCGTCAATTCTTTCCCAACATTTGCCACTTCATTAAGAATCTGTTTTTCCCGTTCTTTCGATGGTTTTGCAGTACCATTAATATATTGTGTCATGGTGTTTTTGCTGATACCTAACCGTTGTCCTATGGCTGTGGCATTGATTTCGGGATGCGATAGGAAAAACAGGGAAATACCTTTGGGTTCAGGGTCGTCGTATTCAAAACTTTCAAACGAAATATCCTCGTCGAGGTTGTACCAATGTATGCCCTCGTCGTCCATTTCGTAGTTTTCGCGTTCTTCGGGGCTTGCGTTTTTAAGACGTTTATAATACAGCAACGACTGCCACAAAGTGCGGTTGTCGTCCGTTAGGCCATAAATTCGGTCGTCCGCAAACCAAATTTTAGTTATTGTTGCCGTTTTGATTATCATTTGATAATGAACTAATTGCATTAAATTTTGAGGTCAAATATTTTGACCTCAAATTTTCTTCAATCTTTTTTGGTAAATTGAAACCTAACGTCGTCCCTTGACCAAAACAATTCTTCATTCGTCCGGCGACGAGGTGTCCCGTTGATTAATAGTCCAATTCCACAATCGTAATCCCCGCGCCGCCGAGGTCTATCTTCTCATCGTAACACCTCTTTACTATCGGCTGCACGCGGAGGTAGTCCCTAATCATCGAGCGCAACGCGCCTGTTCCTGTGCCGTGGAGGATTTTGATTTCGCGGTGTCCTGTGGTGAGGGCTTGGTCGATGTATTTGGCAACCTTTTCTATTGCCTCGTCACCTCGGAGACCGCGCACGTCGAGCCCTTGAAGGTAGCCGCCAGACTTCTTTTCCGTCTGGAAGTTTATGTTTACGATTTGTTTTTTGGGTTCGTCTTCTTTCGCGGGATTTTTGGCGCGTTTGAGCCGTTTGACGTCCACAAATGATTGCATTCCGCCCATTTGCAACAATGCTTTGCCGTCCTTGATGTCGATGATGGTCATCGGCGTGGCTCCGCCGTCGAGATATACGGTGTCGTTGGGTTGCAACGGACGTTCCTGGGGTTTGGCAACTTTTTGGGCGATGGCGGCGGCTTGCTGCGCCTTTTCCTCGCGGCGACGGGCGCGGCGTTCTGCGCGTTCAGATTGTTTGCGCTTCATGCGCTCGATGGTCTCGTCGATTTTGTTGTCCTCTTCCTCAAACTGTTGCATCGCTTGTTGCTTGAAGTCGTCGAGTTGCTTGCGGAGGTCGCGGGTCTGCGTCTTTTCGGCTTGTGCGTTTTTGATTTCGAGGATGGTGCGCTCTATCATTCGGTTTGTGTTGCTGATTATCTCCTCGAATTTGGTTTTGTATGCACGGAGCAGGTTGCGACGCTCGGTGAGTGTAAATTCAGTTTGGTCGATGTATTGCTGCTCCTGACGGATGAGGTTGTTTTCGCGGTTTTGGGCGTTGGTGAGCGTGATGGAAAGTTTGCGTTTTTCCTCGTCGAGTTCCTGCATACGCCGCTCGTAGTCGATGTGGTCGCGTCCGGCTATCTGTTCGGCTTTTTGGAGGAGACGCTCGTCGATGCCCATGCGACGCGCCATTTCAAATGCAAACGAATTGCCTATCTTGCCTATCTCCAATGCGAACAGGGGGCGCATATTGGTATTGTCGTACATCATCGCACCGTTGGCGATGCCGTCGGTTACGGTAGCGTAGTTTTTGAGGTTGGTATAATGCGTTGTGATGACGCCTTTCACCTTGCGCCTATTGAGTTCGTCGAGTATTGCTTCGGCTATTGCGCCGCCCAAGATGGGTTCTGTTCCCGACCCAAATTCGTCTATCAAAATCAGCGAGCGTTTGCTTGCGTGGTCGAGAAATTGTTTCATATTCCTCAGATGGCTGCTGTATGTGCTGAGGTCGTTTTCGATGCTCTGTTCGTCGCCGATGTCTATGAAAATGTCGTTGAATATGCCGAGCGTCGAGTTTGCGCTTGCTGGCGTCAGTAGTCCGCATTGATGCATGTATTGCAGGATGCCCACGGTCTTCAGGCAGACCGATTTGCCGCCCGCATTGGGTCCCGAAATCATTATCATCCTCTGATTCTGCGTGTCTATCTCGATGTCGAGGGGGACGGCTTTTTTGCCTTCGGATTTCAATGTCTGTTCCAAAATCGGATGGCGGGCGATGCGGAGGTCGATGGTGGGGGTATCTACAAGGTGCGGCATGTCGGCGTTCATGTCGATGGCAAGACGAGCCTTGGCTCTTGCAAAGTCGAGTTCGGCGAGGGTCTCGTTGGCGTCCATCAGGTCGGGTATGCAGGGGCGCACTTTTTCGGTGATTTCGGTGAGTATCTTGATGATTTCGCGCCGCTCGGCAAATTCGAGTTCGGTGATGGCGTTGTTGAGTTCCACACTTTCCAACGGCTCTATGAATGCGGTCTTGCCGGTGGCAGATTCGTCTAACACGATGCCCTGGATTTTGCGCTTGTTGGCGGCTTGGATTGGGATGAGCGGCTTGCCGTCGCGGATGTTGACTTCTGCATCGGCATCGCACCATCCTTGCGCCTTGGCTGTGCGGAGCAGTCGGTTGGCTACCGACGAGATTGATGCGCGTTTGTTGCGGATTTCGCTGCGGATGTGGCGGAGTTCGGGCGTGGCGTCGTCGCGGATTTCGCCGTTGTCGTCCATGACGCGGCTGATGTGTTGCAGCAATGGATGTTGCACGACAATGCCGGCGCACAATTCCCTGAGCGCGGTGAATTGGTCGTCGGGTGTGCGCTTAAAAAATTTTATGATGTTTTTGATAGTGTCGCAACTCCTTTTGAGGTCGTACAATTCCTGTCGAGACAGGTATGTATTGCCGATGGCGATGCGCCGGAGCCCTTGGCGGGTGTCGTAGTAGTTGTCTTGTGGAAAATCCTTGGACAGAAGGCAGATTTCCAT
>CAMJWL010000022.1 GCA_946409405.1 uncultured Bacteroidales bacterium
GCATATACACCAAGAAATAATCGAGGTTGAGATCCTTCAAGAAGTCGGCGGGCGGACATACGGCAGCCTGTATGCGCTGCGCATATACGATGCTGTCGGTGATAGCCTTGTTTTTTTTGTCAACGAGCTCTTTCTGCGTGGCGAGGTCGTCGTTCATCTGCTTGATTTCGTTGTTAGCCATCTCAAGCCACTCCTTCTGTACGGTGAGTTCGTTGTTTTTGTCCTCGATTTCGTGCTTTTGTGATTTGAGGACGTGGTTTTTACGGGTTACAATCACGTAAATAACCGCCAAACCCACAAGCAAAATTGCAAACAGCAACAGCGAGAGCAACAGCACCTTTTTCTGCGCCATCTCCTTCTCCCACTCATTAAGTTGATTCTTCCTTTGCTCTTCAAGAAGGACGACGTGGTTTTTCATTTCTGTCTCCTCCATCTCCTTCTGTTTCAGCAATGCTTCGTCGAGTTGCCGCTGCGTCTGCAAATCGGCAATCTCTTTTTCGCGGATGATAGCGTCCTGCTGCTGGCGTTGGAGCGCGAGTTGCTGCTGGAGACGGGTCTTTTCCATGTCCTTGATTGCAAGGTCGCGGGTAAGGATGTCGTTTTCGCGTTTCTGGGCGTCGGAGAGCAGTTGAAGTTGGCGGATAGTGAGGTTGGCAATTTCGGTTTCGGAAATCTCCTCAAACGACTGCCTTTCGGCATTTTCGAGGCGGCGGAGGTCTTCGGCGAGTTGTTGCTCTGCTTTGAGCCGCTGCATGAGGGCGGTGTCGCGGAGCGCGAGAAATTTTTGATTGTACTGCAACGCGAGGTCATATTCGCCCCTCGCTTGAAGCACATTGTAATGAGTCTGGTAAGCATCGGACTTGGCATCAGGCTCGTCGCAACGCTCGGCAGACGACACGGCTTCCCTGCTATAATAATATGCGTTGTAAAGGTCTTGCTCTTTCAGATAAATGAGTGCCAAAATGTTGCTCACCTTGGAATATTCGGCGTCCTGACCACTTTTTTGGCGGAGTTCGGCGGCGTTTGCGAGGTATTCGTAACACTCCCGGCTTTTGCCCATGTTTTGATAACAAAGTCCGATGTTGGTGTATGCGGCGGCAATCAGAGAATCGTGGGCGTTGTTGCGGATGTCGGCGTCGGTAATCTCCCGAAACGAATTGATAGCGTCTTCATAACGTCCACAAAGCGCAAGGCAATAAGCGGCGTTGTTGAGGGCATTGATATTACCCTGCATGTCGCCGTCCTCGCTGTACATCTCCACAAGTTTGCTGTTGATTGAGAGAGCCTTGTCGTACTGCCCCATCTTTTGGGCGATGTCGGCGAGGCGGTGCATGGTCTCTTTTTCGGATTCGCGGTCATTGTTTTTTTGATAACAATCAAACAACAACTTGAAATATGTCTCCGCCTTTGCGTAATCTTCTGCGAGATAAGCACTTGCGGCGATTAGATGGGTGTTTTGGCAAACTTTGTCTGCCTGATTGTACGTGTTATATACTTTGAGAGCCTTGTCAAAATTGGCGGCGGCGCGCTCATAATGTCCGCGATTAAAATACAGAAGCCCTATCTCCGTTTCTATGTCGGCATTGGCGATGATGCCCTCGCTGGTCTGTCGGTTGAGGGCGTTCTGAGCCGCGAGGTAATAATACAACGCCTCCTCAGGCCTATTGAGCCTGCAGCAAACACGGGCGCGGTGGATGTCAGTAACGGTGTCGCGCTGTCCGCCGCTGCCGTCTGTCTGTGCATCTGCCGCCAAAGTGATACAGGCTACCAGAATGGCAGCCAATGTGTATTTGCTCAAAAAATTAGTCATAGCACTACAATGTATAAGTGAGTCCCAACCTGATGTTGCGTCCGAGTTGGGGGTTGTATTGGAGGTCCACGTCCATACCAATTGCATCGATGCCGCCGTATTGCGCATCTAATACATTAAGCACCTTGATGATTCCGCTGAGGTTTTTATTAATCTTCAACCAGAATACAATGTCAAGGTTATAATATGGAGGAGCCCAATAAAAATCGTTGTCGGTGCTCATGTAATACTTCCTTGCCCATTTGCTGCAATATAAGTTTTGTATGCTGAAATGCATGATTTTGCAGCAATCAAAATCAATCATGCACTGCGCCATAAATTTGGGAGTCTGACGGATATAATCCACGCGCTTGAATGATTCGCCCCTGTAATTGTCGTCGGAGACCTCCTCATATCCTGTGGAATAGGTGATGCCGTATTTTATGTCGAGATGGTGTTTTTTGTTTAAATCCTTGAACACACCAATCAACTGATAGCCGTGCAATTTGATTTTTGCATTGGATTCGTTGCGGTAAGTGCGGGTGGTAGGCGGCATGTCTGACGGCACTACGTTGCTGCCCGTGCCGTGGTACTTGCTGGTGTCAAGCGTAGCCCATACACGCAATATCGGGTCGGTGACACGGTTGGAGTACGCAACAAACTCGGCGTAGTTGGAATTGTTGAAATAATAACGCAAACCAATTTCCGTAGAACCAATCTTTTCGGGGTCGAGGTCATTGGGCGGCATAAGCGGGAACGAAACTATAATGGAATCGGCGTCAGACACAATAGGTCTGCCTAATTTGGAATTGACGGCGTTGTACACAGGATTGCCGTGCACCGCGTTAGCCGAATACAACTGCTGCGGAGCCGGTGCCCTGTACGCATATCCACGCGACGCCCTGAGGGTAAGACGGTCGGTGATTTTGACAAGGCCGGCAATACGCGGATTTACCGAAACGCCCCATTTGGAGTTGTTGTCGTAGCGGATGCCGCCCGTTATGGAAAGACGTTTCCAATCCCAAACCGCCTGACCGTATGCGCCATACGTGGAATATGTGCAGGGCGCAATGCCAACGTCGCCAAAAATTGGGTCCAAGTAATCAACCTTGGAGGAAAACGCTTTGTAAGAATCAAAGTCAAACTTGTATTCAGATTCGTTGGTCATCGGCAACGCGCCCGAATACACATACGAGAGACCTGCCGAAAGGTTGAAATTGTCGGCGGCGCGGAAGTCGATATTCTCCTCCACTCCGATATCGTCGCCCGCTCCGTACATATACAGCGGGCTGTTGTCGTATGTGGTGCGCCTCTGCGAATTGCGATCCATACGGTAACGGACGTACCTCAGCACCGTGTTAGTCGTAAAACGCCCAAACTTCCAATCGCCGGACACAGCACCACGCATAATCTTTTCGCCCATCATACTGTTGTCGTCATAATAGGAGTACATCATTGGCGACACGCCGCTATTGGAAAAATCCATCCTGTAAAAATAATTGTAGGAGAATGTGAGGCCACGGTACTTGACCTCTACGCCGGTCTGCGCCGCCTCCTGTCCAAGCCGTCCAAAATCGGGATGTTGAAAGTCGCCGTGCCAAAATGTCGTATAGCCCAGAAGTTCACGGAACTGACTGAATTGAGATATATTGCGTATATTTCCAAAAACCTCTTCCGTCAATTCGAAGGGGGTGATGTCGTGGTCGCCATCGGCATCTTTATAGAAAAAATGGTCGCCACGCTGCTCGAAGAAGTTCCAACGGTTGTAAACGTCGTCCTTGTCGTAATCGGTGAAGTTCATATTCTTGTAGCGCAGATTGCTGCCATATACCGAAAACTGCGCCACGTGCTTGCCGCGTCCAAACTTGCCGCCCGCCACAAAATTGATGTAACGGTATTCGCCGCTGCCCACCAAGATGTCGCCCTCGGCAAACGGCTTGATTTCGCTGTCCATCGTAACAATGTTGATGACGCCGCTACAAGCGTCGTTGCCGTATGCCGCAGCAGCGGGACCATAGAGGATTTCTATGCGCTCCGCCTGACGGATGGGGATATTGGCTCCGAGAGGCATACCCGTGATAGAGGTCGGCTTGATGTCGGTGCCGTTGAGAAGTATCTTGGTATAAGTATTGCCCACCAAGCCACGCTGTATGAACGCCTCGCCAAACTGCCCCGTGTGCGGCTGCGAAACCCTGAACCCAGGGACACCCCTGAGCACGTCGCAAAGCGTCACCCAGCCATTGCGGACTATCTCTTCGTGCCTGATTACGAAAGACGTTACAGGCAACTCGTCCACAGTCTTGGTGCTTCGTCCGACGGCAATCACAAGTTTCTCCTCTTCATCAACAGTATAGTTGATGTTTTTCTTGTCGAGCATTTCGCGGCCTTTGCCGGGCAGTCTCTTGTTGATATTGTCGCCGTTGATGGGGGCTATGGTATCGCTCCTGTTATCAGTCTGTGCGCACAGTGTGCCTGCAACGCACGTCAGAACCATCATCATTGCTATGATTCTCTTTCTCATATACGCTTTGGGACTGAAATTATTCGCAGCAAAGTTAACAAATCCCCTCTCCTACTCCGCAAATGCGTCGCTGAACGCCTTGTAGTTTTTGGTGTCGAAGGGCGAACAATAGACCGCAAACTCGATGACGTCGAAGTATTGGGCGTATTCTTTGAGCGCGTCAACGTATGCGCGGGCTACGACGTTGGGGTCGTTTCTGAATGCACCGCAACCAAATGCGCCAAGTATCAGGATGTCAACGCCTTGACCTGCTGCAACATTCAATATGTGCTGTGCGCGGGAGAGGTGAAGTTCGTAGAGTTCGTCGCGGGAGATGTTGATTGGCTCGGGCTGAATGTTGGGATGGAACCTATCGGGTCTCGGCGGACGGAGGTCGGGCGCGGCGCAGGTGATAACATCAACCTTGCACCATTCTTCGGGGTCGAGTCGCTCGTAATTTTCGTCCTCGCCCTTGATGATAACGATGTCGGGCGAGTAGATGAGGTCGTCGGTGTGGAGCGGGTTGCGGGCTTTGCGGTTTGGCTCATAAAAATTCATCGCAAGGCTCGTCTGCGACAATACGGGAAACAGCGTAGAACACCTGCAAAGGTCTTCTTCCTGCGCGGTCGCTCCCCATTCTACGCCGCCGCCGGGGTGCGTAGCCGATGCAAAATTAAGCACGGCGATAAGTTTGTCGGCGTTTGATTCGTCTTCGGCGTAACGCATCGCGGCTTCAAAGGTCTTGGATTGCGTTACTTTGATATTGCCGGCGCGGTTGGGAGTTTCGAGGTCGTAGTATTCGTCGGCCTTGATAAGTTCCGATTCGCGCTTGCTGTATTCGATGCAGTCGTAGAGGTCTTCCTCCTCGTTGATGAAATCGAGGGTGTCCTGGAATACGGCTGTCAGATTGTTCTTAACGTTGTTGTTGTATCCTGCCATAATTGTTATTAATTGTTTAGGAATATTGTGGCGCAAATATATGAATAATTAGATTATTTTGAAAAATTTTCTTATCAATTTTGTAAAATTTCTGTCCGAAAGGACACTATAAATACAACCGTCTGACGGCGGGAAATTTATAAAAAATTTGTTTCAAAATTTAATCAAATTTTTTTTAATGTACGGATAACAACGGGAAAAAAAAAACGGAGCGACATTGTTTTCGCTCCGTTTTTTATTGTTGTGCTATGGTTGTCAAATTACTCGGATACCACTTCGAACTCTACGGTTGTCTTGATGTCCTTGTAGAGTTTGATAGTAGCCTTGTACTTGCCCACTTCCTTGATGTTGGCTTCGTCGAGGATGGTGATTTGCTTGCGGTCAACCTCGATGCCTTTCTTGGCGAGAGCCTCGGCAATCTGGATGGTGTTGACAGAGCCGAAGATTTTGCCGGTCTGGCTTGTCTTGGCGCCAATCTTGATTTCCTTCTGCTCGATGAGAGCGGCGAGTTCTGTTGCGTCCTTGCGGAGCTTCTCCTCCTTATGTGCCTGCTGCTTCTTGTTTTCGGCGAGCACCTTCTTGGCGGATTCTGTTGCTACCGTTGCGTAACCCTGAGGAATGAGATAGTTGTTGGCGTAGCCGGGTTTTACGGTTACGATGTCATCCTTGGATCCGAGGTTGGCAACATCTTGTTTCAATATGATTTCCATTGGATTCTGATGCTTTTATTATTTCAACAAATCGGTTACGTAGGGCAGCAATGCGAGGTGGCGAGCACGCTTGATTGCCACTGAGAGTTTTCTCTGGAATTTGAGGGAGGTTCCTGTGATGCGCCTCGGCAGGATTTTGCCCTGCTCGTTGAGGAATTTTTTGAGGAACTCGGGATCCTTGTAATCGATGTACTTGATGCCGTTCTTCTTGAAGCGGCAATACTTCTTCTGCTTGACTTCCACTGTGGGGGGGGTCAAAAACCTGATTTCACCTTGCTGTTCAGCCATGATTAGTCCTCCTTGTTTTCAACGGTTTCTACTGCGGTTTCCTGTGCGGGCTCGGCTGCTGCTTCCTGAGCGGCTGCCTGTTGTCCGTTGCGCTTGGCGATGCGCCTCTCGGCGTATTCGAGTGCGTGCTTGTCGAGCGACACTGTGAGCCAACGCAATACCTTCTCGTCGCGTTTCATTGCAACCTCGAATTTGAGAATCAATGCGGGGTCGGCCTTGAATTGAAGAAGGTAGTAGTATCCCGTGTTCTTGTGCTGAACGGGATATGCGAGTTTTTTAAGACCCCAATTCTCTTCGTGGACAATCTCTGCTCCGCCGTCGGTGAGAACAGATTTCATTTTATCCACCGTTTCCTTTGTCTGCTGCTCAGACAAAACGGGAGTCATAATGAAAACGGCTTCGTAATTGTTTAACATTTAATTATTTAATTGTATTGTTACTAAAATTTTCGGCTGCAAAGGTATGAAGGATTTTTTGAATGAACAAATTTTTTGGGAAGTTTTTTTGAAAAATTTTGCGGTGAGATTTTTCCCGAATATTTTAAATATTAGCACTTGCAAATATAATAAAAAGTGCGTAACTTTGCCTTTTAAAAACTTTTTTCAAAAATGGCAAGCAATTTTACAGAGGCTACGCGGGTACAGATACCGGCTATTTTGCACCTTATGAGATTGGGTTACAAGTATTTGCCTGTGGTGACGGAATACGACCACAAGACCAATATTTTGACCGACTTATTTAAAGAATGTGTGCAAAATCTCAATCCCGGTATCGGAGCGCAGGAGATTGAAATCCTGTGCAACGACCTTGTGCGCATTGCCAACAACGATGACCTTGGCCGCGAATTTTACCGAAAGATAAATGCCACCACAGGCATCAAAATCATCGACTTTGAAAACCCCGACAAAAATCAATGGCACTGCACCGCCGAATTTACTTGCAAAAACGAGGAGACCGGCGATAATTTCCGCCCCGATATTACTTGCTTTGTCAACGGGTTGCCGCTTGCATTTATCGAGGTGAAAATCCCTAACAACAAAGACGGTATCCTTGCCGAGCGCAACCGTATGAACCAACGGATGAGAAACAAACAATTCCGCAGGTTCTTGAATGTTACGCAGTTGATGATTTTTTCCAACAATCAGGAATACGACACCGACAGCCGTGTGCCGGTGCAAGGCGCGTTTTATGCATCAATTACTTCCGAAAATATATTTTTCAATGTGTTTAGGGAGCAAAAACAGTCGTTTTACGAAAATTTCAGGCTCAAAAACGTTATGCCAAACGACGAAATGGCAATTTTGAAGGCGTTTAACAAGGTGGTGCTGAGCAATTTGCCCGAATATCAAACCAACAAACACCCCGACACGCCCACCAACCGTGTGCTTACGTCGCTATTGAGCCGCGAAAGATTCTTGTTTTTGCTGCATTACGGCTTTGCCTACGTGGCACAGAAAACCAAACTCGACACCGGCGAAACCATTGTAAAACTGCAAAAACACGTGATGCGTTATCAGCAACTTTTTGCATCGCTTGCCATCAGACGAAAACTTTCGCAAGGCGTCAAATCGGGCATTATTTGGCATACGCAGGGCAGCGGCAAAACGGCGTTGGCATATTACTCTGTAAAAAGTCTTACCGACTACTTAGCCAAGCAAAATGCTGTTGCAAAATTCTACTTTATAGTTGACCGTCTGAGCCTTATGGAACAGGCAAAAGACGAATTTACGGCTCGCGGACTAAGGGTGCGCACTGCCGAAAGCCGCAAGGAATTGATGGACGATTTCAAAAATACTTTTATAGTTTCCAACAATTCGGGCGAGGACGAAATTATGGTGGTCAACATTCAAAAATTTGAGGAAGATCACAAAAAGGTGGAGATTCCGCCAAGTTACAACATCAATTTGCAACGGGTTTTCTTTATCGACGAGGCTCACCGTGGCTACAATCCAAAGGGGTCGTTTTTGGCAAATTTGCTCGAAGCCGACCGTGATGCCATCAAAATCGCGCTTACGGGAACTCCGTTGATCAAAGACGAAAAAGCATCGTGGAAGGTGTTTGGCGACTATATCGACAAGTATTATTACGACAAATCTATCGCCGACGGATACACACTCAAACTGATGCGCGAGGACATCGAAACCACCTACAAGGAAAAACTGATTTCGTTATTGGACGAGGCGCAGAAAAACAATCCGCAAATCCGCAAAGGCGATGTCAGCAAGGATGTTATAATTGAATCCGACAATTACCTCAGTAGCCTTCTCGATTATATTGTAAAAGACCTCCACCGTTTCCGTATCGAAAAAAACGACAAGACTGTGGCGGGTATGATTGTGTGCGAAACCAATCCGCAGGCAAGGCATTTGTACGAGATTTACCTCGAAAAATTTGGCTCAAAAAATCATTACGCAATGGCTGCCGAGCCTAAAACAGTCTTTGCCGATTTTACAGTTTTCCGTCCAAATGTTGCGCTGATACTCCACGACGAGGGCGACAAAGACGAACGCGAAAAGAATATCGACGATTTCAAAAAGCGAAACAACATTGATTTGTTGATTGTTAACCGTATGCTCCTCACCGGTTTTGATGCAGCAAGGCTCAAACGTCTTTACCTGACGCGCAAGATGACAGGGCACGATCTTTTGCAGGCTCTTACACGTGTCAATCGTCCATACAAGGATTTTAAATACGGCTATGTGGTTGATTTTGCTAATATTAAGCAAAATTTTGAGGATACCAACAACGAATATCTCCGCGAACTCAACCGCTGCGACGACGGCAACGAAGCCAATGACGACAACGCTCCCAAAGCCATTGGCCCTTCGATAATAGAAGCCCCCGACGAAATCAAAAGGCAACTCGTTGAAATTAAAGACCTCTTGTTTGCCTACTCTTGCGAAAATACAGAACTTTTCAGACAGCAATTAGACGAAATTGACGACCGCGCTAAACTCTACCAAATACGCCACGTACTCGACAACGCCAAGTCGCTCTCCAACCAAATACGCTGTTCGGGCGACCAAGAGTTGCAACAATTCAGCCAAAAAATGTCAATCGGGCAGATTCCCGACCTTTTGAACGTTGTTAACCATCGCATTGATGCCGTCAACCTCGAAGACCGTTTTATGCACGACGACGAGGTGAGCGACAATGTAAACCTTATTCTCAAACAAATAGAATACGAATTTAGACGCAAGGGCAGCGAGGAACTCACAATTTACAACAACGACCTCCACGATAATTACGTAAAGGTAATGCAGGAGTTTGACCGTAATTATGACCAAAAAGAACCGGCTTTTGTAAACCTAATCGAAGAGTTCAAGAGGTTTTTGCGCGAAAAGGAAATCAAGCCCAAAGACGTGTCGGACTACAAATTCAAAATCGGCTATATGGACGAGGTGATGAAAAAAATCCGTGAGATAAACCGCGCCAACGACAATTTGAAAAGCAAATACAATCAAGATGAGCGGTTCGTGCGCATACACAAGCGCATTGTGGAAGAAAACGCCAAACGCCTCTACACCAAGGCGCGCCCAATAATTTCCGACAAGGAATATGCAATTGTAGATGGACTCAAAAGATTGAAAGAGTGGATCGACCGAATGATTTTTTTCAAACAGGACATCCTGAAAAACGAGGCCGCTTTCAATCAGGACGTGCTTGCCGAGGTGAGCAAAAAACTCTTTGAGTTTAATATTACAGCCGACATCAACGACCGCAAGTTTATACAAAGGTCGATTGCCAACGAATATTATGCTCAATACAATCAGATAATACACAACACACAACGAATATAAAATGGACATCAAGGAAAGGACAGTAAACCTCATAGATTCGCTCAAAGCCGTTTGTGGCAACGCAGGACTTGGCAACGATGGAAACGAATACAAGATTATCACCGAGATATTTCTGTATAAGTTTCTTAACGACAAGTTTGCATCGCAAATCAAGAAAAACCTCAAATACGGCGAACGCATTTCAAACGCCGAAAAATGGGAAGCCGAATATGACACTTTTACCGACGACGAGGTGGAAGACCTTTGGTCGTATATGGACCACAATACGCCGAGGCTACGTCCCGAACACACTTTGGGACACCTTTACAACGCATCTAAGCAAAGCGAATTTGGCAAAACACTCGACGGTACTCTCATTGGCATTGCCAACATCAACGCCGATATTTTTTCGATGGCAAGCGTGGGTGAAACCAAAATCACTATCTTTGAGCGCGTTACAACTTTGATTCAGGAAGAAGAACAGCGCGACAATTTTGCAATAGCGTTGGTTTCTAAACTTGCCGACTTCAATTTTGAGGATGTTTTCGACCAAAAATACGATTTCTTTTCGGATATTTTTGAATACCTGATCAAAGACTACAACACGGCGGGCGGAGGCAAATACGCCGAATATTTCACGCCAAAATCTATCGCCGCCATCATTGCACGGCTTTTGGTGGACGACAACGAGCAACTCACAAGCAAAACTTGCTACGACCCGACGGCGGGTTCGGGCACTTTGTTGATTGCATTGGCGCACCAAATCGGCACCGACAGATGCACAATTTTTAGCCAAGACATCTCGCAAAAATCGTCGCAGATGCTCCGCCTCAACCTCATACTCAACGACCTTGTTGACAGCATCCAAAACATCGTAAAGGGCAACACTCTCACCAATCCCGCGCACAAAGACGACAAAGGCTCGCTCCGCACGTTTGATTTTGTGGTGAGCAATCCGCCGTTCAAACTCGACTTTTCCGACTACCGCGACACCATTGCCACCGACAAGTTCCGTTTTTGGGCGGGAGTGCCGTCAGTCCCTGCCAAGAAAAAGGAATCGATGGCTATTTACACCTGTTTTATTCAGCACGTGGTCAATTCGATAAAGCCGGGCGGCAAGGGCGCAATCGTTATCCCAACGGGCTTTATCACAGCCAAATCGGGCATCGAAAACAAGATTCTTCACCGCCTTGTTGACGACCATATTGTTTCGGGCGTGGTGTCGATGCCGAGCAACGTGTTTGCAAACACCGGCACAAATGTTTCGGTGCTGTTTTTCGACAAAAACCAAAAGTCAGACTCCGACAAGGTAATCCTTGTGGACGCATCGAAACTCGGCGAAGAGTACAAAGACGCCAACGGTCTCAAAAAAGTGCGCCTCCGCGACGACGAAATCGAAACCATAGTATCCACATTCCGCCAAAAACGCGCCGTAGAAGATTTTTCTGTGTCGGTAACATACTCCGAAATCAAAGAAAAAGGCTACGTATTGAGCGCGGGACAATATTTCGACATCAAGATAGAATACGTTGACATCACCGCCGACGAGTTCAACGCCCAAATGCAAGCCGACACACAAGACCTCGCCTCGATGTTTCAACAGAGCCGCAGTTTGGAGGCCGACATAATGCAACAGTTGCAGTCGCTGAGGTTTGCAGCGGAATAAAGTTTTGAAGGAAAGGATTTTTTGAGTAACTTTGAGGCGTGAAAAATTTGTGGTGCAAAATTTTCACCTCAAATTATAAAAAGGAAACTTTATGGAACTGAAAAAACAGGAAACAATAGACACATTATACAATGATGTCTGCCAAATAATAGAATCGGCAAGAAGCAATGCCGTCCGCAGCGTTGATTTTTGCCGTGTGCAAATGTATTGGAACTTGGGCAAACGCATATTTGAAGAAGAACAACAAGGCAAAGAACGCGCCGACTATGGTACGTACCTAATCAAAAACCTCGTGAAGCGTTTGGAACCTGAGTTTGGCAGCGGATTCGGAATCCGTCAACTTGAACGCGCACGGAGTTTTTACAGAACTTATCCAATTGCGTCCACAGTGCGGACGCAATTGAATTGGTCTCAGTATAAACTACTTATATCAATCGACGACCCCGACAAACGAGAGTATTACGAGTTGGAATCTGTCAACAATGCTTGGACGGCTCGCGAAACCGAACGCCAAATCAATTCTATGTTATACGAACGACTTTTGATGAGCAACGACAAAGAGAGCGTTTTGGCGGTTGCACGCAAAGAGCGCATTCCCGAAACTCCGCAAGAGATAATCAAAGACCCGATGGTGCTTGAATTTCTCGGACTTCACCGCGAGGCAAGTTATTACGAAAAAGATTTAGAATCGGCAATAATAACTCATCTCGCTGATTTCTTGCTCGAAATGGGCAAGGGATTCTCTTTTGTGGCGCGTCAGAAAAGGATTATGCTTGAAGACGATGAATTTTTTGCAGACCTTGTGTTTTATAACCGTATTCTAAGATGCCACGTGGTTATAGAAATTAAAACAGGAGAACTAACGCATCAAGATTTGGGTCAACTGCAAATGTACGTCAATTATTACGACCGCACCGAAAAACTGCCCGATGAAAATCCAACGATAGGCATTTTGCTCTGCACCGCCAAAAACGATACAGTTGTACGTATGACATTGCCGGAAGACAACAAAAGTATTCTTGCAAGTCAATACAGCCTATATCTGCCTACAAAAGAGCAACTTATCAAAGAAATCAACGAGGTAAAAAGACTTTCTAAGATTAAATAAACACTATGAAACTGAAAAAATATAAATTAGGTGAGATTGCTTTTGTTACAAAGTTAGCGGGCTTTGAACATACAAAATATATACAGGGCAATTGTGTTCATAATAAAATTGACGATACATATATTCCATTGTTCATAGGAAAAACTATCAGAAATGGCAAAATAGATAAAAACTTTGATTGGTACATATCAAAAGATATTGCATATCAATTATCAAGAAGTTTTTTGAAAAAGAAATGTTTAGTTTTGCCTTATGTTGGTAGTTTGGGCGATTTGGCAATATTTGACGGTACATACGAAGCATTATTGGGAAGCAATGTGGCAAAAATTGAACTCAACGCTGATTGCGGATACATTGAAGAATTTGTTTACTATTTTTTGAAATCACCTTATGGACAATCTGTATTGCTTAAAGATGAACAAGGTGGAGTTCAAAAAAACATTACAATGGAGTCAATCCGTAATGTTGTTTTACCATCAATTGATATTTCCATTCAGCGTCGCATAGCCTCAGTTCTATCGTCGCTTGATTCCAAAATCTCCCTCAACCGCCGTATCAACTCCAAACTCGAAACCATCGCCAAACGTCTTTACGACTATTGGTTTGTACAGTTTGATTTTCCCGATGCCAACGGCAAACCTTACAAATCGTCCGGCGGCAAAATGGTGTGGAATGATGCGCTAAAAAGAGAAATTCCCGAGGGATGGGAGGTGACTAACATCTGTATGGTTGCAGACATACTCAGCGGCGGAACACCAAGTAAAGCAAATGCTCGATATTGGAAAAATGGAACACTACCTTTCTTCGGTCCAACAGATTATAGTGGTAACGTCTTTCAAATAGAAACCTCAGAACATATAACAGAAGATGGTTTAAAACATTGTGCATCATCTTTATTTGAAGAAGGAGTTATTATCATAACTGCACGTGGTTCTATTGGAAAATTAATTATCGTTGGAACACCAATGGCTATGAATCAGTCTTGTTATGCACTTCGCTCTAAAATAGGCGAATACGAGTATCTTTATTTTCTTACAACACAATTAATAGACTGCCTGAAAGCAAAAGGTAGCGGATCCGTGTTTAAATCAATTAATACATTGGATATTGAGAACTCTCTATTATGTGTAGCGGATGCAAAAACAATTTCAAAATTTTGTTCAATGGTAAAACCATTGCTAAATAAAATAAAAGAAAGCATAAAAGAAACCGCCCGTCTCACCGCGCTCCGCGACAAGTTGCTGCCGTTGTTGATGAACGGACAGGTAGAGGTTGCGTGAAGATTAACATTTTTTTAATTAAAAAAATTACCAATATTGGGAATTTTTAAATATTTTTGCACCATAATTTGTTGAACTAAATCGTTATTATGAACGTAATATTTAGAGACAATGCATTATCAGAACTATATGAAACAAAGACCACCAAAGATAGTAAGTACAAGAAGTTGTGTAAAAATAAAAAATTGGTAGATGGATACATCAGGGCTGTTAGCACAATGATGAGTGTAGAATCAACAAAAGACTTGATGCCTCTTAGTTTTCTGCACTACGAAAAATTGAAGTATCAGCAAGATGAGCCAAGAAGTTCGGTAAGGCTTGTAAACGGTATGATAGAGCGTCTGATATTCAAAGAGACAGACGATGGAATAGAAGTTGAACTAATTGAAATAGACAGTACACATTATGGCAACAAAAAATAACAGACCAGTTCCAGCGAGGGCAGTGCACCCAGGGGAAATCCTGAGGGAAGAATTGTTGGAACGTGGCATCAAACAAAAGGATTTTGCCCAACAGATTGGTGTACAGGCAACACATCTTAACGAATTTATAAAAGGTAAAAGGGATTTGAATGAAGACTTGGCAATGAAGTTGGAAAAATCTCTTGGAATACCTTTTAAGACGTGGATGAGCCTGCACAGCGGCTATGTATATGATTGTAAAGCTATTGAGGAAAGAGAGACGAAAGAGGAACAAACTCTTGCTTACGAGGCGGAATGTGACAAAATATTCAATATCAAATTACTTTACAAGATATTGAAAATTGTTGTTTCTAATTGTGTAGAGCGTGTAGAAAAACTTAAAAGTTTGTTTTCGTTTGACTTGCTCTCTGCACCTGAGCTCAAAATGCAAGTAGCCGGGCTTTATAAGCTGAGTGACAAAGTGCAAATAGATGATAGAAATCTTCAAACGTGGCTTCTCCTAAATTGGATTAAGACATCTCAGATACATATTCAAAACGAATATGTAAAAGGGAATGCACTTATTGCAGCCCAATCTATTGCATCAATGGCTAATAATCGTACTTTGTCCATAGAAAGAATAAAAGAATGTTTGTCAAATAATGGAATTGCATACATTGAATTGGAAAAATTGGAAAAAGTTCCAGTGGATGCTTATTCAACGTTTGCAAACGGACATCCTGTTATTACTGTAACATACAGATACAATGATATGGATAAGTTGGCATTTGATATTCTTCACGAATTATGTCATATTGACAAACATTTAACAGCAGAAAAACAGTCATTCATATCCATAGAAGGTTCAATATACTCAAATGATCCTCGTGAAAAGGAAGCAAATGAATTTGCAAAAGAGTGTTTGATACCAAATAAAATATGGAATAAGATTCTAAAAAGAGGTTGCAATAACCTTACGCCATTCAGTATTGTAAAAGCAATCGCGCTTGAAGCCGAATTAAATGGAATTAGTCCTTCTATTGCCATTTCGAGATTTAAGCACGATACTAATTGGTACAAAACATCCGAATTTAAATCGCCTAAGATTAGTTGAAATAAATCCCCTGCGTTTAAACTTTAATTTAAATGGCAGGGGATTGTATTTCCAAATAGAAAATTATAAAACTATGCTAACCACAATTTTGCAGACAACTTTTCCTGCCGACTCTGCCCGCGACGTACAGTTTTTGCCGTCGGGGACGTCGGAGATTGCGCAAGAGATTGCGCGTGAGGACGATATATTGATGACAGTGTATTTTTGCGGACTGTTGCTCGCGCTGTTTGGATGCGCGGTGATTTATTATTTTTACAAAAAAAACATCCGCGAATACGGCACTATTATCAACAAACTCAACCAAGAACTTTTGCAACAAAAATTGCAGTCGGAGAGTTCGGCGACGATATTGAATTCGGTGCTGTTTCCGTGCTGCCTTGTGTCGGAAAAAGGCAAGGTGGGATGGTGCAACGATGCTTTTGTGAAGTTTTACGGCGGAGATTTGAAGGAGTTTGATATACTTTCGGGAGTGGCTGAGAATGAGGACGTTGCAAAAATACGCGATGCCAAATTTTCCGTCAATTTTTACGTAAAAACCAAAAATGCGGCGGGCAAGACCATCGGGTTCCAACGGACTCTGATTCCGCTCAACAAGGAGGCTGACGGCTCCAAAAATTACGCTATTGTAGAGAACATTTAACCATCAGAAAAATGATATATTCAGTAATCGGCACGGGCGCGGTGGGCGGCTATTATGGCGGACGGCTCGCTAACGCCGGCAATGAGGTGCATTTCCTCTTTCATTCTGACTATCAATATGTTTGCGAACACGGTTTGCAGGTAAATTCGTGCAACGGTGATTTCCATATCGCCAATGTCAACGCCTACAACGACACCGCCCGGATGCCCAAATCCGACGTGGTGCTTGTCGCGTTGAAATCCGTAAACGAAGCCCTATTGTACAAGTTGCTCTCTCCCCTACTCCACCCCGACACGCTCGTGTTGCTCATCCAAAACGGCATCGGTCTCGAACAGGATTTGGTGCAGGCTCTGCCGGGCGTTGCGGCTGCGGCGGGATTGGCGTTTATATGTTCGTCGAAGACCAAACCCGGCGTTGTGGACCATCAATGCTACGGCAGCATCAATATTGGCAATTATAACTGCAAAAACTCACAGATAATCAGCCAATTGATTGACGATTTGCAACAATCAGGCGTTGACGCTCACGAGGTGGAATATCACGAGGCACGGTGGCGGAAGGCGGTTTGGAATATGCCTTTCAATGGTATGTCGGTGGTCAAAAAAGCCAACACACAGGAACTCCTCGCTCAATACGGCTCGCTGATTTACGACCAAATGCGCGAGGTGATTGACGCCGCCAACGCTTTGGGTGTCAAGAATTTGGATTACACCTTCGCCGACAAAATGATGGAAATGACAAGGGCGATGGTGCCGTATCTGCCGAGTATGCGGCTCGATTACGACCACCATCGCCCGATGGAAATTTATTACCTCTACACGCGGCCTATCGAGGAGGCACGGAAGGCAGGGTTTGAGATGCGGCTGTGCGCCGAGGTGGAGGCACGGCTGCGGGAATTGGGGGGATGATATTTGGGCGCAATTGTGCGAATTTTTGCGGGATTTTGCGGAGCGTACACAAGGTACGCCCCTACTCTCCTTTCACGTTGGATGCGCCGGATGTCTGAATGTCAAGGACTTTTGGGTGGCCTAAATACTTGATTGTGCTTGCGCCCGATGCGTATGCTTTGAGTTCTTGGTCGGCTGATGCCTTGATGGTGCTTGCGCCCGAAGCGTCGGTTTGGGCGACAATGCAATTGAGGTCGTAGGCGTTGATGTTTGACGCGCCGGAAGCCTTGTATGTAACGTTGGTTGCCGAGCCGGAGATGTTGAGGGTGGATGCGCCGCTCACTTCCGCGTTGATTCTACCATTGATGTCAACGTTTGCAAACTGAATCACGCTCGCGCCCGAAACAATGATGTTCAGTTCGTAACCGGCGACTGCGTCGGGGATTTTCACGTTGGCGCAACCCGTTGCAGTTACCGCTTTGAGGCTTTCTACATATACATTGATGTTGATGTTGAGGTTGTTGTCGCTTTTGTTCTTGAACCATTTCTTGTTAGGATTCTCGTATTCGATTACAAGACAGCCGTTTGCGACGTAGGTCTTGATGTTGTCGATGTCCTTGCTGTTTGCGCTTACGGCGAGTTCGCAGGGCTTGCCAACGATGATGTTGACGTTGCCGACGATGTGCACCGACACGCCCGTGAAGTCGCCGACATTGCGCTGTTGGGTTACGATGCTGTCATTGTCTCGGTAGGTGGAGACGTTGTCTGAATAGTTTCTTTCGGCGTTGCAGTTTACCGAAAAGAGTGCCGTCATTATCATAACGACAATTGCAAAAAATCTTGCTGTTTTCATTGTGTGTGTAATTTAGTTGTTTAACAAATCTTTTCCCGTATGACGGATGGCGCGGGGAAAAGTTACAGAGGTCAGCAAAATTTTTTTGAAATTTATTCCGCAATTTCATCCGGATTGCAATATTTGCCGTCGATTTTTTGGGGTTCAAAATGTATTGCGATGTGTGTTTCGTTGCCAAATTCGTTTTTTAGGGAATCCTCAATGTTGGAGACGTGGCAGTGCGCGTGATAGAGCGAAATGTTGCCGGGCATACGAAGGTGCATTTCGATGGCAATGCGACTGCCGATGCGACGAGTTTTAAGCCCGTGAATGTCAGTAACTTCTGGTTCAGATTCTGCAATTTTGATGATGCGATCCTCCACGTCGGGCGGAAGGCTTTTTTCCAAAAGTTCGCCCACTGCCTGACATATCAAATCGTATGCGGTTTTTATGATGAAAACGCTCACCAAAACCGCCGCCACGGGGTCCAAGACCGCCCATTTTTCGCCCAAAATCAGTGCTGCGCCAACTCCCGCCGCCGTTGCAACCGATGAAAATGAATCTGTCCTGTGATGCCAAGCGTTTGCAATAACAGCCTGTGAATCAACTTCTTTGCCAACTTTTACAGTGAATCTGTACGCCCATTCTTTGAGTGCGATGCTCATCAATGCAACTATCAACGCCACAGCACCCGGCACGGGCAAAACTTCGCCCTTGAATGCGCTGTAAATGCTCATTGCACCGTTGTACATTATCATTGCGCCTACGAAAAACAGCAATATTCCGATGAAAGCCGTCGCCAATGTTTCATATTTGCCGTGTCCGTAGTCGTGGTCTTCATCCTGCGGTTTTGCGCTGAGTTTCACGAATATAACCACCACAAAATCAGTCAGAAAGTCAGACAGCGAGTGCACCGCGTCTGCAATCATCGCCGCCGACCCGCCCACGATGCCCGCCACAAATTTGGCCACCAACAAAACTACATTCACCGCACTGCCTTTGAGCGTGACGCGGTAGATTTTTTTTTCGCGAGTTATGTCTTTTTCATCCATTTTTTTTTTATTATAAAATAAGACAAATTCGTTTTATTCGTTTAATTCGCTGTTAAATGAAATTGCCATGCACAAAAGTAGATATTTTTATAATAAGCGGCGCAACATTAACAGAAAAAAAAGCAAAAAAAATTCGTCAATATCAGAAATTTTACATATTATTGCAGTCTGATATTGCAATTAAGGCGCAAAAATTGCAGTCAGCATTACAAAAAAACGGCAAACAAGATGGCTGAATCTAAATTGCAACAGACCAAACGGACTATTCTGTGGAGGATAATTGCTACGGTGCTACCCATAACAATCGTCCTCCTCGGTGCTGTGTGCATATTCATATACTTGCTTATCAACGAAGCCAACAACACCATCATCAACAACACCTCGCAGGAAATAGTAAGTTCATACGCACAGGCCGTCAGCGAAAAACTAATGGGCGTGGTAAAGCAATGCCGCGCCATCGCCGACAATTCGGAACTGCACGACATCCCGCCCGAAGAAAAAATCAAGGAACTCCGCCAACTCATAGACAGCGAGCCGATGTACACCTTTGGCACGATACTCACCGCCGACAGAAGGCTATACAACACTTTTACAGACCGAATAGCCGACATCGACACCGGCAACACATATTATAGGGAAATCATCAAAAACAAAAAAGAATTTCTGATAGTGTCGCCACAGAAGACACGCATCACAAACTCATACATCGTCTATGTATGTTCGCGCATCAAAAACATACATGGAGTCAATAGCGGCATCCTGAGCGTGGCGATACCAGCCGATTCGATAGGCGCGCTCATAGCCGGCATCACCGTATCGGGCAAAGGCAAGGGTTATGTAATAGACACCAACGATGCCGTTGCAAAGCCCGACAGCATCCACGTAGGCAGGATAATGAAAGGACACGCAAGCGGACATACCGACTTCGTAAGGTACGACGGCAAAAAGTTCACCCTCATCTGGCAGCCCATCGCAAATACGCCGTGGAAACTCATCATAGCCGTCCCAACCGACGAACTCAAAGAGCGTCAGTACTTTATACGCACACTATTTATGACGCTCGTGCCGGTATGCGGGTTGGTGTTTATCTTGACGCTTGGCACACTCATCAAACGGCTCATCAGCCGACCGCTCAAAGACGTACTGAGGGTGGCAGACGACGTGTCGCAGGGACAACTGTACGCCGCCTCAAAACTCGACAACTTCAATAAGGACGAACTCGGCGTATTGTCGGTCCAACTCAAAGAAATGGCAGACAAGATAGACAACACCGCCACCATAATCAAAAACGAGGCGAGCCAAATCACCGACAGCGGCGACGAGATAAACGCCGTGGCGGTTACAATATCAAAAGGCGCGTTTGCCCAGGCAGAATCGGTGGCGCACGTGTCAGACACCATAGAACAGATGACCACCTCAATAAGCCAAAACGCCGAAAACGCCGCCAAGGCCAAGACAAGTAGCGAGGAGATTGACAACGAGATGAACAACGTGGCGGCGGCGGGCGAGCGCAGCCTCGAATCAAACAAGAAAATAGTGGAGAAGACCAAGATAGTAAAGGAGATAGCCGCCAAGACCGACATTCTCGCCATCAACGCCGCCGTAGAAGCCGCCCGCGCTGGCGACGACGGCAAAGGCTTCGCCGTGGTGGCGCAGGAAATACGCAAACTCGCCGAAAAAAGCCGCCTTGCATCCGTGGAGATAGACGCCGCTTGCAAGGAAAACATCAAGTTTACCTCCACAGTAACCTCGATGATCGACCGCCTATCGCCCCGCATCCAAGAAAACAGCGCGATGGTATCGGAGATTGCGCAAGCATGCACAGAGCAGCGCAACGCCACCGAAATAATCACCGACGCCGTGGTACAACTGTCGCTAATCTCGCAGGAAAACTCCGTACAGGCTGACGCGCTCACTTCGCGCTCACAGAAACTCGCCAAATACGCGAGCCACCTCGCCAAGAGCATGGAGTTTTTCCAGACCGCCGACACCGCCAACGGCCGCACAACACAAGAAAAAATTGAGATTATCAACCAAATAAAACAGCACACAGACGCGATAAAAACACTCAACGAGCAACTCGCAACAATAAGGCAGCAACACGCCGCCGACAACAGCAAACCTAATGAAAAATCTTAAAAAACACATCATAACATGGCAAAAGACTCTATAACAATATGGCAACGGTTCGCAAGGATCTTCAAGCGAAACAACATCAGGGGCAGGTACATGCAGATTATCGTGCCTATGATTCTGGTGGTGCTCACCGCCGCCGACATCGTGATATACCAACTCATCAAGTCGGGCAACCGCCAAAGCACACACGAGATGGCAATCCAGACAATGACTATCCAAGCCAACAACGTGGAAAACATTTTCCTCTCGTACCTCAACGAACTGGACATCGTGGCGAACATATTCAGCCGCCAAAACTACACGCCAAAACAGTCTATCGACGAGTGCATCAAAGTGCTTGAAGGCAAGGAGGACTCATATTACTTGCTGCGCTACACCACGCCAGACGGCATTTCGTACACCTCCAGAGGCCCTGACAGCACCTCGATGAAGGGGCGAAAGTATTTCAAGGACATCTTCGAGAAACAACTGCCCTTTGCCATCGAATACCCATTCAACCCCATACCGGGCGACACGTTGAAGTGCTACTCGGTAACGGTGCCGGTGTACGACAACCAAAAAAAGCGCAAGGCCTCACTCACCCTGGCATTTGAGATAAACATCGTAAACAAATACGCCGAGGCGATGAAGATAGACGGCATGGGCAGCGGCACACTCGTAAACGACGAAATGACCATCGTTGCCTTCCCCGACCACAGCAAAATCAACGAAATCAACTTCCTCACTCCTGGCAAATTTGTGTTCAAGGGACTCGACAAAATGGGCAAAATGTTGCAGGAACTCAAAGAAGGTCAAGGAGTTGACACCGTATATGCCGGCAAAATACCGTTGCTGATATATTACAGCAAACTCCCCAAAATCAATTGGCAGGTGGGCGTCCTGATAGCCGAACCCGCGCTCTACCAAGCCGAAATAAAACTCAAAATTCTCTTTGCAATCACGGGATTCATCACCTTGCTATTGCTTGCGATAGGCATCCTGATAGCCACCAAGAGCATAGTTTTGCAACCCATAATAGCCATCAACGAATTTACCGACGACTTTGCGAACGGCCGCCTCTACTCCACCGCCACTTCCGCCATCAAGAGCAACGACGAACTCGGCAAACTCAATTCAAACATCAAGAAGATGCAGGAGCAAGTGTCGGAGGCAGTGAGCAAGATACGCGGCAACTGCAACGAGATTAGCGACACCAGCACCGTACTGCACGACTCCACCGACAAGATAGCCGACGGAGCCAAGGAACAGGCATCCGCCGTGGAGGAAATATCCGCCGCACTCGAACAGATGACCACCTCCATCGAGCAAAACGCAAGCAACGCAAGCCTCACCAAGCAAAGTTCCGAGGACATCTCCAACGACATCATTACCGTATCCAAATCGAGCGTAAGCACATTGGCTTGCATCCAGAACGTAATCTCCAAGATAGAGATAATCAACGAGATTACCTCCCGCACCGACCTCCTCGCCATCAACGCATCAGTGGAGGCCGCCCGCGCCGGCGAGAACGGCAAAGGTTTTGCCGTGGTGGCGGCAGAAATCCGCAAACTCGCCGAACACTGCCAGGCGGCATCGGCGCAGATTAACGAATGGAGTGCCAAGAGCCTCAAAATCACCGAACACAGCGCGGAACTCATCGACAACATCACACCAAAAATCCGCAAAAACGCCGAAATGGTGTCGGAAATCGCCACCTCGTGCGTAGAACAGTTGACCGGCACCACAAGCATCACCAAGGCATTGCAACAGTTGGTGAGCATCTCGCAGTCAAACGCCGAACTGTCGGAAAAAATGTCGGAATACATCATCAACCTCGTCCAAAAAGTTGACGACCTTACCAAATCGGTAGGATTCTTCAAACTCTCGAGCGACGAGGGCAGCGAGGCCACCAACGCCATCGTCCGCGAGATTGAGATGCACATGAACGAAATCCTCAAACTCAAAAACCTCCTGCAAAGCAGCACCGCCGACGGCACACGCGACATCGCCGCCACGCCCGACACCATTGCCGCGCCCAAGCCCGCCGCCGCCCCCCAAAAGCCCGACAACCTTTCGGTTGTGGTGCCGCCCGCCAACAACAACCGAAAGCCCGGACACAACATCCGCCTCGACGACGATGACGATAGCGATTACGAAAACTATTAAGCCGTCGCACCTAAAATGTACGTTATCTTCGATTTTGACGGCACTCTCGCCGACACCTTCGCCCTCGGTTCGCAACTCATCAACGAGTATGCCGACCAACTTGGCTACAAGCAGATAGACTTTGCCGCCAACAAGGACAAGTCGGCGCGTGAACTGATTAAAATGTCGGGCGTAAGATTTTGGCAGATACCGGGCTTGATAAGGTTTTTCAGGAAGAAATCAGTGGAACGCGCCGCCGAAGTCAACGCTTTTGACGGCATACCCGACCTTGTGCGCAGGCTGCACGACAGTGGTTTTCAGTTAGGGATAATAACTACCAACTCGGCGCAGACCATCAGCATCTTTTTGCAGAAATACGGCTTGACGGATTTGTTCACATACATCAAGCCCGAAATATCGCTCTTTGGCAAAAAGCGTGCAATCCGCCGCGCCCGTCGCCACCTCAAATCCGAAATCATCTACATCGGCGACGAACTCCGCGACATCGAAGCCTGCCGCGCCGTCAACGTTCCAATCATCTCCGTCTCGTGGGGCTTCAATTCCACAGAGATTTTGGAGAAAAACAATCCGGGGATGGTGGCGGCAAGCGCGGAAGAAGTATATAACACAATCATTCGCAAATAATATTTGGAGTTTTTGGAAACTTAATTTCAAAATCCGCAAAATATTCGCGGACAGTTCCGTCGTCATAATCCACCCTCGCCATCACAAGATATTTGCCGCTATGGTCGTACTTGCGCACACGTGCTCTCACATTATTTGTTTCCACAGAACCGTCTTCCCAAACCCACTCCACCGTTTTAAAATCAGTATCGGGAATCAAAAACCTCACAGAATTGCAATCAACATAGCAAGTCATCTCAAAAGGATAACAATAAGTACGGGGGAACGCCGACCAAGTGTACATCGGCAACGCCATTTTTAATCCATCAAGTTCTGCAACCGGATTATCATCCTCAGAATTGCAAATAATGCCAAGATAGTCGCTACTCATGGCTGTCTTAAAATATATTTTGCCGTCGGGTCCAAGTTTCATGTCGTCAACATTGGAAGTACTTGTATAGACAATGCTGCGGTATTTTTTCAAGGCATCGGGTTCGTTAATTTTGTCGGTGGGACAACGGCAAATATTGAAGTTGCCCTCGGCTCCATTGCCCATGGTAAAATACATGTACTTGTTGTTTTTTGTAAAACAGTAACCAAAATAATTTTCGCCCTTTGCATGATGATAAGTTACATGATTAATCACACCATTTGCTGGGTCAAAATCAATCACCGGATAATTAAAATCCTCAGCCCAACTTGTTTCATAGACCATTATTTTGTTTTGGTCTCTTGAAACGTGCGACCATCCAATGCCATAATGCCAATCGTTGGTAATCTCTACTGAATTTTTCAAAGACAATCCATCCTTCGTCAACGAATATACGCAGTAATAACCGTTGACCTCCTGGATAACCCAATAATTGCGGCTGCCTGTTTTCTGAATGATTACCGGCGCGCTATTGCCATACGGCAATGTAGCAAAATTTTTAATCACATTGGGATGCAGCGCGTCGTTGCTGCCGTCGATAATTGAGAAATATATCGTTCCACTTGCAAGCGACAGGAAAATATACTTGGACTCGTCGTCAGGAAATGGGAATATTGTCAACGTTGCCATGTGTTCATACACGCCATAATCTTCCGCCTCGTATATAACCTCGTTGTTCTTGTTGTAAAGGTACTTGCCGCTGAGCCAATATTTGAGATTTCCATATCGGTCGGCAATAGAAGTAAGTCCCGTTGCGTATGCAAAATCATCATTCGCAATCACCGTAGGGGGATTGGTCTTGAAGTCGATGATGTTGTTGCCCATCACCCACACGTAGTCTTCCCTCTGTGCGAAGCACAACAGCGGCATCAAAAATACCGCAACAAAAATAAAAATGTGTTTCATATTTCTTGTTTATAAATTATACTTTTTCCCCTATCAAAACATCGCCCTCCACGCCAACAATTTTCACAGTGTAAAATTCATTAGTCTTTACACCGTCAAACATTTTCATTTTAATGCGGACGTAATTTTCGCCGTAACCGTATATAAAGCCGTCGTTTTCAACGGTTTCGGTGAGCAAAATCTGACGTTTGCCAATCATCTTTTGCAGATAATCTGAGGACAATTTTTCGGACAAATCGCGGAGGATTTTTGAACGTTTGTTTTTGATTTTTTCGTCAATCTGATTGTCCATCTTGTCCGCCAAAGTGCCGCTACGCCGCGAATATTTGAAAGCGTGAATATGTCCAAAACCAATCTTACTTGCCACCTCCAACGTCTGCGCAAAATCGTTCTCCGTCTCGCCCGGCAGACCGACAATTATATCCGTCGTAAAATTAAAATCGGGGATTATCGCCCTGAATTTGTCAACAATGCCCAAAAATTCTTCCCGCGTGTAATGGCGGTGCATCCGCTTCAAAACATCGTTGCTGCCCGATTGAAGACAAAGATGGATATGCGGCGCAAGTTTCGGATTCTTAAACAGTTGCACAAAACTATCCGAAAAATCGTCAGGCTCTATCGACGCAATCCGCAGTCTGAAATCGTTGTCAATTTCCAAAATCTGCTTAATCAAATCCTCAAAACCAACGCCGTTGTAATTGTATTTGGAAATATTGACGCCGGTCAAAACAATCTCCTTGAAACCGTATTCGAGTTCAGTCTTGATATTCAGCAAAATATCCTCCGCCGGTCGCGAAACCGCCCGCCCGCGCACGTAAGGCACGATGCAATAACTGCAAAAATTGTTGCAACCGTCCTGAATTTTCACGATGGAGCGCGTGTGGAAAGTCTCCTTTGCCGGCAGAAAACCAAATACATCGCCCTTGTAATTTTCCACGCCATTAAACTCGCCGCTCAGATGCGCCTCCACGATTTCGCAAATCATATTTTTGTGCTTGTTGTCCACGACGATTACGCGGGCATTGTCGGGCAGATATTTTTTTGCGTATTGCTCAGCCATACAGCCTGTTACAACCACAAGCGAACCTTTCCTGATTGCGCGGTTGATGTACTCGCGGCTTTTTTTGTCGGATTGATTTGTAATCGTACAAGTATTAATCACAAAAATTTCCGCGTCCGAATTTTCAAAATCGCCATCGGTTACGAAGCCCCTTGCACGAAACTTCGATGCCAAAGCATCGGTTTCGTAAAGATTGAGGCGACAGCCAAGAGTCTTGAAGGAGATGGTATTCATATTATATTCGTTTCACAGCGCAAAGGTAATAATAATTTTGAAATTACAACATCTCTCCTTCCGCCGAAAAGTCGCTGCTTTTGACTATTTTAACATTAACGAAATTGCCAATCAGACTCTCGTCATCGCACTTGAAGCGCACGGCGATTTTGCCCTCGGTCAAGCCCGAAAGATAGCCGTCCAAACGGTCGTGTCCGTTGACCAAAATGCGGAACTCCTTGCCAACCATGCTTGCCGTGTAGAGCGACGACACAGATTTGAGGTCGTCGGAAAGAACCGCGTAACGCCTTGATTTTTCATCTTTTGGAACGTCATCTGCCCATTTTGCTGACACTGCCCCCGGCCTCGGCGAATACATCGCAATAAACGCCATATTGTACTTAAACTCCTTGACGGCGGCACGGGTGTTGGCAAATTCTTCCTCTGTTTCGCCCGTAAAACCGACTATAATATCCGTGAAAATAGTCGCCGTCGGCAGGATGGTGCGTATTGACTGGATTACCGAACGGTAACGGTCTATGTCGTATTTGCGGTTCATGCGTTTAAGCATCTCATTATCACCGCTTTGGATGGGTATATGAATCCATTTGCCAAGACAACGGTATTTGGCTATGGTGTGGAGAACGTCGTCGGTCATGTCGCGGGGGTGCGGCGAGGTGAAATACACATAAAATTCTTTGCCGCTCTGGTCGCCGTAACGGCCGATTAATTCGAGAAGTTGCGCAAAAGTAATCTCGTTGCCCTTCTTGTCGAGACCGTAAGAATTGACGTTTTGACCAAGCAAAGTGATCGACTTGAAACCGTTGCTAACCAAGCACTTGACCTCCTCCAAAATCTCCTCCGACGAGCGCGAAACCTCGCGTCCGCGTGTGTATGGCACGGCGCAATATGTGCAAAATTTGTCGCAACCGTTTTGGATTGGCACAAACGCCTCAAACTTGTCGGGCTGCCTGCCTTCCAACTTCCAGAAATAATCCATCTGATATGCCTGTTCCTCGCGGCTAAGTCGCGGATAATAAGTGCCTTCGTGGGTGTGGACGGCGAGCATTTCGGCAAATTTGGTGAGGTCTCTCATGTCGAAAACCATGTCGAAAGTCTTCAAAAACTTTTCCCTGTCGTCAGGCAGGATACAGCCGGTGAGGAATGTCGTAAAGGGTCGGGAGCCTTTCTGACGGTTCCAAACAGCAATCAAATTATAAACCTTGTCTATCGCCTTCTGACGTACCGAACATGCGATAACTCCCAACAAATCAGCCTCATGCGGATTGTCGGTGGGTTGATAACCAAGATGTTCGATATAAGCCTTTACGCGCCCGCTGTCGGAGATATTCATCTGACAGCCCAATGTAACGAGATGGTATTTCATTTTTTTATTCAAATCGTGTTGAGTATTTGCTTAAAACGGTCGTTGGGGAAACAACCGCTTTCGTCCCTC
>CAMJWL010000023.1 GCA_946409405.1 uncultured Bacteroidales bacterium
AATGACCCATTGAAGCATGGCACTTTTTTTCAGCCTGCAAAATGACCTATAAACCGGCAACATTTACGAACAAAAAACAAAACGATATGAAAGATACAGAAAAGACCCCCGGACTTGTGGCTGTGTCATTACTGACAGCGGTGCTTCCGGACTTGAAGGACGACGCTACGGCAGATGATGCCGTTGCGGCAGTGAAGGCTCTCAAAGAGAGGGCAGAAGATGCAGAAAAGCGTTTTGCCGACCTGAAGGCGGCGACGGCAACGGCGCAGATAGACAGCATCCTTGACACGGCTGTGAAGGCCCGCAAAATAACGCCCGCGCTTGCAGAGCAACTGAAAAAAGACTATGCCGGCAAGACAGACGCACTGGAAGCACTTGTGGCGAAGATGCCCGAACAGAAACTGCTGACGGAGCAACTGAAAACAGGCGACGTGCCTGAAAAATGGCTCGGCAAGACGTGGCACGACCTCTACGTGAGCGGCGAACTCGAACAGGTGAAGACAGAGTTCCCCGAATATTACGAAAGGCTGAAGGAGGAAAGAGGATAGAGGAACGAAATCAACAAATCACGAAATCAATAATTCAATAAACCAATAAGACAATGGCAACAAACATCAACATCCCGGCGGAGGTGTTCGCTAACTACGTAGTAGAGAAACTCCGCAGAACCAACCCGCACGTAGGACTTGCGTCCGACGAATCGCAGTACGTGAAGGCGGGCGCGGTGGTACACATTCCGCAGGCGGGCGCAAGCCCGAATGTGGAGAAAAACCGCAGCACCTTTCCCGCAGTGGCTACCCGACGAGGCGACACAAGCGTAACCTACGCCCTCGACAGTTACACCACCGAACCAGTGCATGTGGCATGGGCGGAGACGGCGGAACTCTCCTACGACAAGACCGACAGCGTACTTGCCGACCACGTGGCCACACTTATGGAAGCCGTGGGCGACAACATCCTCTACGACTGGGTGGCAGGCGTAAAGAACGGCGCGGCAGACGTAATCCCGACGACAAACATCGTGGAATGTTCGGGTACACAGGAACCCATCGAAATAGGAGTGGGAGTAACAGTAACGCGCAATGCCTTCAGTTACAAAGACCTCGAAAAGGCGCAGTATCTGATGAACCACCAGAACGTACCGAAGACCGACCGCTACGTACTCTTGGAAAGCAAGATGTACCAGCAACTCCTCGACAGCCTCAGCGCAAACCAGATGGCGGCATTTCAGGCGGCGGCAGACTTGAAAAACGGCGTGTGCGGCAGGCTGTTTGGCTTCGACGTATTGGAGAGGTCGAGCGTATTGCTCTTCGCGGGAAACAATCCGGTGGTGCCCGGCACGACAGTAACCAACACGATGAACCCGGCGGCACTCTGCTGGCAAAAGGACTGCGTAACGGTGGCGAAGGGCGACATCATGCCCTACCAGGACTACGGCAACCCGCAATATTACGGCGACATCTTCTCCGCAGAGGTGAAGATGGGCGGCAGATGCAAGCGCGCCGACTGGAGCGGCGTGGTGGCAATCGTGGCGGCAAAGAAGTAACAGCACACAGCAACAATCAATGACGCGGGCAGCAAGCCCACACAAGTAAAATGATCGAAGTATTCCAACAGTTCGGCTTTCCCATCGCCGTAGCCATAGTATCGCTCATGGCGGTGGGTTTTCTTGGAAAATATCTGCTCCGCCGCATGGACAAGGTGGACGCGAAGGCAGACAAAATCCAGGAGCAATACACCGCGTACCTCCAGATGGCCAACGTGGAACAGAGCGGCTCGCTGAAAGAAAACGCCGCCGCTATGAAGGAGATGGCCGCCGCCATGAAGGAGAACGCGGCCGCGCAAAACCGATTCCTGACCGCGTTGGAAAGATTCGAGGCATTGCTAAACAAATTTAACAAAGAATAAGAAAATGGGATTTCCAAAAGTACAAGTAAAGATAAGCGACGGCAACCTCCTGCGCACCATCAACGCGCCAGACGCCGTGCCCGCGCTGCTTACCAAAGAATACAGCGGTGGCATCGTGGCGGTGTACGGCACTGACGATGCCGCCAAAAAGGGTGTGTCGGGCGACGGGTCGCCGAAGTTGACGGCGATGCTTGAAATGTTCTACAAGGAACTCGCCGGCAACACGCGGCTCTATGTGGCTGCCGCCAACGCCGCAAACCTCGAAAAACTTGCCTCCCACGGCGTGAACATCGTGGCGTGGGTGGAGACGAGTTACACGGCGAGCGCATTGCAGACGCTCTCCAACACAATCAAGAGCAGTTGCGAGAAGATGCAGACGAGCGGTTTCCCTGTGCGCGTATTGGCAGGCGGCGGGATGAGCAGCAACGTATTGAGCGATGTATCTCCCAAGACACTCGACAACCCATATTTGGGCATCGTGGCAGGCGAGGACAGCGAGACTGGCGCGTCGATAGTGGCGGCGGCATTGGCAAGGTGCTGCAAGTATGGCGCGGAGGTGAAGATAGGCAGCGGCAAGAACGGCGCACTGACGAGCATCACCGACATCGTGCTTGGCGGCAAGGCGTACAGCGAGTACACCTTAGCCCAACTTGAAGTGATGCACGACAACGGCTTCATAATGCCACAGCACAGGAGCGGCGCGGCGGGCTACTACTTCGGCGTGGACAATATGTGCAGCAACGGCGACTACCGCATCCTCGTACACGGACGCATCATCGACAAGGCACAGGCAATAATTCAGCAAGCCTACGCACCTTTTGTGGAGGACACAATAAGGGTGGCGGAGGACGGCACGTTGGACGAGGGCGATGTTTCGTACATAGAAAACGTGCTCGAATGTAGCATCCTCGCCAACATGTCCACGCAGATAAGCGGCGTGAAAGTGGTGATAGACAAAAATCAGGACATCATCAATACCTCGACACTCGCAGTGTCGTGCCGCATCCAGCCTCTCGGCTATGCCACGTGGATCAACGTTACACTCGGCCTTGCGACCGCCATCAGCAACTCGTAATCAGTAATTCTTAATTCGTAATCACCATGGCAAACATGAACATAAGGTCTTCAGAATGTGCGTGGCACCAGACGGAAGTCAAGGTGCTGGGCAGGACGCTGCAAGGTACTCGCGGCTGGGAAATCAAGAAGACCGTAGAAAAAGAGCCTTTGTACGGTGCAGGACAGCATCCGTTGGACATCACCGAGGGCAACGTAAAGGTGGAGGGCAGCATCAAGGTGCTTGGCTTCGAGGCTGACGCTCTCAACAGGGCTGCGCAGGAGGCGGGCTACGACGACATCACCGCCGTTCCACACGAGGCGATAGTGGCAAACATCAAAATGAAACGCTCCCTCGCCGACAAGACAACTAACATCGCAATAAGGGGCATAGCCTTCACGGAGTGCGGCGACAGCATGGAACAGGGCGCGAAAAACCGTGAAATCACACTGCCGTTTATCGCAATGGACGCAATTAAAACCACATTGTAAAACCATTAAAAACGTGTTATTATCATGCCAAAAGAAACAGAAACCTTGTTGAAGGAACGCTACGGCGCAAAACTCGACGAGTACAAAAAGCAGTACGCCCCGCGCAAACTCTCCGTAATCAGGGTGGAGGACAAGACCGCCATCCTCAAACCCGTAACCGCCGCCGTCGTCGGACAGTACAGCCTGATGATAGGTCAGAACGGCGGGCTCGACACCGCCTGCCGCTACCTGATGGAGGCTCTGTGGATAGACGGCGACAACTGCATCCGCGACGACGAGGACTTCTTCATATCGGCAATGTTGCAGATGCAGAATGTTATCGAACTAAAAAAAAGCAGTTTTTCGAGGATTTAGAACGCGGCGAAAACACGGACGACGGGTTCTCTGCGGCGTTGGTATTCGGATTGGAAAAAATCGGATTCCAAGTGTTGCAGCAAGACGAGGACCTATTCTTTTACCTTACAGGCACGGCGTTAAAACTGTCGAAACATAAAAACGGATAGCAAATGAACATCGTACAATTCGGCATAAAATTGAAGGACATGGCAAGCGGCGCGCTGCTGAAGTTTGGCGAGACAGCCAGAAGAACTTCGGCGGCGGTCGCCGTGTCGTCTTCCAAGACCAACGCCGAAATAGCGGAGACAGGCCGCAAGAGCGCGGAAACAAGCCAGAGGGTGAAGCGGATGACCGAGACGACCGCCGCAGGTTTCGACGAGGTGGCAGAGGCGGCACGTACTGCGGGGAAACTGATAGACGAGGTAAGACAAAAGGCTGAGAAGGCGGCCAAGGCGGCGGACAAAATAGGCTCTCGGAGGCGCGGAGATGCCCAAGGCGGCAAGGATGGCAAAGACGACAAGAAGGGCGGCGCGTGGGACTACGTTAAAGGCACTGCAATGTACAACGGCATAGTGGCGGCGGGAAGTGCGGCTGCTGGTTTCTTTGTGGACGCTATGCAGGCAGGTCTTGACCGGCAGAAGATACAGACGTCGTTCAACGTGCTTGCAGGAAGCGAGGAGACCGGGCAGGAACTGACAAGGCAACTGGTGGATTTGCAACAAAACACCATACTCGGCTCTGAGGTGTTCGCCAACGCGCAGACTATGATGGGCTTCGGCTTCAACGCACTGAAAGATGGCGAGGGCGACATCAAGAGCGTGACGGAAAACCTTAAAATGCTCGGCGACGTGTCGATGGGCGACAAAGACCACCTCAACGGACTTGTACTCGCATATTCGCAGGTGATGGCGGCTGGCAAGATGAACGCTGGCGACCTCAACCAGTTCATCAACGCGGGATGGAACCCTCTCGAACAGATGAGCAAACAGACCGGCAAGAGCATCGGAACGCTCAAAGAGGAGATAGGCGAAGGCAAGATAAGTTTTGAAATGCTGCACGAGGCGTTGGTGGGCTGCACCAGCGAGGGCGGCAAGTTCAACAACATGCTCGGCACAATAGCCAAGACTCCCTTTGGCAAGATGCAGCAACTCAATGGAGCGTGGGAGGAGTTCAAGATAAAGGCTGGCAACGCCCTTACGCCGCTGGTAACATTTGCGCTGGAATTTGGCAACAAGATGATGCCGTACCTCGAAAAGATGCTCGACCCTCTGACGCATGGCGTGGAAAAGGTAATCGGCTACATCAAGGCGGTAAAGCCGCTGCTTATGCAGGTGTTTGGCCCGATAGCAGAATATGTGTCGGGAATCGTAGAAAAGGTGCGGGCATGGTGGTCGTCGATGAACGAAAAGGCGACGGTGTTCATGGGCTATGTGGATGCTGTCAAAGACACCATAGTTAACCATGTTTGGCCTGTGATACAGAAGATAGTGGCTTTTGTAGGCGACCTGATAGGAAGCGTGTATGAGTTTGTGAGCCAGAGCGAAATAATAAAGGACATATTCCAACTGATAGCGAAGATTGCAAGCGGCGTGGCGGACTTTGTAGGCGACGTTATAGACGCATTGAAATGGGCGTTTGACAACATTGTAATGCCGATATTGAATGCCATCGAAAAGGCGTACCGCTGGATAAAGGGCGTACCTGCCACGAGCGTGGTAACGAAAGTAGTAGGCGAGGCAGACGTGACGGCAACCGCAGCACAGCCCGCCAATGCCCCAGCCAAGCCGTTGGACGAAAAGACACAAGAAGCCCGAAACACGGAAGTACTCGAAAAGATAGCCGCAAACACCAAGAGCAACAGCGCGTCGTCGGAAAAGGCTGCGCAAAGCGTGGCGTCGTCGGGACCGAAGGTGGTGAACATTAGCCTTGGCAAGTTTTTCGACAACATAGTGTTCAACACCACCAACATGGAGCAATCCGTATCAAAAATAGAAAACATAGTAACAGAATGTCTGTCGAGGATACTGCTCGACGGAGCAAAGGCTGTATGACATCATGAGTTCGTTGCTGATAAACCTTAAAGAGATATACAGGGCATATTTCCCAAACAACTTCACAGTGGAGGAAAAAGAGCCTGAAAACAACACCACTTCGCTCGGCAGCCCAGTGCGCGAGGAGTATATGGGCAGGTCGGTATTCCTGCCGGTGAAACTGAAATGCGGCTGCGACGAGTTGTACATTCCGTGCGCCACCATCCGAGTGACGGGTCAGAAGACCGTGATACGGACGGCAATATCTGAACGCAAAGGCACGGTGAAGGAACAGTTTTCTGTGGGCGACTACGAATTTTCGGTGAGCGGCGTGCTGATAGCGAAAGGCAGCATGATGCCCGACCGAGAAATGCTGATGCTGAAAAGGTTTTATGAAAGCACCGAGCCTGTGGAACTTCACAACGCGGTGAGCGACTTGTTCCTGGACAGCAGTTGCCAGGTGTGCATGACGGCGTTGGAATTTCCCGAAACGCAAGGGAAGACTGTGAGACACAGACCTTTCAGTTTTACGTGCGAAAGCGACTTTGTGAACACATTAGTATTGAAATAAAATGTTTGTAATGACCTCTGACATATCAATATGTGGCATTAGCGTAAAGCCCACGGCGGTCAAGTGGCGTTGTTCGGTCTCCGACTACACCGACACCTGCACCATAGAACTGCCATTGTCGCTCTACGCCAAGACCAACGGCGGAGGCAACAAGTCGTCGCCGTTCTACGAGGGCGGGGACGTAATTGTAATGCTCGGCTACAATGGCAGAAACACCACACGCTTTATGGGTAAGGTTCTGAGGATAAACTACGCCGTGCCGTTGCAGATAGAGTGCGAAGGGTACTCCTACGATTTGCGCAAAAAACGTTTTACCAAGTCGTACCAGAAGACGACGGCGTTGCAACTTATTAAAGACCTTTGCAACGGCACAGACATCATAATCCAAAAGAACAACATCGCCGACATACCACTAACCAACGTATGGTTCAAAGATTATCCTGCTACTGAAGTGCTTGACTGGCTCAAAAAGAACTGCGCCTGTCGCATTTGGTTCGATTTCGACAAACTGTACCTTTCACCGTCGATGTATTCAAATTCCAAAGATGCGGCGAAACTCCGCCCCGGATTCAACACTGTCAAAGACGACGAACTGAAAAAGGTAGCCGACGATGAAACGGTACGGATAAACATAGTGGAGAAAGATTCAAGAGGACAGACAAAGAAAACGAAGACCAAAAACAAGGAGAAGAACCAAAAGTCGAAGACAGAAAAGGCAGTGAACGTGCGCTCCGGGCTTCCGTCGGAGTACCTGCAAGAGGTGGCAGCTGCGATGGAAAATGAAGAGAACCGGCAGGGATATGAAGGCAGCGTTACGTGTTTCCTGGAACCTGCATTTGAAAAGAGCATGGTTGCGGAGATAGACGACCCTAAATTCCCCGAAAGAAGCGGACGGTATTTCGTGGAGACCGTTGAGGGCAAATATTCGGCAAGCGGTGGACGACAGAAACTAACATTAAGGCAATATGACAACTAACGAGGAGATAAGGCAGGCGTTTGCAAAAAAGTACGGGGCAAAGCCAGTAACAGTGCTTGGCACGGTGGCGGCGGTTGACGAATCCGCCAAGACGTGCGACATCGACGACGACGGCCTTGTAATGTACGGCATCCGCCTCCAATGTGTAACCGACGCGGCGGGCGGCATACTCTGTGTACCGAAAAAAGGCGCGGCGGCATTAGTGGTGCAAATTGAGGGCGGCGATGGATGGATGCTTGCGGACTGCGCAGAATATGAAAAGATAATAATAAACGGCGGCGGTAACGGCGGGCTAATAAAAATCAATGACCTGATAAACCGGCTTAACGTGCTGGAAAAAAGTTTGAACGATTTGAAGCAGGTGTTTTCCACGACTTGGGTAGTGACTCCGCAAGATGGCGGCGCGGCACTCAAATCTGCGGCAGCAACCTGGGCGGCAAAAACGATAACAGAAACAAAAGCCGAAGATATTGAAGACACAACAGTAACACATTAATATATATTATGGAAGTACACGACATAGAACTGGACGGGAGCCAGAACATAAAGACGGCGGATGGTGACTTCTGCGTAGGCGAAACCACACGGCAGAACCAGACGCTGCTGTTGTTGTGTCAAAAAGGCGAGTGGAAGCAGCACCCTGACAGATGCGTGGGGGTGGAGACATACCTTGAACGCTCGGAACTTGCAGGGCTCAACAGGGAGATTCTGACGCAATTTTCTACCGACGGGATGCAGGTGCGAGACATCAAGACACAATTACCCGAAATAAAAATAGAAGCCGAATATCATGAAAGTTAAAGTATTACCATATCAGAGCCTTGCCGACATCACGGTGCGCTACACTGGCAGCATGGAAAACCTGTACGGAATAGCCATCGCCAACTCTCTGACGCTCGATGCGGAACTTGTGCCCGGCACGGAGATAGAGATCCCCGACGAATTGGGGAAGGACGCTGCTGTGGTGCGAGTGTATGAAAACAACAGGCTTGAACCCGCAAGTGCACTGACCGCCGACAGCGTACTTGGCGGCATAGACTATATGGGAATACAGATAGACTTCTGGGTGCGATAAATCAACAATCATAATCCTTAACAGACATGAGAACAATAGACGAAATATTCAATAGCATGGTGGCGCGGAAAAGACAGATACGCGAACTGGACGTACTGACCGATGCTTCCGCCGTGTCGATATGGCGGCTTCTGCTGTACATAGTGGCGGTGGCAATCAACACCGTGGAAAAACTCTTTGATACGCACAAGGAGGAGGTGGAGGCTATGATAAAGAAACTTGTACCGGGACGCGCCGAATGGTACGCGCACAAGACGACGGAGTTTCTCAAGGACGAACTCCTGCCCGAAGGCGAGGACGAGTATGACACCACATGGCTCACAGATGAGGAGATTGCGGAGAAAAAAGTGGTGAAATATGCCGTCGCTTACGAGGACAGGGCTATGGCAAACCTCACCATCAAGATAGCAGGGGAAAATAACGGCGACCTTGCCCCTCTTGACGACGACACGGAGACACAGATACGTGCGTATCTTGAAGCCGTTAAGTACGCAGGCGTGAAAATAAACCTGATAAACAGGAGCGCGGACGACTTCGCTTGCGAACTAAACGTGTGGTACAACCCCCTGCTGACGGCGACCACCGTGAGGGACGCCTGTATTGCAGCGGTGGAAACATATCTGAAAAACCTGCCCTTCAACGGTGAATACTCCAACATGGCATTGGTGGACGCCGTGCAGAAAGTGGACGGCGTCCAGATAGCCGACCTCGTGAAGGCGAGCAGCAACACCTCCAAGACGGACGAAATGCGCGAGATAACAAGCCATATACGGCCATTGAGCGGATATTTCCGTCTGAAAAAGACTGGAGGGCGCAAACAGATAACCATTAACCTCGAGGCTTATGAATAGGATAGTGCAGACGGACTTGAAGAAACTGGCAAACCTGCTTCTGCCGGTGCGCCTGAGACACGGCATGATGACGGCGGTACTTGACGTTATGATGCACCCGCTGTCATACATCAAGCGCAACCTGAGCGAATACGCGGACACCAAGGAGGCGGAATTGAAGATAACGGGGCAGACATGCAAACTTGAAAAAATGCTCAATGACAACTTTGACGACGGACTACGGCGCATTAGGGTGGTGGATTCGTCGTTGGTGGATCTGCCGGCGGTGTACGTATTTCCCCGAGGCGACGAAAATAACGTGCTGCACGTACACAGCCGCGACGACGACAATCCGGTATTCCTGCAACTTCGCGGGTCGATGGCGAGCATAGCGACCGACTTCTACGTGGAACTGCCCACCGCGCTCAGGCACCTGCGGAAAGACGCACGGCTTGCCGCCCTCGTCAACAAGTACAAACTCGCCTCCAAAAGGTGGCTTACAAGGATAAACAACAAACTATAACGAATTAGAACCATGATAGATAAGATTACAGGCAATTTTAATGCGGTGGCCACTGGGCAGGGCAAGTACCCGATAGATTCGGAGACTTTTGAGACCCTGCAAAAGAACACCGCACAAATAGCGGCGTTAGGAGCGTCAATGGGTAAGAAATGCGTGATATTGACCGGCTGCACCAAAAACGGCGGACAGCGCACCAAGGGCTATGTGTATGTGCAGATGACCGACGAGGGCGAAGTGTTGCACTATCCCGGCGGCAATTACAACGAAACGTACTGCCACATAGACAGCACCGACACCGAAATAACAGCCCTTGGCGAACCCTTCGCCGCAGCCTACACGGTGCGCACCCTCGCAAACGGGCGACACCCCACCGACGCCGCACAGACTTTGGAATGGAAAGACTTTGTGAAAGGCAGCGACATCTTCGCACAGAAAAAGCACAACCACACCGTAGAGGATGTGGAGGGCTTGAAAAAGTTGCTTGACGCATTGGAAGGTGTCGCCACCGACGACACAGACCTCAACCTGCTGAAAACAGCCATCGAAAAGGATGTCAAGGCGTGGAAGGAAGATGTGGACAAGAGCATGAAGGCACTTGAGGATGATGTGGACAAGGACATAGAAAAATTGCAAAAAAATATTGACAAAGAAGTGTCGGACAGGAAGAAAGCAGTGTCGTCCCCCGCCGTTACCTTTGTGAAAGGCATGGTGATGATATGGACGCGCCCAATATCAGAAATTCCCCAGGGATGGCACTTGTGCGATGGCACACACGGCACGAAAGATCTGCGGGGAATGTTCGTCATCTGCGCTGAGGAGGACAAGGGGGCGGGCGACAAGTTTTATGTGGGGGAAAAGTATGGCTCAGAATTTCAAACCGCAAGCATCAGACTTTCCTCTGCCGACATACCGGCGCACAGACATCAATTTATCGGCGACAAAAACATCGGCAATTCCCTGTCACGCATCTCGGAGATTTTCACATGTTCAGGGGATGGGAAAGGCGGTGGAGCATGGTACCTCACAGGACACGAAGTTTTCCCCAAAAACGGACAAACCTACCAAGACAAGGAGACAACCCTTGTGAAATCAGAAAGTTTTAGGACAATGCCACTGTCGTATGCCTTTGCTTACATTGAATACATAGGAGTATGACAGACCAGGACTTTATACGGCAGATAACGGAGAAAGCCGCCGAAATTCAGAAGTGCGTGAGCCGCACGATGCCCGTCAAGGCGGGACGTATGGCAAAAGAGCACTTCCAAGAAAACTTTTTGCTCGGCGGCTTTGTTGATGGCGGATTGCAAAAGTGGAAATCTGCGAAAAGGTTGGGTGGTACAGTAGAGGACAAGGACGGGAACATCAAGCACATTCCCCCAGCCAAGGGTGCAAAAGGCAAGTACAAGACGTTGATGAGCAATAGAAACAATCTGTACGACAGCATCGAATACACAGTGTCTGACGCGGAAGTAGTGATAGAAAACGACGTTGAATATGCGGCGGTTCACAATGAGGGGCTTCACGCAGGTAGAGGCAATGGTTTTACAATGCCCAAGCGTCAGTTTATCGGCGAAAGCGAGGAGTTGGACGATGCAATATACGAAATGATAGAAAAGGAACTAACTAAAATTTTGGAATTATGAACAGTGTTTTTTCGCAATTCATAACAGACGTGTCGGCGCACATTGCAGAGTCGATGCCGGAGATAGCGTGGATAGACCAGTATTTGGGTCAGGATCAGACAAGGATACGCCCAACGCTAGCCTATCCTGCGGTTCTGATTGACTTTGACCGCACGGAATATTCCATGACGGGCGAAGCCAACCAATTGGCAGAATGTCGCATTTCGTTCCGTCTGCTGTTCGACAATTATGCATCAAGTGCACAAAAAGCCCCAGAAAAGACACGTGCCACCGCCTTTCATCTATACGCAGTTGAAAAAAAACTTGTTGACATTTTACACAATTGGCAGCCGGACGACGGATATATGCAGCCGTTAGTTCGGGTTTCATCCGCCTCACAAAACAGAAACGACATAGGCCTAAAAATCCGCATTTTGAGTTTCACGACCGCATGGAACGAGGACATTTCGTTTTATAAATTGTAACACTTCGATTTTTGGTGATGGAACTTTTGATTTTTGGGGAAATATATAGTATCGATTTGATTAACTATCAAGACGTTAAAGACAAACCGATAGGGGCGCATATTATGCGTGTGGGGCAAGTTTTTTATCAGAAATAACGATTATTTTCCCCTGAAACCTTTTCTGTGATACTCGTTGCGGTCGCGCTTCTTCTTGCCAAACATAAACTGCTCGTCGTTTTCGTCGAAGTAAGGCGACTTGCGGCGGTCGAAGTTGCGGTCGATGCGGTCGGTAGCGCGGTCGTTGTCGCGGGACTTCCAATCGTCCTTGTTGCCAAACATCGCTGCGCGGCGTTCCTTACGGTTGGGCTTGTGCGGAGTGTGTTCGCCATTGGAGGATGCTTGCTCTACGGTAACAGACTGACCGTCAAACTGTGCGTTGCGCATTGCGTCAAGCACCTCCTGCAAATGCTCCGTATCAACCTCAAAGAACGAGAAATTCTTCTGGATGTCTATCTTGCCTATGGAAACTTCGCGATTGTCCACCACGCGGTTCACAAAGCCCATCATCGTGCCGGGCGACACGTGATCCTTGCTGCCGAGCGAAATAAAGAGCCTTGCGTAATCCTTGCCACGCTCACGACGGTCGCGGTCGCGCTTGCCGCCACGACGCTCCTGACGGTCGTCGCGGTCGTCATAACGGTCGCCACGGTCGCGGTCGCGCTTGCGGTCTTTCTTGCCGCCCTTTTCCTTGTCGCGGTCGTCGAAATCTACATTGATGTCCTGGGCGTTGCGGTAATAATCGAGGAACCTATTGAACTCCATCGACACAAATTTCTTGATAATCTGGTCGCGGCTCATATCGGCAAATTTTTCGGCAATCTGCGCGCTGAACGCCTCTATCTGCGCCTCGTCTATCTCCACATTCTTCACCTTGTCGATGAAATTGAGGAGTTGTATCTCGCAGATTTCGCGGCCGTTGGGAACGGGCTTGCGCTCAAATTTCTTCTTGCAAATCTTCTCGATGGTGCGGAGTTTGCCCTTCTCTTTGAGGTGGAGCAATGAAATCGAAACGCCCGATTTGCCCGCCCTGCCTGTCCTGCCCGAACGGTGCACATACACTTCGGGGTCGTCGGGAAGGTTGTAATTGATGACGTGCGAAAGGTCGTTGACATCCAAACCACGCGCCGCAACGTCGGTGGCAACGAGGATTTGCAGATGACGACTGCGAAACCTCTGCATCACATTGTCCCTCTGCGCCTGAGAGAGGTCGCCGTGGAGGGCGTCGGCGTTGTAACCGTCTGCCATCAACTTGTCGGCAACTTCCTTGCACTCCATCCTCGTGCGGCAGAATACAATGGCGTAGATGTCGGGATTGACGTCGGCGACACGTTTGAGTGCCTCGTAACGGTCTTTGGCGCGAACCATAAAATATTGATGCTCAACGTTTTCTGCTGCAATATTCTTGGCGGCAACTGCTATTTCCTCCGGATTTTTCATATACGACTGCGCCATACGCTCAATGTCGGCGGGCATAGTCGCAGAGAAAAGGAGAACGGTCTTGTCTTCGGGGGTGTCGGCGAGGATGGTGTCGAGGTCGTCCTTGAATCCCATCGACAGCATTTCGTCTGCCTCGTCCAAAACGAGCCATTGGATAGCGTCGATTTTGAGTGCTTTGCGCTCCATCAAGTCGATTGCGCGGCCAGGTGTAGCCACAACAATCTGACAGCATTTTTTCAACTGTTTGATTTGCTCGCGGATGTTTGCGCCGCCATACACCGGCACTACTGAAAGTCCTTTGAGATACTTGGAGAAGTTGTTGAGGTCGCCGGTAATCTGAAGGCACAATTCGCGTGTAGGACACAGCACAAGCACCTGAGTATCGGTGTTGTCGATGTCAATCTGATTGAGTACCGGCAGACCAAAAGCAGCGGTCTTACCCGTGCCGGTCTGCGCAAGGGCGATGAGGTCGCTCTTGTTGCTTGTAATGAAAGGAATAGTCTTTTCCTGAATAGGGGTCAACTGCTCGAAACCCATTTCGGTAACGGCGTCGATGAGGGGTTGTTTCAACCCGATTTCCTGAAAGTTCATTTGTCGTTTTTATGTTATTAATTACCACTACGGCAATACGAACCTCCTGGCTTCTTTCCCATCTAATCCCATTGTGCGAGCCGCGTAAGCCGCCCGGAGACTTGTATTCCGCTATCAATTCAGGCTGCAAAGGTAATGATTATTTGGGAGTTGTATGTTAAGGGAATGGTATTTTTTTATTAATTATAAAAAAGGGTAGCCCTCACGGACTACCCTTGGAGATAACGCGCCGTTGGCGCTTGTTAAATTGGGGGATTAATACATTATTTTATACGATTTGTTGCCAATCCTCACGATTACGATGCCGCTATTGGCGCGGGGCAATGCGACTTCCTCGCGGTCGGTGGAGGTAACGCCTTTAATGAGCGGTCTGCCGTTGAGGTCGATTACCTGATATGCCATGCCAACCTGAGCCTCGATGTAGATGGTCTTGTCATACGACCAAACTTTTGCAGCGGCGGAGTGCGACGGCACGATTTCCGAAACGGGGGTCTCAATGTCGCCGGAGGGGTCTGCCGTCGGGTCGTCTGGATTGATGACGGAGGCGGTGGCATCGGGGAAGATTACACGGATTGTGGTCGGGAGGGGATCGGTGGCAGACTTGGAGTGCGGTGCGTCGTCCGGGTAGTCTTCAAATAAATCCTCCTCGCCGGTGTAGGTGAGGTAACAACGCATCGGATTGATCCACGCACCCTCGCCGGCTCGTACAAACTCGCCCGCAGCAATGCCGTTTGTCATATCTTTGGCGGCAAAACCATAGTCGGTGGGGGAACGATATTCCCAAACCTTCTTCCTGTAAACACCCACAAGTTGCCAATCGGAAGTTACAATATTACCATCTTCGTCCTTGTACGTACCTACGTTGGTGAAGGTAGAGGTGAATACGTTGGCTTCCAATGTGATGTATTCGCCAGCCGCAGCCTCTATCGTAATATTGTCGAGGGTTTTAGAGGGTTTAAACAAGTATGGCGTATTTGCCTCCACCGTTGCTACTGCATCGGATGCCTTTGCCTCCCATTCTTCTGAATCCTCGTCGTATGCTACGGTAGTTACCGTGTGGAACGTGCCGCCACTAAACTTGCTTGCGTCAAATGAGAACGGCAGGGTCAAGGTTGACGGACGATCTTTAGTGAAACTGCGCTCGATAACCACTTTGGTAACTTTGATGTCCTTGCTGATGAAGATTGCCTCCTCTCCGTTGGGGAAGGTGGCAATGCCGTTTTCAATGGTAAAGCCACTGTAATCACACGTTGACGAGAAATAGCCGGGATTTTCGATACCGCCATCGATGTGGGCGTAGGTAGCATCGTTGGGATTGTCTTCATTATATTGAGTTCCTAAGCCGCCTTTGAGTGAGGTGCAGCCAGCAAACATATTCTCGTCATTCTCGCCAATACTTGCCGTTGACCATCCGCTGCCAACAGTAATTGTCTCAAGTAATGAGCATCCGTTAAACATATTAATCATATACTCGACATTTGTGGTATTGAAATTGCTCAAATCAAGAGTTGTAAGGCTTTCGCAACCATGGAACATACCCTCCATATCATAGACCTCACTGGTATTGAGGTTTTCAAATCCCTCTATGGTCGTCAGTTTGTTGAGATACGCAAACCAATTCCAACAAGCATAAGGCATATAATCCTTGAATGATTCGTCAATGACAACTTTTGTAATGTTGTCGGATTTAGCCGTCCAAGGATAAACATATTTATCATTCATTTCAAAAAGCATCGCGCCCTCTTCCGGCTCCTCGGCATATTTGAATGTGAGAGTTTCGCCATCCAGCATAGCGTATGGCTTAGGGGTTATACATACCGTTATCTTGCCTGTCCAAGATTCTCCACGGTAGGTAATTGTTACGCTCTTCTCGCCTTTGGTTTTGGTATCAAAACCTTCTACTAATACGCCTTCGCCTTCGTCGTCAAAAGACAGATAATCACGGCTTCCGTCGTCATATACAACCGTGAAACTAATACGTTTCAATTCGGTGCCGAGTTCCACTTCTTCTGGTATCTCTTCAAACGATACAACTTTCCTCGTGTCTTCCGATACCGTAACGTAAAACTCCGCCGTCTTGCCGCGATAGGATACGATGATGGTCTGCTTTTTCACCGTATTTGGGTCAAAACCTGAGATTTCGGCACGATCCATCGAGATTGTCGCCGTAGATTTGTCTGCCAAGGTAACGGTGATTGCGCCGTCATAAACAGACAAATATTCATCTTCGCCGACGATATATTCTGTTTTGGAGGGTTTTGTGATTTCGATTTTTTCCTTTTCGAGGTCACTTGCCAAGGTAAAATAGCCGGGGGTGTCGGTACCGCCGTCGATGTGGGCGTAGGTGGCGTCGGTATTTTCACCTTTGTTGAGCATCGAACCTTTGCCACCCATAAGGGCATTGCAATACGCAAACATGCTTTCACCATCGTCCAAATCCGCAGGCAGATTCCATTCGTCGCTTACCAAAATGGCTTGAAGGTTGTAACAATTATAAAACATACCATAAACATCAGTTACCTTGGATGCGTCGATGTTGTCCAATCCCTCTACAATCCTGAGATTAGACAAGTATGCAAACAAACGGTAGCATGTCGTTGGCTGCCAATCCTTGAACGAAGGGTCGATTATTACTTTTTTAATTTCAGAATTGTCGGACCAACCGGATGTAGAACCGTCAAGAGGGCATTTAAAGTAGGAATCCTCGTCTTCAGGAAGTTCTTTGGAGCAATAGAGGGTCAGAGTGCCGTTGTCGTCAAGCACGGCGTATGGCGTGGGTCCCTCAACGAGGGATACGGTTAAATATTCCGAGTAACCGTGATAATAGACATCCACTTTTGTGATTTCATCTTCCTCTTCATAATCGCCAATGTCCATCTTGCGGATGTCAACGGTTTCTGATTCGCCTGTTTCGTAGGAAACCGTTACCATGCCCGAAGGCTTTTCGTTGATGTTGCGATTGAGATCTTTGGTGTTTACAGCGGAGAAGTCGAAAGCAACGGGAACTCTGTATATCACTACCGTACCTTGACCAGAAACACCCTTGTAGGTAACTTTTACGTTGTCATACGTACCTGCTGTTTTAATATCCAAATCTTCTACAATAACATCATCGGCTGCAAAAGACACCCACTCGCCGCTTCCGTCATCATAGTTGACATAAAAATAAAGTTCATCCGACTTAGTACCAAGAGAAACTACATGTGTAAAGTCGTCGATAGACACAACTTTTCTCGTGTCTTCCAATACCGTAACGGTAAACTCCGCCGTCTTGCCGCGATAGGATACGATAATGGTCTGCTTTCCAGTCTGATTTGGGTTAAATCCTGAGATTGTGGCACAATCCATCGAGATTGTCGCCGTAGAATTGTCTGAATTGTCTGAATTGTTTGCCAAGGTAACGGTGATTTTGCCGCCATAAACATCCAATTCGTCCTCTTCGCCGACGAAATAATCGGTTTTGGAAGGTAATTTTGAGATTTCGATTTTTTCCTTTTTGAAGTCGTCTGCCAAAGTGAAGTAGCCGGGGGCACTTGAGCCGCCATCGATGCGGGCGTAGATGGCACCAGTATTATATCCTTCTTCGTCAAGCATCGTTCCCTTGCCGCCCATAAGGGCTTTGCAAGCATAAAACATACTGGAACCTGTTGCACTTTTCGAAATAGTCCAATTGGTGTTTACTATAATTGCAGAAAGTTTTTCGCAAACACTAAACATATTGTCAAAATTCTTCACATTGGTCACATCAAAATTACTCAAATCAAGCGTTTCAAGTCTGCGACAGTCGCTGAACATCAGATGCATATTTTCTACCTGCGAGGTATTGATATATTCCAAGCCGTTGATAGCGGTCAAGTTTTCAAGGTAGGCGAACCAAGCCAAACACGATGTCGGCTTGTATTCTGAAAACGACTTGTCGATTGAGACGGTGGTGATGTTTTCTTTGTCAGGGAAATCTTCGTTAATTCCTGTCCATACGGGATAGTCGTTGTTGAGGATATCCATCGCGTCGGCGGGCTTGTCCTTCGCCTCTTTATAGTAGAATGTGAGGGTGTTGCCTTGAAGCACGGCATACGGAATGGGACCATCAAAGAAGGTTACAGTTAAATATTCCGAGTAACCATGATATTCAACATACACTTGTGTATGTCCATCCTTCTCCTCAAAGTCGCCAATGTACATCTCGCTGATGTCAACATCTTCAGATTCGCCTGTTTGGTAGGAAACCATTACCTTGCCCGATGGCTTTTCGTTGATGTTGCTGTTGAGTTTGGTGTTTACATTGGTGAAATCGAAGTCAATGGGTTCTTTGAAAACCTCCACCGTACATTGAGCGTTTTTTCCCTTGTAGGAAACTGTTACGTCATAAATGCCTACTTGTTTGATATCCAATCCCTCTACTTTGACACCTTCGGCTGCAAAAGATACCCAATCTCCGCTTCCATCATCATAGCAGACATAAAAATAAAGCTTTTTTAACTCAGCGCCAAGAGCAACTCCCTGAGAATAGACGTCGATAGACACAACTTTCCTCGTATCTTCCGATACCGTAACGGTAAATTCCTTTGTCTTGCCGCGATAGGATACGATGATGGTCTGCTCGTCCGCCGTATTGGGGTCAAATCCTGAGATTGAGGCTGATGACATAGGTATTGTCTTCGGGTTGGAACCGTTTCCAAAAGTAACGGTGATTTCGCCGCCATCAACATTCAATTCTTCACATTCGCCGACGATATATTCTGTTTTGGAGGGTTCTGTGATGGCGATTATCTCATCTTCGAGTTCGCTTGCCAAAGTGAAATAGCCAGGATTGCTGGTGCCGCCGTCGATGCGGGCGTAGATGGCACTGGTATTGTTTCCCTCTTCGCCGAGCATCGTTCCCTTGCCGCCCATAAGGGCATAGCAATCTTGAAACATGCCTTCACCATTGCCCAAATTATCAGGCAGATTCCATTCGCCGCTTACCAAAATGGCTTGAAGGCTGGAACAGTCCCAAAACATCCCATAAACATAAGTTACCTTGGATGCGTCGATGTTGTCCAATCCCTCTACAATCCTGAGATGGGTCAAGCCTGCAAACCAATTGATACACATCGTAGGCTGCCAATCCTTGAACGAAGGGTCGATTATTACTTTTGTGATTTCTCCGTTGCCGTACCAACCGGGTGCAGAACCGTCAACCGGGCAATCATAGACTTCCTTGTCGGTTGGACGGTTTGCATCGTAATAGAGGGTCAGAGTGCCGTCTTCGTCAAGCACGGCGTATGGAACATCCAATACCGTAACGGTAAACTCCGCCGTCTTGCCGCGATAGGATACCGTGATGGTCTGTTCTCCTATCTTCTCCGGTTCAAAACCTGAGATTTTAACAGATGACATCGGTATTGTCTTTGTTGTGGTACGGTCTCCAAAAGTAACTGTGATTTCGTCGCCATCAACATTCAATTCTTTACATTCGCCGACTAAATATTTTGTTTTTAAGTCTCCTGTGATGGCGATTTCCTCATCTTCAAAGTCGCTTGCGGTGGTAAAATAGCCAGGGTGGCTTGTGCCGCCGTCGATGCGGGCGTAGATGGCACCAGTATTTTTTCCCTCTTCGTCGAGCATTGTACCCCTGCCACCCATAAGGGCATAGCAATCTTGAAACATACCGTCACTTGTTGCACTTTCCGAAATAGTCCAATTGGTGTTTACTATAATTGCAGAGAGTTTTACGCAACCACCAAACATATAGTCAAAATACTCCACATTGGTAACTTCAAACGAACTCAAATCAAGGGTTTCAAGGCTGGCGCAGCCACAGAACATCAGAAGCATATTAGTTACCTGCGAGGTTTTGAGATTATCCAGACCGTTAATAGTGGTCAAGTTACTAAGGTCGTAGAACCAACCCAGACAAGAAGTCGGCTCGTATTCTGAAAACGACTTGTCGATTTCTACGGTGGTGATGTTTTCTTTGTCAGGGAACTCTTCGCGTACCCCTGTCCACACAGGATAGTCATCGTCAGGGAAAGCCATCGCGTCATCGGGCTTTTCGTAGCCGTAGAAGAATTGGAGGGTGGTGCCATCTTGCGAAAGCGTGGCGTAGGGTTCTTTCCACTGCGCCTGATAACGCCTGTTGCCCGCGCCTTTGGGTACTACAACTTCTTCTGTGATAAGGTCGGAGAATTCGCCCGGCATGGTTTCCTGTTTCCATCCAAGGAATTTGTAGCCGGGTCTTTCGGGTACCTGCAAGGTATAGTCGTCGTCATATTCAATCACAACAGGGTCGGTTTCGATGCCGAAGTAGTTGTAGTCGATGACGATCTTGTAGTTTTCTGTGGTAACAACACCATCGTAAGAGTCCACGGCAACCTTCCATTGTCCGTCGTTGCGGATAAGGGCAGCACTGTATGAAAACATGTTGGTAGTGTCGCACTGGTCGGTTATCTTCCATCCGTCTTTTGCTAAAACGGCAGTGAGGCTGTTGCATCCCGAAAACATGCTCAACATTGAAGTTACATGTTCAACATTGAACGTACTCAAATCTACACTTTTGAGGCTGCTGCAATTAGCGAACATCAACTTCATTGATTCAACACGGGAGGTGTTGATGTATTCGATGCCGTTGATAGTAGTAAGGTTGATGAGTCCAGCGAACCAATTATCGCAAGAAGTAGGTTTGTATTCATAGAACTTTTTTTCTATTTCAACAGTGGTGATGGTCTCGTAGTATTCCATCCAAGCGGAGGAACCAAGACCAGAGGGGTCGTTCTCAGGGAAAGCCATCGCACCGTGGGGCATGGATTCGCCGCAAGAGAAAGTGAGTGTCTTGCCATCTTGGGAAAGCGTGGCGTAAGGCACAGGGTCGGGGTCCTCGTCCAACGGCTCGGCGAAACCTCGCGTCGGAAAGACGAGGATGAGGAGTAGTGCTGTAATAAATGTTAACAGCAACTTACTCTCACACATCTGTAATTTACAATTTGTAAAGTAAGTTGTATTTTTCATTTTGGTTGATTATTTATAATTACTATTATTATTTATAATTACTATTATTAGAAAATGCATTGTATGCGCGGTAAATATAGAAAAAATTTTGGAGATAGGGGGGTAAAAAACAAAATTATTTTTGTGCATATTGCCTCCACACCTCCCAAATCGCTATCCCTGCGCTTACCGACACATTGAGCGAATGTTTGGTGCCGTATTGTGGAATCTCTACGCAGAGGTCGCACAAATCCATCAGGCGGTCGTCAACGCCTTTGACCTCGTTGCCAAAGATAAGGGCGACTTTTGGGTATGGCGACAAGTCCATCTTGTCTATCATCACGCTTCCCTTTGCCTGCTCTATGGCAATGATGGTGTAGCCGTCGTCTTTGAGCGCATCGACGGTGGCAACGCTATCGGCACAATGCTCCCACTCCACCGACTGCTCCGCGCCAAGGGCTGTCTTGCGGATTTCGGCGTTGGGCGGGCAAGCGGTGATGCCACACAATAATATTTTAGCAATGCGGAAAGCGTCGGCGGTGCGGAATATGGAGCCGACATTGAGCGCGCTGCGCACATTGTCGAGCACCAAGACCACCGGCGATTTCTCGCATTGCTTAAACTCCTCCACGCTGATGCGGTGAAGGGCTTCCATCGAAAGTTTTTCCATCGGGAAGGGATTATTTGTTGAGGGCGGCCTTCACCTTGTCGGCAATCAACTTGGACTCTGCCTTGCCGGCGAGTTGGGCGTTGGCGGCCTTCATCACCTTGCCCATGTCCTTGATGGACGTTGCGCCCGTCTCGGCAACCACCTTGGCGATGATTTCTTCCACCTCAGCCTCGGAGAGTTGCTTGGGAAGGTAACATTTGATGTATTCGAGTTGGGCGTTCTCCTCGTCAACGAGATCCTGACGACCCTGCTGCTGGTAGATTGCAATGGAGTCGGTGCGCTGCTTGATCATCTTCTGGATGAGTTTGAGCACGTCGGCGTCGGTAACTTCCGTACCCCTGCCCGAAGTCTGCTCTTTGAGGATTTCCGCCTTGATGGCGCGTACTGCGGCGAGTTTAGCCTGGTTCTTCTCCTTCATCGCGCTCTTCATAGCGTCCTGTATCTGTTCTGTAAGTGTCATTTTAACAGTGTTTTATGTATGATTATTTTTGATTGTTTTTTGATAACTTGTCGTAATATGCGGCGTTCTGCTTTTCGTTGAGACGAGTGCAGATGCGCGAAAGTATTGCAGCGTCGTAGGGGCGTTTGTAGAGGGTGTAAAGCCTGGTGTACATTTCCTTCGCCTTCTTGTAACGCGCCACGAGGGGTGCGGTCTTCTGCTGCATTATCTTGTAGTTGGCTGTGGTTTTATTGGACTCGTAAGCCTTGATGGCTGCCACATACTCGTTTTCGGTGGTGATGTAAGCGTCGTATGCCATGTAATTGAGACCAATGAGGTTGTTTGGGTTCATGTTGTACAACTGACGCGCAATGTTGTCCGCCTCGTCCTGGCGGTTGAGTTTTTCGCAGACGTGGTGTTGGTTTTCCAGGATTGCAACATCGTCGCGGTACTCGTCGGCAAGAGACTGAAATCTCAAATGCGCCTTGCCATATTCCTGCATCTCGCAATACCGGAGATACCTGCGGTAGTTTACATAGGCAATTTCGATGCCATCGGGATAGAGGGCAGAATATTTTTCGAGGCGGTCGAGTTCCTTGCTGAGATTGTCGGCCTCGCCGTAATGCTTGATTTGGAGCAGCAGAACCTGCTCGTCCTCGAAGCCTGCATTCTCCGCGAGGGCAAAATATTTCATCGCTTCCGTCTTGGAATCGGCATAATACAGACATTTGCCCGCCGAAGCGTAGAGTTCGGCAGGTACGGTCTCCTTCTTGGAAACGTGCGATTCTATAATCTCGCAATATTTGTCGAAAGCGTTGAGGTAGTCTTTCTGATAATACATCAGGTCGGCATCCTGCCTTGTGGCAACAAGAGCCTTCATTTTGCTGCCGCACCCCGACAGAATCACCGCCACTATATGCACCGCCAACACCATGACGAATACACCGCGTCCCGTTTTCATATTTGATACTGAACTTTGCATGATTAAATTTCGTGGCAAAAGTAACAAAAAAAACGATACGCCAATCAATGCAAACGAAAAAAAGCCGTCATATCCCATGTCGAGCCAACGCCGCATTATGCGGTGCTTCGACATGGGATACAACAGCATTCTACACCAGAGAGCCGTATGCCCTTAATTTTTGCTTTTGCCTACGAATGAGAGGATGCCCACAGCGCAGCCCTTCTTGCCGCCCTCGCCCGGTTTGTACCTTATTGAGATGTAGTACATGCCGGTCTTGTTGCAGATGAAGTCAAAAGACTTGCGGTCTGATTTAGTAACCTTGTCATACGTACAGCCCCACGGCTTGGTGTTCTCGGGATGCTCCGAATCATAGAGCGTGAGCACCACTTGCTCTTGGAAGCCTTCCGGTGCGCAAAGGGAGAACCTATATTGGGTGCCCTTGTTGAGAACTACGGTCCATTTCATGCCTGTTTCCTCATCCGGCGAATCCCTCTTCAACTTGGTGTTGAAATCACGCAGATAAATTGCCTTCTCTGTCTGAGTAGCGCACTGGTAAACAAGCTGTTGCTTGCATTGAGCATCCGCCTTGTCGGTGAACGAAGCCAATGCCAATACTGCAAGAACTAAGAATATAAACAATCTTTTCATATTTATAAAGCAATTATTTTACAATTTTATTACGTATTTTTTCTGTTGTAGAGATTATCTCCTGAAGTTCCTCCTTGGACACTTCCACTACGCTGAACTCATTTTGCGTGATGATGCCATCGGCACGAGTCTCGGTGTTTTCGTCCACATGTACCGTTATCTTCACCACATCAAGCACATCCTTGAGTTCGTCGAGGTTCTGCACGAGTTCCTCAAAGTTCTTGTCGGTGTCCCTGAAGAGTTTCAGGATTGGGAGAAGGTTGTTGAGGATGCCCTTCTGCTCGCCGATGGTCTCGCGGAAACGGTCGCTCGGCTGCTCCTTGGCCACCTGTGTAATCAGGTAGAGGGATTCCACCCACACGCCAGTAACAAGAAGCGCACTGAGATTGCTCCTCTGGTTGTTTCGCAGGTGCTCGTCCATGCTCTGATAACTCTGCACGCACATAAACTGGAGCGAGTCGATGTTGTCTTCGGACGTGGCGAGGCGTTTGAGCGACTGGAAGTCGAAAAACTGCCCGAGTTTCAAGTCCTCCGTCAATCCGCGTATCGACACCAGATAGTCGAGAATCTGCGAAGTCTTGGAATAAGTGTTCAAATAACCTAAGTCGGCACTCAGAATACCAAGTCCAAGAGCCTTCTTGAAACTCGAAGTATAATCCTTCACCTGGTCGGGATTAATCAAGTACTTGGTGCTAAACGGCACACCCGAATCCTTCATAAGTGCCGCCATCTCCACCGGTGGAGGAAAACTTGCGATAACCTCGTTCATCGCGTCGGAGTTGTAATTGACCTCCGCCCTGTTCATATCGTTTCCGGGTATGAATTTTATGTCTTCATCACTGCCACCGCTATTGCATCCCCCGCAGCTAAACTGCATGAAAGCAACGCAGGTAAGAGCCAATGAGACAAACCATTTGTTGCGCATAATGTTGTCTTGTCTTTTTGAGTTTTTGATATACGTTAATTAATTGTCGTCCTTCTCGTCGGACACGACCTTCAACTTAGGCCTCTTTTCCTCCGTCTCTGACGATTCTTCCGATTTGGGTGCTGCCTTAGTCTCCGCAACAGCCTCCGCAACTGGCGCGGCGGCCTTATTCTCTTTTTTATGGAGCGCGGCGTAATGGATGTTGCCCACCCAATCGATAGCCTTCTTCAGCACGTCGAAGTAGAGAGTTATGTAGCACAGCAAGCTGAAAAGCCATATTATCACTATGTCAAACGAGTATGTGTCGTAATATCTGCCACAAAACCACTTGCGCGGGGCGTAGAAGTGGGACCTGAATCCAAAGTACGTCGAATTGTCGGCATCAAGGAATATTGGGTCCACCTGCTGTATTAAACGGTTTTTGTAGCGAATTATTTTGTTCTTATTAAGCACCTCGTACTTATTAGTAACAATATCCAACAATTTCTCGTTGTGATACTTGTCGCGGCGGCTGTTGACATAGCCTGGCCGCTGACTATTAAAGTACTGCTTGCGACTGTCCCACTCCCGGTCGGCATCGTTGAACATCTTGGAGTAGTATGAGCCTACAGCATCGAGGTAGTTATAAACATCTTCTGCAACATCCTCGTCAAAACTTTCAACAGTAAGTTTGTCCACATTCTTGCAACGGAACTCCGGCAATCTGTACATTTCCGCCGCAATTTCCTCCCTAAGCAAGGCGAGATTGTATTCCTCAACGCGCCTTATGCTCACGGTATCGTATTCAGGATCTTCTTCCGCTATCGAATCTACACAATTAGATGCTCTTTCGCAAGCAGAATGAAGTTCTTTTACGTATAAAGCATTCTTAAAATCTGCAAAACTTCTCGTTTTTTCCAATTCAAAGAACTGCTTTTCAAACTTATTGTCGCGGAACTGCTTGACCATCAACGCTTCATACGACCACCTCGACGGCATCAACTCGGCGATGATAGGCACCTTGCCCACGCTGCCAATTATCTGGTTCAACTTGTTGAAACTAAACATCGAGCCGCCCAACGCCATCTGCGGTATCATCAGCAACGGTATCATAATGTATATGGTAACCGCCGAATTGAACGCCGACGAAATATTGAGTCCCATCATGTTGGCAAACACAAACATCGTGAACAGTACCAACCAGAACGACCCGTACATTTCCCATTCAAATTGCAGTATCGTGTTGCCCACAAGTACGTACAGAATGGCCTGTATAGCCGAAATCACCGTCAATATGACCACCTTCGCCACCAGGTAACTCGATCGCGACAAGTTGAGGAACTCCTCTCGTTTGAGTATCTTGCGGTCGCGGAATATCTCCTCCGCCGACACCGTGAGTCCCAAAAACACCGCCACGATGATGCTCATAAAGATGTACGGAACGATGTTTTCGTTTTCAAAGAATATATAGTGTCCCTTGTTGGGATCTGTATATCTAATCAGGAACGACAGTATGAAACCCAACAGCGGAGCCTCCAGCAGGTTGAGAACCACATACTGCGTATTGCTTACCTTCGACTTGACATCGCGCCTCAAATATATCAGGAACTGATGCAGCCAATTTGGCACGTGAAGGTTTTTAGGCGGCTCGTTGGTAACGTCGTCTATCTTTTCGGGGGTAACATTCTTCCTGAACCTTTCCTCCCACTGCGGCGGCGTAACCTTGCGCTCCTCCTTAAAATTACCGTACTCATCCACCTTCTGCGCCTCG